>DMFR01000170.1:0-1049 GCA_003450125.1 Prolixibacteraceae bacterium | reverse complement strand
ATATAACGCTGTCCTGAAGTACAAATCCTACCTGACTGCGAAACGATTCCTTGTCGTAGCTTTCAACGTTTTTACCATCAAACAAGATGTCGCCGCTATCGGGTTTCACCAGGTCTGTCAACAGGTTGAGCAGTTGGCTCTTCCCTGCTGCTGTTGGGCCAATGATTGCTACTTGTGTTCCTCCAATTACCGAAAGAGATATATTTTTCAATATAGGTTTCTGTCCGTATGAAAGAGAGACATCGACCAGTTCTATATTGCCTTTCAGCGAAGCTTTCAGAGTTCCCAATTCCGGGATCTCAGGAGCTTCCAGCACACCATTGATACGCGCATAGGAAGCAGATGCCTGTGCGATAATATTGCTCATGAAGCCGATCATCAGGATGGGGAAAATAAGCAGTGCCAAGTAACTGTTGAAGGCTGCAAAGTCTCCCAGGGTCATGCTTCCTGTAATTACAAAATGACCTCCCAGCATCAGGATGGTAATCATCGCCAGGTTCGCCGTAAAGGTGACGATAGGGATCATGGCTGCAAAGAGCCGCAGAATGCCCAATCCCAGGTCTCTGGCATCGGTATTGGCTTCAAGGAACTTATGGTATTCTGATTGCTGTGAGTTAAGCACACGAATGATGGCGGCTCCCATGATACTTTCATTGATAACCTTGTTGAGCCAATCAATGACTTCACGGCTTCGCTTAAACAGTACTTTCACTTTGCGCAGGACAATAAAAAAGGTGCCCCCGATAATAGGGATGATGGCAATAATGGGTATTGCCAGTTTATAGTTGATCCTAATCATCATTACACTGGTTCCGGTAATCATAAATACGGATGAAAAGATGGTGACCACTGCCATCGAGACAAACATCTTGATGGAGTCTATATCCGAAGTAAGGTGTGTTAAAAGCTTTGATGGATTGGTCTTCAGAATATAGCTATAGCTTTGTCGTGATATCTTGTCCGACAGGCGGGTACGCAATTCACGCGCTACCTTCTCCGAGGCATACGTTTGTACGATACTTTGCAGATAGGGGAAAAAAAAAATGACC
>DMFR01000203.1 GCA_003450125.1 Prolixibacteraceae bacterium | reverse complement strand
AACCCTACATTCACAGCTCCGGAAGTTGTAATCAAAACAACCTTCATGTTCAGCCTGGTGGTAAATGACGGTCACATTGATTCTCCGGCAGATCAATTGATGGTCACCGTTTATCCAAGTAAATCACCCATTTTTAATGCACCTACCAATCAAATAGTTGACGAGAACAGTCTAATCACCCTTGATGGTTCCGCCTCTTCTGATCCTGAAAATGATAAATTCATTTATTTATGGACTGCACCGTCAGGAATCACATTGAGCTCAAATACTATATCAAAACCTACTTTACTAACGCCGGAAGTTTCAAAGGACACCACCTATACAGTTTCGCTGCTGGTTAAGGACGATTTCCAAAATTCATTGACCTGCCAATTCAAAATCTCGGTAATGAACCTGGATAAGGCGCCTTATGTGATCAATCCAATCGAAAATATCTCAGTAGATAAAACAGCTCCTGATCAAATCATCGATTTACAAACCGTCTTTGCCGATGATGATTGGGGTGACGTTTTAAGCTACAATTTCTACTCAAACACCAACAATCAGGTAGTAATGACCAAACTCACCGGATGTAAACTAGCCTTAAGCTTTTCAACACAAAACATTGGTTCCTCCGAAATATCGATAGCTGCCACTTCAAACGGAAAAGAAGCCATCGCTAAGTTTAATGTGGAGGTAAAAATCCCGACCGGAATAACTTCCATAACCGGTGATCAGAAATTAAGGGTGTTCCCAAATCCTGCCATTGGTAAAGTAAAGGTTGAACTAGACCAGGTTCCCGCCATGGGTATGGAATTGATTGTAACCGACATCAACGGAAAGACGATCCTACGACAAGTCATTCATCAAAAGGAACAATGGGTTGACCTGACAGGCAACAGGCCAGGAATCTACCTGTTAAAAACCAATTATGGCGATTTAAATGTTCAGAAAATAATACTAAGATAGACTTGCGAAAAATCCGGTATGAAAGACCAACAATCTTTGTATTTTTGAGCAAATTTTAGTTTCTATGCGAAAAGTTATTGTTATTTCTGGAATTGTCATTTTGATTGCAGCTGCAGTTTTCATGGGTATCAAATATTACCAGAAAATGAATGTAAAGCCGGTTATTCAGACCTTTGCCACGAAGCAGAATCCTGCTTACAAAGCAGTGCCGATGAAGAGCCCATTGATTATAGAAATAAAAAACACCGAAGGATTCTGCCATGAATTGGAAGGCAAGAACCCCATCATCAAGCAACTAAAAGGAATCAAGGAGATAGATGAACTCTTTTCGAAGGCGAACCGGTTCTATGAATTTGCAGGGGACCATTCGGGAATCCATAATTTATTCAAGGGCAAATCGGTTATCCTCTCCATTAATCCAACGGGGAAGAACCAGCTTACCGGCCTTTTTCTTGTCCAGATGAACGATCAGAATGAATCGGCTTCGGCCACAGAAGCGGTTTCCATGGATTTAGGTTCAGCATATACGATTACCCGAAAAAGCTACGACAATACGACCATCTTTAATGCAAAGTCGGCAGATCTGAATTTCTTTTATGCTTGCAGCAATGACATTTTCATGGTCAGTGAAGACTTTATCCTGCTGGAACAAGCCATCAGGCAAGCCAATTCGGACAACCTGCTGAACAATCACGAATTCATTGAGCTCTATAAAACAATTGAGGAGAACGCTTTTGTCAATGTCTTTATCAATCATCTGACGGTCCATCAATTGCTGTCTAAATTTGTTTCACCTGAAATACGCAAATCAGTAGATCAACTCAAATCCTACTCCAACTGGTCAGAGCTTGATCTATGGTTGAAACCATCAGAAGTAGAAATGACCGGCTATAGCATCACCAAAGATTCAACAGATAACTACCTCAACATTTTCAGGAATCAGGCAGCCCAGAAAATGACCATCGAGAAAGCAATCCCAGTTACTGCCTCTTACTTTGTAGCCATCAACCTTAAAAATACAAATAATTATCTTGATCAATACGAAGCATACATCAAAACCAACGGCAATTATTATCCCCGGGAGATGGACCTGATGCAGTTTCAGAAGAAGACCAAAACTGATGCCATCCGGCTCTTTAAGGAGATTGGGGGAACCCAGTTTGCCGGTGTTTATACCAACATCAACAAATCGAACCCTGAACAAAACCGCTTCTTTGTAGCTGAAATACTGGATGAAGCAGATGCAAAAGAAAAGATCGGAAAGGCGGTATCAGAATATAGCCAAACAGGCGAAGAACAAGCGGACAAGCTTCTTACCAAATTTACGGTGGATAGTAAAAACTCGTTCAATATCTATCGTCTGCCCATAAGCAATATGGCCCAATCACTCTTTGGACAGGCGTTCGCGGGGATCAATGGAAATTACTTCACCCTTTACCGGAAATATCTGATCTGGGGGGACAACTTACCGGGAATGAAAAGTTACCTTGAAAGCCTGATTTCAAATAAAACCCTTGCCAACGATTCTGTATACAAGGCAACTATAAAAGATGGCCAACCAAAAGCCAACTTCTACGTTTATGGGAAAGTACCCAAAGTATACCGTTTAAAAGAAGTATTGCTAAAGCCTGAACTCAGTGCCAATATCTCTGCCAGTGAAGAAGTGATTCGAAAATTCAGCATTTTCACCTGGCAGTTCTCGGTTTCAGGCAACATGATTCAAAACAGGATCAACTTAAAATATGATCCCAATCTAAAAGAAGAACCACAAGCCATCTGGCAGGTTAAGCTCGATGCTCCATTGGCTCAGACGCCCAGGCTGGTGCTCAATCACAAGGATTTGGCCAACCGTGAAATGATTGTTTGCGACAAAGCGAACAATGTTTACCTGATCAATAAAGAAGGCAGTATCCTGTGGCAGATGACTGTGCCTGATCCGATCATTTCTGAAATCCATCAGATTGATATCTACCAGAATCAAAAGTTCCAGTACATATTCAATACCAAAACCCAGCTTTACGTGGTGGATCGCATGGGCAACAAGGTAGGCAAATTCCCCATTATATTTAAAGCAATGGCTTCAAATGGGGTATCGGTTGCTCAATATGGACAAAACAAAGAATACCGCTTTTTTGTAGCTGGTGAAGACAAAAAGATTTATGTCTATGACCGGGATGGAAAGCTCATTCCGAAATGGAACTTCCAGGAAACACAAGGTATTGTGACTAAACCGATCCAACGTTATGAAATTGAAGGAAAAGATTACATCGTTTTTTCAGACCAGCAAAACACCTATTTCCTGGATCGTCAAGGGAAAAGCCGGGATGTACAGCCCTCGCCCTTCAACCATTCAGACAACCCAATGGAATTCGTCAATGAAGCAAACCCAAGGTTAATTGCTACTGATCCAACAGGCAAAATTTACATTCAGGACTTTACCGGACATACGGAAATAAAAGAAGTCGGCAAATTCAATGCCACGCATCGTTTTGCAGCTGAGGATCTGGATGGAGACCAATTGCCTGAATACCTTTTTGCTGATGGTAAAAAGTTGAGCGTATTTGCCAATGGGGGACAGAAACTTTTCGAACGATCCTTCCCAGATGTGATCAGTGAAACCCCGGTTGTAAACCATCTTACCCCGGGAGTCAATAGAATAGGTGTGGTAGTCAAAGGTGAAAACAAGATCTATCTGCTCGATACAAAAGGTGCCAACACCTGGGGGTTCCCATTACCCGGTAACACCCCGTTTATAATTGGAAAATTCAATGATACATCTTCCTATTTCAACCTGTTGGTCGGCAGCGAAGATGGTACTGTAGTGAATTATAAAATTGAATAAAGCACCAGAGCGAACCAATTAAAAGCAACACCATGAAAGTGTATGAAATATTGCCCGGGTTTACCAATCCTCCACTGGAGTTGGTGAGCGAAACGATTGAACTTGAGATTGAAGCCCTTCCACTTGAAATGGTCAATTGGAATGATTTCCCTTACAGGCCTGATGTTTCAGTTCAGATCGCCTACAATGAAAATGAACTTTTTCTACACTATAAAGTGAACGAGCAGTCCGTTAAAGCTGAAATCACCGAAAACAACGGCCCCGTATGGACAGACAGCTGTGTTGAATTTTTCATCTCTCCTGAAGGCAATGATGAATACTATAACCTTGAAATGACCTGTATCGGAACTGCCCTGCTGGGATTCAGGAAAAAAGGTGAACCCGCCATACAGGCCACAGCAGAGCATATTGACTCCATTCGTCGGGTTTCCTCATTGGGTCCAATCCCTTTTCCCGAACAAATGGGGGATACCAAATGGGATATTACCATCGCCATTCCATGGGAAGCATTCTTCAATCACACACTAAAACCCATTCAGGGGAAAAAGATGCGCGGTAATTTTTATAAATGTGGAGACAACCTGAGTGTTCCCCATTTTGTTTCCTGGACGAGGATAAAAACAGACAAACCCTCCTTCCATGTTCCGGAATCTTTTGGTGGGCTGGAATTCGAATAACGGAGCTCCAGATAAGTAACACACTTAAATAGAAGCCAATAGTCAAAGAACTGGTTCGTCCAGATAGTGTTTCATCCTTTCTAACTCCTCAAAAAAGGATTATCTTGGGCTTGCGGACAAACCCGTAAATAGGTTTTTTCCCAAATGATATCTCTGTCCATGAAAAAGAGAAAGAAGAGCTCTTTTACTTTCCAGTGTGGATGGGTTGATGATTCCAAATTATTTTAAAGCATAGTTGATTGGTCCCCTTGAACTGCTTTTCTCCTTTCACCGGGGCGCTGTTTCCTTCCCATTATATGATACCTTTCTGTAACTCATCTGTAACCTTTCTGTAACCTAAGGTTACAGAAAGGTTACAGATGAGTTACAGATGAGTTACAGATGATGGGAAGGAAACAGCAGCCCTTTACAGGGTGATTGAAAGACTAAGAGGGCAGGATTCCAACCTTCCAGGGTGCAGGCTTTTTTGAGTATTTTACCACTTTTCTTTGCACCCAGTTTCAATAAACGTAGTTGTAAATTTCTTGTTTTCAAGTAAATGAAGGCTTCTTAGCAGGCCCTATCTATTAACGTGAGTTCGATAGAAGAGTCAATCAACTGCACTATCAGTTCCTTATATTACGACAAAAGGTCAAAAGGCCATACTGCCAATTACGCAAATTGGCAGTATGGCCTTTTGAC
>DMFR01000353.1:27325-32514 GCA_003450125.1 Prolixibacteraceae bacterium | reverse complement strand
TTTTTGTTTGATGAATGGAAATTCATTTATTAATTCCATTGGAAGTTTTGGGAAGGCGATATGGCGAGAAAATGCTCAGATTGATGGGGGTTAAAAACCAATAATTAGAAGAAAAATACAAATCAAAAAAAGAAAAATATATAAAAATGAACCGAAAAAAAATCTTTATTTCTAAGCTAATCCTATTATTCTTTGTATTAGGTAATGCCGTTCAGGCACAAACCAAAATCACGGTTGATGTAAACAAACCGGGTCATGCAATTTCACCTACCTTGTTCGGTATTTTCTTCGAAGATATTAACCTTTCTGCCGATGGAGGATTGTATCCCGAAATGGTAAGAAACCGTTCGTTTGAAGATGCTGATATCCCTCAGGATTGGAAGTTTAAAAGTGCCGATGGCAAAAGTTCGGCTTCGATCAGCAATGCCGACCTTTTCGCGAAACAAGCGATACCGCCATTAAACTCTTTCAATCGCAAAGCATTGTTAATTGATGCTTCCGGTTCTTTTAAACTGGAAAATTCAGGCTACTGGGGCATGAATATGGTGCAGGGCGAAAGTTATACGCTGAAGTTTGCCGCACGTGCTATTGAAGGTTTTTCCTCTCCTTTAAAAATAAAAATTCTTGATGCGAAAGGCAATGAAATATCAGCTGCTGAAATAAAAGGAATTACCGGAGACTGGGCATATTATACTGCAAATCTGAAAATAAGCACAGGCGATCCCAAAGCAAGCCTGCAAATTTCAGGCGAAGGCAACGGGAAACTATTTCTGGATATGGTTTCGCTGCTCCCGGATAAAACATGGAAAAATCATGGCTTGCGTACCGATCTTGCCGAAGCGCTTGATGCGATCCACCCTAAATTTCTGCGCTTCCCCGGTGGCTGTTGGGTTGAAGGCGACGATTTCAAGCACATGAACCACTGGAAAAACACCATCGGAAATATTGATGCTCGCACCGCTCTTTGGAATATATGGGGTTACAACGCTACCAATGGACTGGGCTTTCACGAATATCTTCAACTGGCCGAAGATTTGGGCGCTGAACCACTTTATTGCATCAACATTGGTATGTCGCACAAAGAAGTAATTCCGCTCGATCAAATGGGACAGTGGGTGCAGGATGCGCTTGATGTGATCGAATACGCCAACGGACCCGAATCTTCGGTTTGGGGAAGTCTTCGGGCTAAAAACGGACATCCGAAACCTTTCAACCTGAAGTACATGGAAATAGGAAACGAAAATGGAGGAACTCCTTACAACGAGCGCTGGCCTCTGTTTGTAAAGGCGATCCTTGCAAAATACCCGTACATGAAACTCATTGCCAACGAATGGGCCGGCGGACACCCGAAAGAGCCAAATCCTGAATTAATAGATGAGCATTATTACAACAATCCCGATTGGTTCATCTGGAACTCAAATAAATACGACAGTTATGACCGCAACGGCTTCAAAGTTTTTATAGGCGAATACGCGGTAACTTCAGGCACAGGAAACGGTAATCTTCGCGGTGCAATCGGCGAAGCTGCCTGGATGACAGGCATGGAACGAAACTCGGATGTAGTTGTCCTGGGAGCTTATGCACCCTTGTTGTGCAATGCAAACCACAAAGCATGGCCTGTAAACCTAATTAATTTCGACAGCCACCAGTGGTTTGGCTTGCCAAGCTACTATGTTCAGGAAATGTTTTCAAACAACCAGGGAACAAAGGTACTGCCTTTCTCTATAGAGAATAATCCGGTCATTGAAACTCCCGTAGGAATGGGTTGCATCGGTTTGGGTACCTGGATGAATTCTGCTGAATTTAAAGATGTTGTGGTTACAGCGCTTAACGGGAAGGTTTTGTTTAAACCCGATTTTGCAAAACTCGATCAGCATTGGAGACAAGCAGGAAAAGGCGATTGGAGTGCAAAAGATGGAGTGCTCAAGCAATCGGCATTGGAGCAAGGGGTGGGCATTTTTATGGGAGATTCTACGTGGAAAGACTATACCATCAGTTTGAAGGCTCGTAGGGTTTCTGGCGAGAATGGATTCAAAATATTCTTCCACAATAGGAATAATAATGAAAGTAACCGTTTCGAAGTAGGCGGTTGGAACAATTCTGTTACGCACCTTGAAATGGGCATGGCTACTGTAGAAATGAAAGGTGAGGCTAAAACGGAACAATGGTATGATGTAAAAATTGAAATCAGTGGAAATAATGCCAAGGCTTATCTGGACGGAAAACTGGTTCAGGAAATTTCAGACAAAAACCTTGCTGTTAAAAGTCTGATCATGAGTGCTGTTAAAGACGACAAATCTGGTGATGTGGTTCTTAAAGTTGTAAATGCTTCAGCCAAAGCTATAAAAACAGAAATTGATTTGAAAGAAGCCAAAAATATGACAGGTACAGGTACCGCCACAGTTTTGACATCGGCCAGTCCGATCGATGAAAATACATTGGAAAACCCGAAGAAAGTGTATCCGAAAACAGAAGATGTGAAATTAACTGGTGCTGGCTGCAAGCGAACTTTCCCGGGCAATTCGCTGACAGTAATTCGTTTCGGCACAAAATGATAAGTTCTTTTTTAATTTATATTTGCCAATTCTTTGCAAAATAAAATCTATATTTATGGAAACAAAAATTAATAATTCCGGTTCTTTTTATCACCTGCATCGATTTATTGCGGCGTTAATGTTGATATGTATTAGCCTTCTTTCAGCAATTCAATCTTATGCTCAATATACCACCAATATCACCCCCATTGGAGGAGGTGGTTTTGTAACAGGTGTTATTACTGACCAAACATCCGGTGATATTTATTGCCGTACTGATGTCGGAGGTGCTTATCGCCTTGATGCTGCAAACAACAATTGGATAGAATTACTTGACTGGATACCAGCTAATCAGAAGGGTTTTTCAGGGGTGGAATCCTTGGCTGTCGATCCGCAAAATGCAAATAACGTTTACATGCTTTGCGGTATGGATTATTTTGACAATGGAAAAACAGCGATATTAAAATCTACCGACAAAGGAAATTCATTTAAGATTGTAGATGTGACCGCTAAATTCAAAGCGCATGGAAACGGGATGGGGCGATCGAATGGCGAACGGCTCGCTGTAGATCCCCACAACAGCAACATCCTTTTCTGTGGAACCAGGCGAAACGGATTATGGAAAAGTATCGATGCAGGTCTTACCTGGAACCTTGCATGGAACGGCGTCACTACGACCACAAATGACAATGGGATTTGCTTTGTCCTTTACGACCCTTCAAGCAGTGTTGCAAGTGGAGCAACGCAAACCATGTACATAGGAGTTTCACGCAGTGGTAGTGCAAATATTTACAAAAGTACCGATGGTGGAGTGACATTTACTGACATTTCACCTATTACCACTTTTATGCCTCACAGGGCTGCACTCGCAGGCAATACCATGTATGTTGTTTTGGCGGATGCGGATGGCCCTTGGGATTGTGGTTCAGGCAGAGTTTACAAGCTCGACACATCTACTAGTACTTGGACAAATGTAACGCCAAACGGTAACAATTATTCCTATGGAGGGGTAAGCATTGATCCTTCCAATGCCAAAAGGGTAGTAGTGTCAACCATTAATAAGTACAACAATAACCAATATGGAACTACCTGGGGGGATTTTGTGTACTTGTCTACAAATGGAGGAACAAGCTGGACACTCAAGAATGGATCAAGTAGCAAGTATAATAACGACGGCATAGGATGGGCAAGTGGGATGCTGCACTGGGCAGGCTCTATAGAATTTACCCCTGGCAATACGGCGGAGGTACGAGCAGTTTCCGGAAATGGTGTTTTTTCCTGCTCCAATATTGATGCAACCAGCCCAAGCTGGAAATTTGATGTGAGAGGGCTGGAAGAAACAGGCGTAACAGGTGGGGTAAGTATCCCGGGAGGTCCGTTTATTTCCGTTTTCGGGGACATTACAGGTTTTGTACACAACGACTTGACCTCATATCCGACGCAAACGCATCAGCCGGCCGATGGATCAAACTGGAGTGTTGATTATGCGGGAGCAAGTATAAATAATGTTGTGAGAGTTGGCAGTACTAAGCTATACTATTCTGCCAATCAAGGATCTACATGGACGGCTTGCGCTTCCACTAAAGCCTCAGGAGGAAGTGCTGCCATCAGTGCTGATGGAAAAACGATACTTCATTGTCCCGGCGGATCCAGTTCTACCTATTATTCCACTAACAATGGGGGAACGTGGAACAATATAACCGGAATTACGATATCGAATGCATTTCCTGTATCTGACAAAGTAAACAGTAATTACTTTTACATCCACGATCTGTCTGGAGGAAAGATGTACGTATCTGGCAATAATGGCGCCAGCTTCTCCGCTAGCGGTACTCCCGGTGCATCATCGGCTCCTTGGACGCAAACTTATATCCGTGCTGTACCCGGATATGAAGGGCATATATGGGTGCCACTGATTGACAATGGATTAAAATATTCTACCGATCATGGGGCAACATTTACAAAGGTTTCAAATGTTGCCAGTTGTAGCGCGGTCGGTATTGGTAAAGCGGATGCTTCTGCAACTTATCCTACTGTTTTTATTTGGGGAACGGTAGGAGGTGTGAACGGAATGTTCAGGTCAACAAACAAAGGAGCAAGCTGGACTCGTGTCAACGATAATGCCCACCAGTTCGGTGGTACAACCCTTGTATTTGGAGATATGAATGTCTTTGGAAGAGTATATATGTCGGGTGCCTTAGGGCGAGGTTTGATTTACTGGGACCTTGCCGGTCCCAACGCGATTGAAACCGAAAGTGTCTTGAATGAACTGGTTATTTATCCCAATCCAACTCAGGCTGGAAAATTTTCAATAAAGATTCCAATGACATTCCAAAAAGCAATCCTTCATATTTTTGACAATCAAGGGACAATGCTATTTGAAAAGGTCATTAGTAATAACAATGGACAATTAAATATAGATTCCCGATTGAAAAAAGGAATTTACATTGTAAAGGTGACATCAGAAGGAATGAACTTCACTCAAAAGCTTATTGTACAGTAATAATTGATGGGTAGTTTTATTAAATCTATTTGGGGAGATGTTAACTCTCTGAATAGATTTATAATGGTATTTTGATTGAAGTTCTTCGCATTATTTATTAATTTTTGAATTACTTAAATATTATTCTTTTGAGCCCACTCCGAAAAGTATAT
>DMFR01000353.1:13365-27203 GCA_003450125.1 Prolixibacteraceae bacterium | reverse complement strand
CTCCGAAAAGTATATTATGCCACAAAGACACTAATACTCAAAGTTTCACTAAAAAAAACAAAAAACAAATATTCAACGCTTTGTGTACCTTTGAGACTTAGTGTCTTTGTGGCAATTCTTATTTTTTTGACTTTTCGGAAGTGGGTTCTTCTTTTATACCTTTTTATACTTTAGACATTTTAATACATTATTCCCATGAGATCAAAACCTACCCTGATCGTTTTCCTTGGCTTACTGCTCTTGTTGCAAATGCAGTCAATGGCGCAAAGTTTATCATTTTCAACCTATATGAACCCTGTGATCCCGGGAGCTCATGCTGATCCTACCCTGACCAGAATCGGCAAAGATTTCTATACCACCGGCTCCTCCTTTAGCCCAACACCTATCATCTACCATTCGACGGACCTTGTCCATTGGGAAGCTATCGCCCAACCGGTGAGCGCTACATGGTCACTATATGGCACGAGCAAATTTGATGGTTGCTGGGGTGGGCACATGGTATATTATAACAACAAGTACTGGGATTTCTTCGGGAACAGGGGTAACATGTATTTTACCACCGCCACCCAACCTGAAGGCCCCTGGAGTGCGCCTGTTGCAGTGAAATGCCCTGCCTCTGTGCCTGGTCTTGGAATGGACAATTCGATCTTTATTGACGATGATGGATTGTGGTACCTGTTGGTAAAAAACGGACAGGAAAACAACTGGATCCTTCAACTTGGCACCGATGGTCAACCCAAAGGCAATATCCTGGATTTACGGTGGATCAACCCTGCTCCCACCTACCCATTTGGTTGGGCTGAAGGGCCTACCATGTGGAAATACAAGGGGTATTACTACTACACTTTTGCCATCAATGCAGGAGGAGGCCAGAAAGTATTCAGAAGCAAACAACTGGTGGCAGATAAGGCGGCATGGGAAAACCTGGGCGACTTCTTCAACGAGGCTGATCCGAAGAAATACCAGGCTCTTTTCACTGGACCCAACCACTGTTCGCCTGTTGTAATGCTCGATGACAGCACTTCCTGGGTATTTTATCACTCGTACGCGTTTGCCAATGGCGGCGAGTGGCAAGGTCCTGGGCGGCAAGGTTTATTGAGTCGTGTGCGATACAATACAGCCGGGAAACCCGTGGCTGATTATCCAGTCAACGAACCTTTAACGGCTCCGGTTTTGTCTTCCGGAGGCATTCCTTGGATGGTCCCTCATGCCGACTTTTTCAACTCCACAAAACTGAACCCCGAATGGTCAGTTCTTGGATACGCTGCCCAACTGCCCTGGTCATTAAGCGCCCGCCCGGGATGGGTACGTCTTTCACCCAAAAACCTGCAGAATACGATCATCAAGTACGATGCCGAGCACAATTACTCGCTGATCACCCGTCTTGATTTTGCCCCCAAAGCCTCCACCGATGAAGCTGGCATCCGCATCATGACTGGCCAGCAATCCTTATCGGCTTGCGTGTTCAGCACAGCCAGCGCCGCAGGAGAGCCAACCATCAAATTTACTTTCAATACCACCAGTTATGAAGTGCCCAACACCTCTGGAAATATAGTCTGGCTGAAACTGTCGCGTTTCAACCATATGTTGTCAGGCTTCTACAGCGCCAACGGGTTCGATTGGGTGCAGGTAGGTAAAACCATTGATGTGAAAAGCATGGATGTAGAGCAAGCCGATTTCAACGCCTGGACAGGCAACTACCAGGGACTGTACGTCAAGGGATTGGCCGCGGACTTTGACCTTTATGTGTACCGCGATGCCTATACTTCCATATTGGCCGATTGCCCTGCCAACCAATGGGGCACCACACGGAGTGTCTCAGGAGTTAGCGCACTGGATCAGATTCATACCAACGATTGGGCCCTGTATGCGGGCGTCGAATTTGGCGATGCAGATTACCCCGTAATGGCGCTGTCGTTTGAAGCCAATGCCTCGTCCCTCTCCAACTCCGGCGTCATTGAGGTATGGCTCGATTCGCTCCAGACAGGCCGTAAAATAGCAGAATGTCCCATTACCTCCACCGGCAGCCTTACCATGTATAAGAACTTCCCAGTTGATATTCCAGAAGTTACAGGCAGTCACGATGTGTACTTGCGATTCAGGGGAGAAGGCACCGCAAAGCTCTTTCAGCTCAAATCATTCCGTTTTTTGGGTACGCTCAAACAGCCGTCGGCCAACCAGTCTATTCTGCCCGAAACAGAGCAGTTTACCGTATTTCCCAACCCTGCCGGTCAGCAATATTCGGTCAGCAGCAAGGAGGCCTTTTCAAGGGTGAGAATCCTGTATTTAAACGGCCAGGTAGCCGGTCAATTTAGATACCCCCAGCCCGTCCTGACAAGTACCCTTACTTTTCATCCTGCCCCTGGTACCTATTTCCTTGAAATTACCACCAACAAGGGAACAAGATGTACGAAGCTGGTTATTTTGTAAAAGGAAGTGCCTAAAGTGCCTAAAGTGAACTAAAGTGCCTAAAGTACCTAAAGTACTTGAAGTGGTTCGATCTTAAACGCCAGACATTTGAATTGAATTTGAATTGACCCTGAAGAAAACATTTTTAAAAGCATCTTGAGAAAGATGCTTTTTTTTTGTTTATCTTTCTACTCTGCTTCCCTTCATAAAGGACATCAGGTCCCTTCCTATCCGGCTTTATTTAAGGGAAGAACTGTGAAATATATAATATTTGGTATTGAATACTGTAATATTCATGGTTGATAATTGCTTATATTTGTTATCTAACACGGAATAAAAGTATAGTAGAAAACACAATAAAACGCTAGCGAAGTGATCAACAAAGTATTGAAATTTCCATTTTATGCAAAGGCAACCTTTATTTTGGTTGGATTATATGTCTTAATTGAGATCCTTTATCATTTAAAAGGTATTTTTGCTCCCCTGGTGTTTGCCATGGTTATCGCCATTGTATTGAATCCTTTGGTTAACTTTATCGTTCGCTTTAAGATCAACCGGATCGTGGCAATCATCATGGCCATATTCGTGGTCTTTCTGATCATCGCCACCGTTTTCTTTCTACTCTTCTCGCAGATCAGCCGGTTCAGTGAGTCCTGGCCCAATTTGCTGGATCGCTCTACTACAATGTTCAATCAGACCATTGCTTGGTTTTCATCTTATTTCGATGTCGATATTGAAAACATCCAAAACTGGATTCTAAAAGCCAAGGATGAATTTCAAAAGGCCAGCAGCGCTTTAATCGAATCCACCCTGTTGAGTGTGGGCAGCCTGATGCTGGTTGTCTTTTTAATTCCCGTCTATGTCTTTTTATTTCTTTATTATAAGCTTCTGTTGCGTGGATTTATCTATCGTCTTTTTGGCCCGGCGCATGAAAGTAAATTGAGTGAAGTAATCCTTCAAACGGAAAGCATGATCCAGCATTACCTGGTTGGTCTGCTCATTGAAGCTGTAATCATTGCTACGCTCAATTCAATCGGTCTGTTAATCCTTGGAATTGATTTTGCCATCATGCTGGGTATTATAGGAGCTTTGGTAAACGTGATTCCTTTTATAGGAGGTATCGTGGCGGTGGCCTTGCCCATGTTGGTAGCCATAGCCACCAAACCATCGGGAGTATATGCTTTGTATGTTATGGCGGTTTATTATTTTATTCAGCTCATCGACAATCATTACATTATTCCAACCATTGTTGCTTCTAAAGTAAAAATAAATGCACTTTTCTCCATCGTCATCATTTTGGGGGGCAATGCCTTGTGGGGCATATCGGGGATGTTTCTCTCCCTTCCCATTCTGGCCATTCTGAAGATCATATTTGACCATATTCAGCCCCTGGAACCATGGGGATATCTGTTGGGAAATAATCAGGAAACGGAAAAGGGATAAAGTTCAAAGTTCAAAGTTTAATGTTTAAAGTTGGGTAGCCTTCTATCGGCACGCAACTTTGAACTTTGAACCTTGAACTTTAAACTTTCTTTAAATAGATGGATTATACTTTCACTCTGGTGGTAAAACCCATGGTTTTAGTTTATTTTGTACCGGTTTTAAAAGTTAATCCTCTCAAAAAATAAAAACTATGACCATTAGTGCGTTGCAATCAGAAAGGGCTAAATACCAGCCTAAACTACCTAATTCTTTGAAATCAACCGTAAAGCTGGTTGAAGGTGAAAAAACACAGTCAATAGCCGATCAGAATGATATTAAGGCTCTTTTCCCCAACACTTACGGAATGCCCTTAATTACTTTTGAAGCCGGTGAAGGCAAAAAACAATATCCTGCCGTAAATGTAGGGGTGATTCTTTCCGGTGGTCAGGCACCTGGTGGTCACAATGTGATTTCTGGCATCTTCGATGGAATCAAAAACCTCAATGCGGACAGCATATTATATGGTTTCCTGGGTGGCCCTGGTGGATTGGTCGATCACCAATACATTGAACTTACGGCTGCTTTTATCGATCAATACCGCAATACCGGTGGCTTCGATATCATCGGTTCAGGCCGTACCAAACTGGAAGAAACTGCCCAGTATGACAAGGGGGCTGAAATCCTGAAACGGTTGAACATTAAAGCATTAATCATCATAGGCGGTGACGACAGCAATACCAATGCCTGCGTACTTGCCGAGTATTATGCGGCAAAGAATACCGGCATTCAGGTAATTGGTTGTCCCAAGACCATTGATGGTGACCTTAAAAACGACATGATTGAAACTTCTTTTGGTTTCGATACCGCTACTAAAGTCTATTCTGAATTGATTGGCAACATTGAGCGCGATGCCAATTCTGCCAAGAAATACTGGCACTTCATCAAACTTATGGGACGTTCAGCTTCCCATATCGGTTTGGAATGCGCCCTTCAGACTCAGCCGAACATTACCCTTATTTCCGAAGAAGTGGAACTGAAGAAACAGACACTTGGTGAAATCGTTGACTATATGGCTCACATTGTTGCCAAACGTGCCGCCAATGGCGAAAACTTCGGTGTTGCACTCATCCCGGAGGGATTGGTCGAATTTGTTCCTGAAATGAAAGCCTTGATTTCTGAATTAAATGATCTTTTGGCTGAAGGTTCTGCATCGGAACAGAAATTTAAATCATTTACCAATAAAATAGAAGGCCGGACCTTTGTTGCCGGAATCCTTTCCCCTGAATCAGCCAAGTTATATACCTCGCTGCCCTCAGGCATTGCTGATCAGTTGACCCTTGACCGTGATCCACATGGAAATGTTCAGGTTTCACTCATTGAAACTGAAAAGCTCTTGGGGGAAATGGTAAAAAGCCGCCTGAAGGAAATGAAAAAAGCAGGTGAATTTAAAGGTAAATTCGGAACACAGTACCATTTTTTCGGCTATGAAGGCCGTTGTGCTTCCCCCTCCAACTTTGATGCCGACTATTGCTACTCACTGGGTTACAATGCCGCCTTCCTGATTGCTGAAGGTAAAACAGGCTATATGTCATCGGTACGTAACCTGACTGCTCCTGCTGCCCAGTGGATTGCCGGTGGAGTTCCGGTCACCATGATGATGAACATGGAACGTCGTCACGGACACATGAAACCAGTGATTCAGAAAGCGCTCGTAGAACTCGATAGCGCTCCTTATAAATACCTTGCCGCCAACCGTGAGAAATGGGCCCTGGAAACTTCATTTGTTTACCCTGGACCTATCCAGTACTGGGGACCAACCGAAGTTTGCGACCAGCCTACCAAAACCATTACCATTGAAAGGGCCAAATAGGTTCATTGAGCCATGACATACATACAAAACCCCGGAATCGCTTCCGGGGTTTTTTTATGCCCTTCGCCCAGGAACACTAATTTCATTTTAAAATAAAAAAAAGGAACACTGATCTGACTAATGTAACGGATTTACACTGATCTTTTAAAAATACAAATTATACAAATTGAAACGAATTATTCGAAAAGCTAATCTACCCTTATCTCACTGCTCCAAATCTTGATCTTTCCATCCTTATCCACCCCCCGAACCACAACCACATATTCCCCTGAACAGTCCCCTGTATTAAAGGAAACCTTAGCTGGTTCTGTTGCTTTAAATTTTAGGGCAGGATTCCAATACAGGCAATTTTGAAGGTCAGGAATGCGCGTACTGGCAGGATTTGCATCCACCTGAGAGGCATTGCTGTTCAACATGCTGTAGGTAATAAACCGCCCTGCTGAAGGAAGATCAATACCTGCAAGGTCGCCCTTTTTTGAAAAGAAACTGATAATTCCCCCATAAACAATATCACCACGTACATAGGGTTTAGTCACCACTTCAACGCGTTCAATCTTTTCCGGCGCTATCTTCAGAACCCGGTCAATATCGAAAACGGGTACCATATCAACCAGTACCATCGGTTCATAAACGGACAAATCAGAATAAGGTCCCAACACCTTCAGGACTGTTCTTTTGCCCTCATGTCGAATCCCCACCTGGGGCATCAATTCCGAGACATAGTCTTTGATGGTAGGCATATCAATATAAACTTTCAAAGGCAGTACAAAGTCCGGTAACCCATAAAAGGAAGAATCGGAGGAAAAAGATTTCATTTCCTCTTCTATAGTTTGCTGCCTGTATAGTTCCTGTATCTGGCTGTTAAAAATCAAAGATTGGTAGCATTTCTTCGACTCTTCGGATAAATCCACCGGAACGTAAGGAAGTTCAATGGTCTGTGTTGAGAAATCATTATCCACTAAGATCAAGGGCATCTGTTGCCCATTGGACTTGGCAGAAATAAAAATTTCGTATTCCCCTTTCAGGGTTGCCAGATCAAAGAAGAACTGGCCTTTTTCATTGGACAATACATTGCGGTTTTCAGGATTTTCTTTAAAGATCGTTAGTCCAACCAAGGTATAGGGAAGGGGCAGAGAATCCGCCTGATTCACTACTTTTCCTGATATGGAAAGGCCTCGGGTCTCTGGAATAAAGTTGGGCAAGAATATCATCTTCTGAAGCCCTGGAACCTCTGGACTGAGCGGGAGATATGTCCCTTTTGGAACCACGGAAACGGTCAACAGATTCGTCAGATCTTCCCCATTGATAGCTGAAATTTCCAGGTCAACCTGTTCCCTTTTGGAATAGCTTTTTTTCCCGGTCTGGATGATCACATCGGATGTATTGACCAATGCAGGCTTTAAGTCGTTTCCATGAATGACCTTGTTTCCCGAAGGCTCAAGCAACTCAGGGCGAAAGGGGTTAATCACGGTGATCATTTTGTAGAAATAATTGTAGGGTGAATAATCACGCATCCAACGGGTGTAGGCCCTTAGGTAATAGTTGCCGGTCAACAGATTCACTGGAATTTTCAAGCTACCCGTTGAACCATCCTGATGATAGACATATTTTCTTTGGGCGAATGCTTCCCCGTCAGGCGATACCAGTTCCACGTATAGGACATTGCTCCAATCTGAATTTCGCAATTGTGCGGAAGAAACATTGAAGGCTGTAAATAAGATATTCTCCTCTACACTATAGGTTTCCCGGTCGGTGATCAACACTGTTTTTTCAACCAGCATTCCTGCGTCTTTTAATCCGATTTTTGGTTGTGCTTGTCCCTGGTTGACGTTCATGACAACAATCAGAATAACAATCAGGATATAAAAGCGGTAGCTTAAACTTTTCATTTCTCGTCCCAGTAAGATGGTTTTTGAGTTGTTCCCCCCAGCAATTGGCAGAAAATACATTCTGCAGCTGCAATCCCTTCATAAGGTTCAAAGTTCTCATCCAAATCGTTTGCAAAATACAACAGCTGCATGGTAGGAAGTTTGCCTGAAATCGGATAGGCTTTACAATCCTGGGCCTTGTCAAATGACAGTCCCTCAAAGGGATGAACCATGATGCGTTTACTCTGGACGGTAGACACCCCAAAGTACCCCAACGCGAAATCGGTAGTATCGTTCACATTATAAATATTCCCTTTTATCCAAGAGGGTTGTTTCCCAAACAGATCGACTGTTTCCTGGTTGTTCTTGCGGAGATTTTCCCAATAGTTGAAGGCCTTTTTGTCCAATGAATATTGATTGACCAACAGACTGTATTTGTATTGTAATTGCTGGGTTTGATCTTTTACAAAATGCAACCTGTAGTTGGAATAGCTGTTTTTACTAAAACCATCTGTTGACAAATCAAAGATATTTCTCAGTTTGGTAGTTTTATAACAGATAAAATTGGAAAAATCAGGCTCCTCCAAATTGTGTCTTCCACCCCATCTGTCCTGCCATTTATCCAACGGCCATTTGGAATGATATTCATAGGTTTCAATGGCTTCCAGGCGGTAATAATGTCCATAACTGTCATTGCCTTTGAAGTCGATGTAAAACTGCAAACCATTTAAGTTCTTATTCGGATCACTGGTCAGCTTGGTCTCCAAGTCAAAATACAGGGAATCAATGGGCGGGCAAGGTAATAATTCTTCATAACTGCTGGCATATTGTTTGCCCTCGGGAGTCTGGACCAACAAGCGGTAATGGGTTCCGATGATGACTTTATCCCCATCAATCCTGCCCCGGTAATGTCCTGCCACTGTTGATTCAGGAAAGTTAAATTGATTCCCTTTCTCATCCTCCACCTGGACCCCACAACCAGAAACGGCAATGAACTTGGGATCATCAGGTGAGGAGGAGTTGGAAATCACAATCTCCTGCTCTCCCTCATCCGGGCTAATGGTCCCTTCGATCACCAGTTGAGGGATAAATTCACTCTCGTATCCGGGGAAATACCGTTCAATGCACGAGGTGATTAGCCCTCCTGCAAAGAGAATCCCGATGATCAGTTTAATTGTTTTCATAGTTCCCTAATTTCCAGTTCCACGAAATGGTTAAGATTGGCACCCCAATCACTGAATATTTATAGCCATGCACACCTCCTTCTTCCGACAGAAAGAAAATAGAATTGGCATTGCTTTTGCCCAGAAGGTTGTAAACACTGATGGTCCAGTAACTGTGCATGAGTTTCGCTTTTCTGAGGTTTCCTTCAATCTTCATTGACATATCCACCCGAAGGTAATCCGGGATACGGTATTCATTGCGGGCCGAATAATCAACAAACGGGTCTCCGTTCACATAGTAGATCCCCTTTGGGATGGTTATCGGTCGTCCTGTACTATAGGCCACGTTGGAGGAGATGGAAAAGCGCCGGGTAAATTGGTAATTCAAGATCATATTCAATACATGGGGCTTATCAAAATTGGAAGGGTATTTTTTCCCCTTGTTGATGTCGGCCCAATCTTCCTTTCCATTGACAGTCATCGACGAACGCGAATAGGTATACGAAGTCCAGCCATTGAACTTGCCAGTAGATTTGGAGAGCATGAACTCGGCTCCATAGGCTTGCTGTGTACCTTGTAAAACGGCTGTCTCCACATAAGGGGAACCCAGAAAGTCAGCCCCGTCGCGGTATTCCACAATATGCTTGCCCTGTTTGTAATACAATTCAGAGGAGGCGCTCAAACCCAGTTTAGGGATCTCCTGGTAATATCCGGCTGAATACTGAATGGTGGTAGGGGGTGTAATATGACTGTCCACCAGTTTCCATTGATCATTGGGTGCGATAGAAATAGAATTGCTGAGCATAAACAGGTATTGGGTCATTTGGGTCATTGAAAGTTTAACCGAGTTGTTTTGTCCAACTTTGATACCCAGCCCGGCGCGAAATTCAGGGTTCTTATAGGTAGTAATCCGGTCTCCCTTTAGGTAATCATGGGTGCCGGTTATATTGATCTCATCAAATGCCGTTCCCGGTGCATAATTCCTGACCGTCTTTGGGCCCAAGGCTGTGAACAGGCTGTACCGTAAGCCGGCATAGATATCTACCCGTGAACCCAGGCTAACATTGTCGTCCAGAAAGAGGGAAGATTCCAATCCATTTTCTTCTCCCAGGTCAACTGGCGTCTTGAATGATCCTAATCCGAATGGCTTCACAATTCCGCGCTTCAAATGATAGAAGATATCCTCAGTACCCACTTTTACCGTATGGTGTTCATTGATCAGCCAACTCAGACTGGACCTGAATTCGTAGTGATTTAATTCATACCCATGTGTATAGGCTTCACTTGCAGACCTCTTGTCTGTAGTTTCAAAATTGTAATTAGAGCCAATGGCCGAAGCCGATAATTTCAATCCTGGGGTAAACCGGTGAATATAATTAACCGAGGCACCCTTGTTCCCATACCCATATTGGGTGTAGCCATTCAGGTTGAAGTTGTCATTGCTGTTATAGGCAAAAAGAGTGATTTGATTCTTTTGGTTGATGTTATAATCGAGCGATCCCGTGAAATCATAAAACGAAGCCTGACTGTTGCGCAAATCAGGATCTTTTAAACGTTTCAAAATGTAGTCCGAGTAGCTCGAACGACCACTAACGACCAATGAAGCCTTGTTCTTGACCAGGGGCAATTCAATTTCAGCATTGGCCGATACCGGACTGATGCCTCCCTGACTGAAGACATTATTTTTATGTCCCTTTCGTGTTTCTATATTGAAAACCGAAGATAAACGTCCTCCATATTCAACAGGCACCTGACCTTTGAAGATGGAAAAATTCTCAATGATCGAGGAGTTGATAGCCGAGAAGAATCCAAACAGGTGGGAACTGTTATAGATGGGTATTTCGTTGATGTAAAATAAGTTCTGATCGGCATTTCCCCCACGAACGTTGATCCCGGCTGATCCTTCGCCAACACTTACAATGCCGGGAAGCATCTGTGCAACTTTCATGACATCTTTCTCGCCCATTAAAGAGGGCAATTCCTTCATCGTTTTCACTGAAACATTTTCCAGGCCCGGCTTTGCACCATGCTTCTCCGATTTCTGACCCTGGATCAGTACTTCATCAATCTGTTGAAACTGTTTTTTTAGACTCAATGTAAAATAGCCGTCAGAGCGTACATCCAGGTTCCCCTTTAACCGGTTCATTCCCAAATACTGGAATTCAACGGCATAAATACCGGGATTCAAGGCCATGGTGAAGAATCCGGTGGCATCAGTGGCCGCCCCCTTTTGTAGTTTGGGGACATACATGGTTGCGCCTGTCAGCAATTCACCGGTTTCCTCATCGGTCAGTTTGCCGGTAATGACAGCCATTTTGCCTTTCCTGGATTTCTCACGGCTTCCAACCACGATGGTTTGAATCATATCGGGCTGACGGCCATGCAGGTATTTTTGCTCCATACCGGTTAAATTACGCGTTCTGTTCTGCGTAGAATCCAATCCGTCCTTGGTCAGGAAATACTCAGGAAGCTGACGTACAAATTTCTTGTCCGGCAAAATGATAATCGTACCCGGCGCCTGATAGATATAATCCAATGAGGTAGGCAGGAGGAGCTTTTCCATCAACTCCGGTATTGAAAGCTGCTGGACCTCCAGGTTCACGGCAAGGGAAGCCACCCATTTCTCCTCAAAATAAAAGTGAACCGGGTACTGGCTTTCCAACTTGCCGACAAATTCCGGGAAGGTTAAATTCTGGTATGAACCCGTTATTTTGATTTCTTCCTTTTGCTGAGCGGTCAAACCCGTCAGGAAAAAAAAGAATACCACGATATAGGATGCTAGCAGTTTCATATCAGATCAAGGTTTGTTCGCAGAAACGGATTAATTTTTTTAAATCATTATCAGCCATTCTCTTAAACTTTAACCCATTGGAGGAAATGTATTTTCGGATGGAAACCTTTTCTTTTCGATTGAAAACCCCCAGGAAGGAAGATTTATTTTTGAACCTGTAATCCGATCCTTTGTAGGTAAGATAGTAGCGCGAATAATCTTTGGTATATTCATAGCCGGCAGTGGCCCCCATGGTATTTAAATTCAACTCTTTGTTCCAGACAATATAGCAGGTTAAATTTCCCGTACTGATCAGTTGAATAAATGGTTGGTGGATATCCGGGTTTTTATTGGGGACGAAAAGACAATCGCCAGTCCTCACGGAATCAATGGCTGTATTGTTGAGTATAATTTGACAAGGCTGGCCATTGTAATTGGTATAGAAAAGTACAAATTGCTGCTTGTTTAGCTCATATTTCAGCTGTTGATTCATAAATGTCCTGCCGGAAATGGTAAGACTTCCCAAAAATGTTTCCTTACTTTTCCAATACGGGTGACCCACTACCGGGGTGCTGTCCGGAAAATATTTCTTCCCATTGGTGAGGATAACATCCAAACCGTAGCATTGGTCAAAGGCAATACGCAATGAGTCAATGGATTTATTTTGACCCCACCCCTGGTGAACCAAACCCAGTGCCATACAGATAAACAAAATGATCTTCCGCATACCAATTAAAAGAACCGACAACGTATCGATGAATGAATGATTTTAAAATTCCAAAACTATTTTATTTTCCTGAAACATTCAGAAAATGAACCCTCAATTTGCTTAATCCACCATAGCAATCCGGGCAAGCATTAAAAAAATAAAGTAAACCATTATTGTTTGATATTTCAATGATGCGGGTCACTTATTATTTATTGATTAATGCTCTGGTAACATTATGGATTAATTCCATAATAAGTGCATACCATTACCGCCCCATCGTCTTACCTTCTCTTTCCTTTCTGTAAGCATTCTGTAATTTATCTGTAATGTATCTGTAATATTTAATACAGATAAATTACAGATAGATTACAGAAAGCTTACAGAAAGGAAAGAGAGGGTATAGTGAAGGTAAGAAGAAGATAGAAGCTGTTAAAAAACTCTGTGTTTTTACTCAGTGTAACTCTGGGGTTAGAGTTAAACAATTGAACCACAGCGTTTCGCAGAGAAGAATTGTCCTGATTTTAACTTTTTGGACAGCCTCTATTCAAATTTGGCCCTTTCAGGGTTTTCAATCTGCTTTTCGCAGTGGGCTCAAGCTTGTGGCTTATCATCAAATTGGGGCCAGTCACCAGTGTGATCTACTCCATCGAATGGCTTGAATAGTAAACTCCACCGGTGTTTTTGCCCTACCTCAATTGCCTTAATTCATATCCCCCTTTTCTTTTCCAGACCTGTCTGATCTCCTTGTGTGTTTGCCTTGGTCTTGGTATTTTCTTCAGAAAGAGCAAAAAAGGAAGGAGAAAGATGGCGAATTATTCCCTGAATTGAACCTTTCAACCCATTATCAGCCTGTTCGTTATAGCCTTTGTATGCGAAGTATATTGACAAAGTATAAATGACTAAATGAGGAGATGCGGTAATCCATGTAAAAGGTAGATCCGGATCTATGCCTACCGGATAAGAGGTGCTTATTTTCCTTTCCCTTTTTCGGCCTGATAGCGTGGAATTTCAATCAGGAAAGTAGTGCCGGAAGTAACGGAAGTCTGATAGGATATTTTGCCGTTAAAGCTTTGAATGATATTTTGAACGATGGAAAGGCCTAGCCCCATGCCGCTGGTTTTGGTGGTAAAATTGGGTTCAAAGAGGTGAAGCTGTGCCTCATCGCTGATTCCGGCACCATTGTCGCTGATGGCAACCAACGCCATTGAATCGTCGGTTTGAACACCAATGCTGATCTGGCCCATCTGTTCTGCGGGAATGGACTGGATGGCATTTTTGATCAGGTTAAGGAAGGCCCTGGAGAGTTGTTCCTTGTCGGCAAAAATCAATACCTCCTTTAGCTGATTCATCTCGAAAGCAAACAGGAGGTTTTCATTGGGTTCAAACAAACCGCACACGTTCTTTAACACTTCAAGGAGGTCGAACACCTCATTTTTGGCTTTGGGGATTTGAGCAAAGTTGGAAAACTCGGTGGCAATACCGGAAAGGGTATCAATTTGCTCGATCAGGTTCTGGGTAACCCGGTCGAAGAATTCATCGAAATGGTCTTTTTTTTCGGCCTTTGCCCGTTGCAAATACTGGATATTGAGTTTCATGGGGGTCAGCGGGTTCTTGATCTCATGGGCGA
>DMFR01000353.1:12809-13240 GCA_003450125.1 Prolixibacteraceae bacterium | reverse complement strand
GGATTCACGTTCCGATTTGGCCAATAGTTCGGCACTTTCGGCCAGTTCGTCCACCTTGTGGTTGTATTCACGCACAAGGGCCCCAATTTCATCCTCGGCCTGATAACTAATCTGCTCACTCTTCTTGCCCAATTGGATGCCTTTTAACTTTTCACGGATCAGGCTTAAAGGTAAGGTGATCTTGTTGGACAACACGACGGCAACGATCACGCTGGCCAGAAAAAGCAGCAGGTAAAGGTTGATAAAGGCCACCACAAAGGTGGAAATGCCCTGTTTCAATTCATCCTGACGGGTAAAATAGGGCAAATTGAGGTAGCCCAGGTAATCGCCCCCGTTGTTCATGATCGGCTCGTAGGCAGAGAGATAGGAAAGGGTGCCAATTTGCTCGGGCTGAAAGTAATTGAGTTGGTACCTTTCCGACAATTCATAGA
>DMFR01000353.1:449-12714 GCA_003450125.1 Prolixibacteraceae bacterium | reverse complement strand
TAGAAGGCCTGGGCATTCATTCTTTCGGAGGTAATGCCTTTACGGAATATTTCGGGCCTTGAAGAGGCGATGATCTCACCTTTGACATCGTAAATATTGATGTCGGTTCGGAAGATATTGGAGAGTTTGTACAGTTCCTCGAAAAGCCATTGGCGCAACTCGGGGCTGATGGCATTCACCGTATTGAGCCGGCTGTCGATTTCAACGGAAATGGAATTCATCTTTTCCAAAAGGTCTGTCTGATGGCGGTTTTGGTATTCTTTCACGTTGTAATAGATCGTTCCGGCGGCCACCATCAAAAGGGAAATCAATACAACGGAAATAATGGCTACCTGGATCCTGAAACGCAGGTCCCTGGGGATCATCAGCTTCCTGAGCTTTGGATTTCCGATGAGGGTTAAAAGAAGGACCACCAAAAAGTAGAAAACAAAGATATAGGGGAACGAAATCAGGTAATCGACAAAACGGAGCGAGCGGTTACTGACAATAATGCAGGTTTTATCGTCGAACTGATAAATCAGGTGATCGTATCCGTTCCATTTACGGAGTTCAAATTCTGACTTCAGATGATCGATATTGTACGATTGCAGGTAATAGTTGTAGGTGTACTCACCAGAACGGTTGACCAATTCATCATCAAAATATTTGGCGTACGAGAGATACTTGTACCTGAAAGGTTTAATCAAAGACCGGTCCATGAGCAATTCGGGAAAACCAATTCCTTCCGAGATGGTTTTGGAGGTCATGGTGATGAAAACCGATAATCCCCTTGAATCGCGGGCCAGGGGATAGTGCAGTTTTCCAAGGTAGGAAACCCTTCCTTCCATGTTGTTCATAAAATAGAAATTGCTACCCGGAATCCTGGTTCCAGAGCGTACAATCATCTTGTCGAAATAGGGAAAGCAGGGTTCTGAGACATTTTCAGGATGGATCATAACAGCATCAGTGGCTGTGCAGAAAGTGTACTGGATATCATATTTCCTGAAATAGCCATCGAAATAGTTTCGGTTCAGGTAGTTCTCCAGGTCTTCATACGGCGGGGCAAGCAGGCTGGGGATGATGGAGTCGGTATTGAACTGTTCCTGCATGTTGGTCAGGAAGATCTCGGCCACCGGGTCTTGTTCAGAACTCAGGTTAACGGCCATTAATTTCTGCACCTGGATTTCCCTTTGGTCGATGGTTTTATACACCACCATCAGGCTTACCACAGAAAAAAGGGAAACAAACAAAATGGAATAAGACAATGAAAAGCGGGTAATGTGCATTTTCCTGATCTGGACTTGCAGCAAATTAACGCACAGGAACAAGGCCAACAGGTAAAAGGGGGGAGTGTTAAAAATGATACAGAGAAGGATCGAAACAGGCACAGCAACGAGATGGAAGGACAGGAAAGTTCGCTTGTTGATCAGGTGTTCGGTCTTTTCGAGGATTTTAAGGTTGATCATGAAAATTGAAAACAGCAACAAGGCAATGGCCAGATGGCTGCTGATACTGTACTGATCGATATCGGTTATGCGGTTTAATTTGTAGGTAATGTTGCTGTTGCTGATCAGGTTGCTGATCAACCCTCCAACCACCTGATAGAGTGTTCCGGCAAAAAGAAAGCAAGGAATGATCATTAGTTTTCTCGCCCTTCCATGGAGGACGAATTCTTTGACAAATACCAGGCTCCAAAAGAAAAGGAGTGTTGTGAGGAGGAAAAAGTCACCCAAAGAAGGCAGCCATTGGGTAACCGCATAATACTTGGCACTGAAGAGTTCAAGGTGATTCAGGATGGCCGGAATCCCGAAAAGGATATGGATCCAGTAAATGACGAAAAGGATTCCGGTAAGAATGATCATCTTTACCCCAAAGCTCTCCTCGTGGTAGTCATCCATTTTACGGTACAGGGCCAACAATAAAAATACCAGTCCGAGCAGGTACAGAAAAGCGGTAAAATAGAGCTCTGCATTGTTAAACCGCATGGCTCCCGTGGGAACTACCGAGAAAAGGTACCGATTGGTGAGATTGTGTATGGCATACGAATTTTTATCCTTCTGGGTATTGATTTCGAAGTCAGGCGGTAAGCGGAACGGCTTAACGAAGTTATTGACCAGAAACTGGTTTTCATAGGAATAGTCGTTCCTGAGATGAATCAGGCCGATGATCTGATAATGGTTCAGGAGTCTTTTCTGAAAGGCATAAGTTCCGTTGGGCAATACCACGATTCCCTCTTTGCCCGAAAGCCGGGAGCTTATATTGGGAAAGGAAAAATGATTGCTCGACCAGTAAACCATTTCCTGGTCCTTCATGATGATGAATCCGAATCCTTCGGTATCGAAGAGCTTATTCAGCTTTGAAAAAGTAGTGGCATAATTGGCCGAAGGGATGGTGTTGGTAATTTGTCTTTCGATGGAGTTGAGATAGACCGATATGTTGTATTGCTGTTTAAGAAGAGTTTGCTGGAAGGCCTGTATCAGCTCTTTTTCCGGCTCAGGTGAAAGTGCATGGTGTTCCTCAATGGATGCTGCCAGGAAAATCAGGACCGAGAAGATCAATAACAGGTATTTTCTCCAATACTTCATCTGTTTATAATTTTAAACACATGGGCACATAGGACACAGAGAAAAACTATTCACCACAGATTACATAGATTTACACAAATTAATCTTTGTTTATCTGAGTCAATCTGGATAATCAGTGGTGAAGAGTTTTTCTATGTGTCCTATGTATCTATGTGTTTAAAAAAAATATAAACTGATAAAAAATATATAAAGCTATGCCAAAAGGATTTTTTAATATACCGGTCGCAAAAAACGAAGCCATTAAAAGTTATGCTCCAGGGTCACCGGAGAGGGCTGAATTGAAAGAGATGTTGAATGAATTGCGTTCAAAAGAACTTGAATTGCCAATGATTATTGGGGGTAAAGAAATTACAACCGGTCAGCGGGTGCGCATTTCCCCACCACACGATATCAAACACACCTTAGGATATTATTACCAGGGTGATGCTTCCCATGTTCAAATGGCGGTTGATGCAGCCATGGCAGCAAGAGCGAAATGGAATACCATGGGCTGGCAGCATCGTGCAGCTATCTTTTTAAAAGCCGCTGATTTGTTTGCAGGACCTTATAGGGCAAAGATCAATGCCGCGACTATGTTAGGGCAATCGAAAAATGCTTTCCAGGCTGAAATAGATGCTGCCTGTGAAATGGCCGATTTCTTTCGCTTTGGGGTAAAGTGTATGACCGATATTTATAAAATGCAGCCTGAATCTGCTCCCGGAATCTGGAATTACAATGAATTCAGGTCACTGGAAGGGTTTGTTTTTGCATTGACCCCTTTTAACTTCACCTCCATTGCAGGGAACCTTCCGGCAGCACCGGCCATGATGGGAAATGTGGTGGTATGGAAACCTTCCAAGACTGCTGTTTATTCAGCTGCCGTAATCATGGAAGTATTCCGTGAAGCCGGGTTGCCCGATGGGGTTATTAACCTGGTATATGTGGGAGGACCAGATGCAGCGAAAGTTGTACTGAATTCACCTGATTTTGGAGGAATCCATTTTACAGGGTCAACGGGAGTTTTCCAGAGCATCTGGAAGACCATCGGTGAAAACATATACAAATACAAGGCTTATCCAAGAATAGTGGGTGAAACGGGAGGAAAGGATTTCATTTTTGCAGATCCGACTGCCGATCCACAGGCTTTGGCCATTGCCATGATCCGTGGTTCTTTTGAATACCAGGGACAGAAATGCTCGGCGGCTTCAAGGGCCTATGTACCCAGAAGTATCTGGAACGATGTTAGCAATCGTCTGGGCAAGGAATTGGCGACAGTTAAAATGGGGCCACCTGAAGACTTTACCAATTTTGTCAATGCTGTGATCGATGAATCATCGTTCGATAAACTGGCTGGCTTTATTGAAAAGGCAAGAAAGGATGCAGACGCTGAAGTATTGTTTGGTGGGAAATGTGATAAATCAGTGGGTTATTTTATTGAACCTACCATTATCCTGGCCAAAAAGGTAGATTACGTCACCATGGTTGAAGAACTGTTCGGACCGGTATTGACAGTTTTTGTCTATGAAGACAAGGATCTGGAGCAGACACTTGATGCTTTGGATCAAACTTCAATCTATGCTTTGACAGGGGCTATTTTCTCGCAGGATCGTTACAACATTGAGCACCTGACCAAGCGACTTGAAAATGCTGCAGGGAACTTTTACATCAACGATAAACCAACAGGTGCAGTGGTTGGTCAGCAGCCATTTGGCGGAGCACGGGGATCGGGCACCAACGACAAGGCCGGTTCAGTGTTTAATTTCCTGCGCTGGACTTCCATCCGTACAATCAAAGAAACATTTGTTTCTCCCGTAAACTATATGTATCCGAGTTTTTTGCCGGATGAAAAATAAGGAATAGACAGAAAAGAAAGCTGCCTTAAAAGTAAAAAATTAACACAAAGACTCAAAGACACAAAAGAATTCACCACAGATTACACAGATATACACAGATTATTCTTATTTTTTTAATCTGTGTTTATCTGTGTAATCTGTGGTGAATTCCTTTGTGGCTTTGTGTTTAAATTTTACTTTTTAGACACCTTCAGTAATGTTTGTCGGAAACAAGGTTACTTTTTCTTCCCCTTTGTTAACTGTTCCTCAGAAAGAAATGTCCAGGCGACAATACGGCTTTGCTTTTGCCCATGGGTCATTTCGATGGTGTGAACCTGAAGGGCTCCGACCTTTTTAAGGAATTTATAGATGGCATAAAGGTTCGACTTTTTGGAGACCAGACTAGAAAACCACAGACATCGGGTAGGAAGTTCAGAACTTTGTTTGATCATCCGGCGCACGAATTCAGCTTCGCCTCCATCACACCACAGCTCATGGTTCTGTCCTCCAAAATTCAATGTAGAAGCGCTTTTCTTTTCTGAAGACAGGTTCCGTGCCTTGCGCTCTGTTCCTCCTGCTGCCTCTTCCGAAGAAGAATGAAAGGGTGGATTGCAGATGGCAAGATCGAACGTTTCGCCTTTCTTTATAATGTTACTGAAAATGTTGGAAGGTGTACTTTGCAGGCGGCACTCCACTGCTCCCTTTAGTGTGGGATTGGAGGAGATAATCTGGTTGGCTGTTTTGATGGCCATAGGATCAATATCTGATCCCACAAACTTCCATCCATAGGCTTTGTGGCCTATGATGGGATATACACAGTTGGCGCCTACGCCAATGTCAAGAACCGAAACTGTTGGCCCTGTAGGAATGATACCCTTGTGAGAGGTTGCCAGCAAGTCAGCCATGTGATGAATGTAATCAGCCCTTCCCGGTATGGGGGGACATAGATAATTCTGAGGAATATCCCAGTCCTGAATGTCGTAATACTGTTTGAGGATAGCCTTGTTGAGCAGTTTCACCGCCTGTGGGTCTGCAAAGTCAATGGACTGGCTGTTGAACTTGTTCATGCTGACAAAGGGAGCCAGTTCAGGACAAACTTTGATCAGTTGCTCAAAATCATACCTGAAACGATGGGGGTTGCGTGGATGCATACCCGATTTCTCAGTATCAGTCGTCGTAGTTTTATCAGTCATAACAGTCATGTTAATGGTCTATAAGCAGCAAAGTTAATCACTTACCTTACGCAAGAACACGGATACCTATTAAAAAAGAAAAGGAACACAGATTAGTTATAAAAAAAGGAACACAGATTTAACTGATATAACGGATTTACACTGATCTTTTTAAAATACAAATTACACGAACTAAAACAAATTACACGAATTAAATAGATCAGTGTAAATCTGTTATATCAGTTAAATCTGTGTTCTATTTTTCCCTTTTTTATTAATTATCAGTGTTCTTTTGTACGGCAAAGTTAATCAATTAATTCCCCAGCTGGTACATCAGTCGCTTAAGTTCAATTTCTGCAACCTTGGCTGCATACTCGAGGTTCACCAATTGGTAACCTGTAGTTTCAAAGCTGGCCTGTGCTGCCTTGACATCTAGAATGGTGGCCTGGCTGACCTGGAAGCGTCGTAAAACCAATTGTACAAGCCGATTAGACATTTCAATGGTGTTTTTTTGTGAATCCAACTGTTGTAAGGTTGTGCTGTATGACTGGTACATCTTCACTGCATCTGAAGTCAAGGTATTGAGAAGGCTTTCCTGTTGTAGTACCGCATTGTCCACGTTAAATTCAGCTACTTTCTTCTGAACCCGGTATGCATTGCCGTTATAAATGGGTATCTGAAGGTTTACCCCTGCAAAAGGGCCGTAGCTCTGATTGAGCAGCAATTGTCCTGCGGAACTCTGGCTGCGGTTCAGGTTATAACCTGTGCTGAGTCGAAGGGTAGGATAACGCAGGGCGGAAACCTCTTTCACGATCTGCTCGTTGATCCTGACCTGTTGTTCGGCTGACAGGTATTGCGGGTTTTGATTGATATAATTGGTTACCGTATTCAACTCGATGGTACGGTCCACGAGAATACTATCGTTGACTGTAATGGGATAATATTGTTTCTGGCTCATGATTTCAAGCAACGATGTTTTAGCCTGATCTACCTCCAGCTGTTGGGTTCTCAGGTTTTGTTCTGCTGCATTCACATCAATGAGGGCCTGAAGGTAATCAGCATCATTGGCCATCCCCACATTCTTTCGGGCAGTGACGATGTCCAGCTTTTGTTTGGATACATCCAAAGATACCTGGTTGATTTTAAGATACTCCTGCTGACGGACAATGTCATAGTATTGAGTCATTACGTTTGCCATGCTATTCTGAATCTGCATGTTGAGCTGCAATTCGTTCAGGGATTGAAGATGATCCAACCGTCCTTTGGTGGCCACTATTCTAAAACCATTGAATAAAACAATTCCAGCCGTAATATTTGAACTCATGGTATTTTGATTGGAACTGCTCTTCTGGATCTTTACCCCGGTATTTAATTTCTGGTTGACATCACTGATTGATTGATTGTCATTCACACTTGCATTGACTGAAGGAAGGCCGCCAGCCACGCCCAGGGTGTTGTTTATTTTACTGGCCTCCAGGTTGTTTCCTGCAATCTGTACCTCAAAACTATTCCTGAGCGTCGTGTCAATGGCGCTCTTCAGGGTGACTGTCGTTTGTGCCGCCCCTAAAAGAGGAAGGAAAAGCACCATAGATATAAATATTCTTTTCATTGATCCAATCATTTAAACTGATTCTCAATTTCCTCATCACTGATATGCTTTCCGGAAACATAGGTATATACGGACGGTATTACAAACAGGGTAAGTACCAGGGAGAATAGAATACCCCCCACAATGACAATACCCAGCGGAACACGGCTCGATGCAGCTTCTCCAAGACTCAGTGCAATAGGTAATGCACCCAATGATGTAGCAAGACTGGTCATTAAGATCGGGCGCAATCGTTGCGCCGAGGCATCAATGACAGCATCATGTTTTGATAATCCGTGTGCCCGTTTCTTGTTGGAGAATTCCACAATCAGGATTCCATTCTTGGTGACAAGGCCAATTAAGGTAATCATTCCGATTTCAGAGAATATATTCAATGTTTGGTTGAAGATCCACAGGCACAGGATCGCACCTGCAATGGCCAACGGTACGGTGATCATGATGATAAACGGATCTTTAAAGCTTTCGAACTGTGCTGCCAGTACAAGATAGATCAAAAGCAGTGCCAGTAAGAATGCAAAGGAGGTATTGGATGAACTCTCTGCATAATCACGTGATGGTCCGCTCAAGGCTGTTTGGAAACTTTCGTCCAGCAAACTGTTCCCAATGGCTTGCATGGCCTGAACCCCATCACCAATTGTTTTTCCTTCGGCAAGCGAGGCTGAAATAGTGGCCGCTTTATAACGGTTAAAATGGAACAACGAAGGGGGAGTGGCATTGGTGTTCATCGTCAATACCTCCGACAAGGCAATGTTATTTCCCAGGTTGTTACGCACATACAGTTTTGAAATATCTGTTGGTTTCTGACGATCCTGCAAGCCTACCTGGCTGATCACCTGGTACTGTCTTCCATTCATGATAAAATAGGCCAGTCTTCGGCCACTGAAGGCACTTTGCATCACTCCGGCTATATCTGATACCGTTAGTCCCAATTCACGTGCTTTAATCCTGTCAATGGTGATATCCACTTCCGGCTTATTGAACTTCAGGTTCACATCCACATTCTGAAAAGTCTTATCATTCTTGGCTGCCTCCAGGAACTTGGGAACTGCATCCCTCAATTTCTCGAAATCCAGGTTCTGTATTACAAACTGAACAGGAAGGGAACCCCTTGAGCCCAGTCCTACAGAAATAGTTTGTTCCTCGATGGGGAAAATACGCAGGTTATTGAACCGGGGTAGTTTCTTGGAAATATCCTTTACGATCTGGCTCTGTGTTCTGTTTCTTTCATTTCCTGGAATCAACCCAATACGGCCTGAACCACCATTGACCCCTCCACTGCCAAAACCAGGAACAGCGAGGAATGAAAACTGTGCTTCAGGAATGGAGTCCAGCAAATAGTTGTTAAAGTCTTTTGAGGCATCTGTCATGTAGCCATAGCTTGCTCCTTCTGGTCCGGTAATCTGGAAACGGACACTTCCCTTGTCTTCCAGTGGGGCTATTTCGCTCTGCAAGCCACGTCCAATAATAAAGATGATGAAAAGGCAGATTCCTACAATGACCCATGCCATCCATCTTAGTTTGATAAATCCGGTAAGCGCTTTCTTGTACCCGCTTTCCATCCCGCTAAAGAAAGGCTCTGTCTTTTGATAGATCCATGTGTGCTGGGCGTTTGGCTTGTTCAGGTACACGTTTAATACAGGGGTAATGGTCAGGGAAACGAATGCCGAGATGAGTACCGCCGTGGCTACCACTACCGCAAATTCACTGAACAGGCTTCCTACAAATCCTTGCAGAAACAATACCGGTAAAAATACGATGGCCAGTGTAATGGAAGTAGAAATGACGGCAAAGAAGATTTCCTTACTGCCCTCCAAAGCTGCTTTACGGATGTGCATTCCTCCTTCAAACTTTCGGAATATATTCTCTGTTACCACAATCCCGTCATCTACCACCAATCCGGTTGCCAGGATAATGCCCAGCATGGAAAGGATATTGATCGAATACCCGCAAAGGTGCATGACGAAAAACGTAGCTACCAGTGAGATAGGAATATCTATCAACGGACGGATGGCAATGAGCCAGTTTCGGAAGAATACAAAGATGACCAGGATTACCAACAGGAAGGAGACCATCAGGGTTTGCTTCACCTCGTCCAATGATCTGCGTACATTGATGGTATTGTCGATCAGGGTGGTGAACTGAATGTCGTTCTTCTGCGATTTCTTGATCTCTTCCAGGCGCTTGTTGAATTCATCCGATATATTGATGTAATTGGCTCCCGGCTGAGGAGAGATGGCCAATCCTACGGCACTCACGCCGTTAAGCCTCCAGCTTTGTTCATAATTCTCCGGTCCCAATTCAACCTTGGCCACGTCACTAAGTCTGACAATACCATCGGCATTCTCCCGGATGATCAGGTCCTGGAAATCCTTTTCGGAAGTAAGCCGTCCCATGGCCCTGATGGTCAACTCGGTATTGTTGCCGTATATTTTTCCTGAAGGGACTTCCACATTTTCCTGGTTCAAAACCGAGGTAATATCGTTGAAGGCGATGTGGTAAGCATTCATCTTGTCCGGATCAATCCACAGGCGCATGGCAGGGCGTTTCTGCCCCACGATATTTACGCCGCTAACCTCAGGGATGGTCTGAAATTTATTCTGCAATACATTCTCAGCATAGTCGCTTAACTCCAAAAGGCCTTTGCTCTTGCTTTGAATGGCCATCAGGATAATAAAATCGCTGTTCGCATCCGCTTTGGTCACTACCGGCGGAGAATCAATATCCTGAGGCAGATTGCGGACTGCCTGGCTTACTTTATCGCGTACATCATTGGCTGCCGCTTCGAGGTTGGAACTGAGCTCGAATTCAACCGATATACGGCTATTGCCAACCGAACTGGAAGAAGTGATGGTCCTAATACCGGGGATCCCGTTGATGGATTTCTCCAACGGTTCGGTAATCTGGCTTTCAATCACGTCTGAATTGGCCCCTGCATACGATGTGCTCACCGTTATTACAGGAGGATCGATAGCCGGATAATCCCGTATCCCCAACAGGTTGAATCCGATTACTCCGAAGAGGATCAGGAACAAACTCATAACTGTTGCCAGTACGGGTTTTTTAAGTGATAATTCTGATATGTTCACGTTAAGGAATCATTGAGTTTGGATGAGGGCCCATTTTATTCGTTGTCTTTCAGTGTACGAACCTTCTGGACTTGTATGTTCGCGTTGGGCCTGACAAATAACATTCCGCTCACGATAATGCTGTCTCCCGGATTGATGCCTTTGGTCAGTTCCACAAGGTTGGTATTCCTTAACCCGGTTTCAACATTGGTGAAAACAGCTTTTTTGTTGTGTACCACCACCACCTGGCTGGAAAGGGCATCCGGAATAATGGCATTGGTGGGTACCATGATGCCTTGCCGGCTTTGTTTCAAGACCACTTTTACGAATGACCCGGGAGCGATAATTCCGCTGCTCAGGAAGGCTCTCACCTTGATGTTGCGTGTTTCGGAATTGATCTGTGGTTCAATAGCGGTGATGGATGCTTCCACCGGGTCGTCCATCCCGTTGGTTTGAATAGTGACCAGGTCTCCCTTTTTGATGATCGATGCAAAGGTTTCAGGAACGGTGAAATCAATTTTCACCTTGTCCGTCTGCTGCAAGGTGCCGATCAGGGTTTGTGGAGTAACGAATGCTCCCGGACTTACTTCCCGCAGTCCCAGTTCTCCTGAAAAGGGTGCACGGATGACCGTCTTGTCAATCTGGGCATTCAACACCTTGATGGTGGCCTGTATGGAATTGACCTGGCTCAGGGCTACGTCGTAATCTGCCTGGTTGACGCCATTGACCTTCAACAAATCACCCAGCCGTTTTTCGGTTTTAAGGGCCAGGTCAAGCTGGGTCTTCTGTTGTTCCAATTGAGCCTGAAGATCTGCATCGTTTACCTTGGCCAGTATTGCCCCTTTGGTAACCTTGGTCCCATCAGGGATATTCAGGTAGGTAAGCCTTCCGCTGATTTCAGGACGGAGTTCAACCATTTCGTTGGATACCACCGTTCCATTGACCTCCAGGTTGCTGGCAACTACTTCTGCACCCGCAACAATCACGTCAACCCCTACCGGTGGCCTTTCCTTTGCAGCCGGTTCCTTGATTTTTGAATGACACGAAATCAATAGTGAAACCACGATCAGTGCACCAATTGAACTGTTATATTTCATTTGTTTATATTTTTAAACACATAGGCACATGGAACACATAGTTTAAAATTGCTCAATGTGTCCTCTGTATCTATGTGTTTATTTTTCATTTTGTTTATAATTGTTTTTAATCGTTCTCTTTTGTGTTAAAATACTTTTGTCATGGTCATTCCATGTGTTTATATTTCAATTTTACCATCAAGACCCTAAGATACTAAGTTAGACTAAAAAATGTCACCTTTGGTGTAACTTGGTGAAATGGAATTTTAGTGGCAACTTTTATCTTTTTATTTGCTTAAATTTCTTTTTATCTGTTCAAGGCTTGTGATGAATTCACGCTGCTGCGATTCGGTAAGGCCTTTAAAAGCGGTAGCCGTTGTCTCCTGCATCGACTTTTTTATTCCCGGCAACACTCCTTTTGCCTTGTCTGTTAAAGTCAGGCAGTATTTTCTTCGGTCTACCGAACTGGCCACCCTTTCCACATATCCTTTTGAACCCAGGTAATCGACCACCCTCACCACACTCACCTTATCCGTTTCCAACAGCCTGGCCAATTCCTTTTGAGTCAGGTTACCCTCACCCAGTTCAATCAGCATCAGGGCAAGGTAATTCCTTTCGATATCAAGGTAGCTAAGTTTTTCATTTAAAACCTGCAAAAAGCTCTTGCCCGTGAGTGCCAATAACCTTCCAAGAGGCTGAATCTGTTGTATGACTGGGTTGTTTTCCATATTACTGAAAGACAAAGATAAATGAATAATTAAATAGTTTACACTATTAACTAATCATTAACAATCAATTAATGCTTAGATACCGATTCCAGCAAAAGGTTTAACTGACTGGAAAGTTATACTCTGAAGATGTCTAAAAGTAAAATTTGAACATGAAGACACTAAGTCACAAAGGAATTCACCACAGATTACACGGATAGGAACTGGTTATTCTTATTTTTTTTTAATCTGTGTTCATTT
>DMFR01000353.1:0-266 GCA_003450125.1 Prolixibacteraceae bacterium | reverse complement strand
TTCCTTTGTGACTTAGTGTCTTCGTATTCAATTTGTTTTATGACTTTTAAGACAGCTTCTGGGAGATTCAAAGTCACCAGCTGAGTGTTGCTGAAAACGAACCCTTTGAGTCGTAACATTTTACCACCCAGAGTCGTATTTCAAAATTCAACCAATTAAAATAATCCCCATATAGTTTTATTATACAAAACAGTATTTACAATAATAAAAAAGTGGAGTCCAGAAACCACTCAATAAAACGGGGCGTTACCGAAAAGCCATACCAG
>DMFR01000045.1:28493-29679 GCA_003450125.1 Prolixibacteraceae bacterium | reverse complement strand
TTATTTGCCACATGGAACTCGCCCATAATCATTCTTCAGTTTGAGAAAGGTTCACTCAGGGCTCGTTTCATGTGCCTATTCCTTTAAATTTGTAATTGCCACATCGCCCGCCTCTGTATTTCGCTGATAGTCCTATCCAACACGAAAGTGTATCCGGATACCTACATAGTAAATATAAGAATTATATGGGAATAAAAAAAGGTAGGAAGGTAAAAATATGCAAGCCGCCAAGTGGTGAAAAAAAGGAAAGTTCTAATCTTTGCCTTTTCTAATCTTTGCCTTTTTTAATTCAGCTTTCTCCAGGTTCTGCTTTACCCTGAACTTTACGATTTTGGTAATTAAATCCAATGGTATGGGTTGATTCAAAGGAAATTGCACGGTACCTTTTGAAGATTTATAGGCAGATACCTCCTCCTTGAAGTGTTCAATTCCGGACCCTGTAGGATAGAAGCCAATGTGATTTTTGTAGGCTGCAAAGTAAACCAGGATTCCATTCAACTTAAAGGCCGGCATTTGATAACTGATCGTTTCCATGGCTTCCGGAGCTGCGTTTCTGATGGTCGCTCTCAGTTCTTCGAGCATCACCTGAACTTCGGGTGGGAAGCCTGCAATGTATTGATCAATGTCTTTGGCCTGGGGTGTGTTCATTGCCATAATCCATAGTTTATATGATGTCTGACTTGTAGGAATGCTTTATTTAGTCTCTTTTTCTCCTTCCCATCTGGAAATACCTCCCCAGTCGATGGTTCGCTTATAGCCTGCTTTCTTTAGGTTTTTTAAGGCAATTTTAGCCGAGGCTCCAATGGTACAATACAAAATCAAGTATTTGTCCTTTGGAATTTCATTTGACCGGTCCACGATGGTGGAATAGGGAAATGACCGGGCAGTTGGAATATGACCATTGGCATAGGCTTTTTCAGACCTTACATCAATAATCCATATCGAATCGACCGGGTTGTCAACGATCTTTTTCAATTCTGATGGTTCAATGTATTTACGCAATACTTTGCCTTTAGGACCTGCTTTTCCTACATATACTGACTGTGCAGTTGCAACATTCATCATGAAGGCAAAGAGAACCAAGCTGATAAATGCGATTTTTGAACTATAGGTTTGAATTGATTTCATCTGTTAATATAATTTATTCTACATTTTATTTTGCCACAAAGGCACTAAGAATCAAAGG
>DMFR01000045.1:11271-28299 GCA_003450125.1 Prolixibacteraceae bacterium | reverse complement strand
AAAGGCACTAAGAATCAAAGGTTCACAAAGAATTTGTCCATGCCTTTCTCCCAGTTCTCTGGTTTATTTGGTATAAATCCTGTTTTCCTGTTCATTTACCCGGATAAAGGTGGTGCGTTTGCTCAGTTCCTTCAATTGAGACGCACCAACATAGGTGCAGGTACTGCGGATGCCTCCAAGGATATCCTGTATGGTATTTTCAACTGGTCCACGGTAAGAAACCTCCACTGTTTTACCTTCACTGGCCCTGTATTCGGCAACACCACCGGCATGTTTGTCCATGGCAGTGGCTGAACTCATGCCGTAAAATTGTTTGTACGTCTTGCCATCGCGTTCAATGGTAGCACCACCACTTTCATCGTGTCCGGCAAGCATGCCGCCGAGCATCACAAAATCGGCCCCTGCCCCAAATGCCTTGGCCACATCGCCCGGGGTAGAACATCCGCCATCGCTGATAATCTGTCCGCCAAGACCATGGGCAGCATCGGCGCATTCAATAATGGCCGAGAGCTGCGGATAGCCAACACCCGTCTTTACACGAGTCGTACAAACAGAACCCGGACCAATGCCTACTTTTATAATGTCGGCGCCAGCAAGCAGCAGTTCTTCCACCATTTCGCCCGTCACCACATTTCCTGCAATGATCACCTTGTCGATGAACTTCTTGCGGGTTTGCTTAACGAACGATACAAAATGCTCCGAATAGCCATTGGCCACATCGATGCAGATATATTTCAACTGAGGGTTGGCCTGTAACAGTTGAGTGATTTTCTCAAAATCCTGAGATCCGGTACCTGTACTTAAGGCAATATAATTCTCGATGCCTTGGGGAGCCTTTGCCAGGAACTGGTTCCATTGATCAATGCTATAATGTTTGTGGATGGCTGTAAACAGTTTTTTATCCGCCAGTGCAAGGGCCATTTCGAAGGTACCAACAGTATCCATGTTGGCGGCCATAATGGGTATGCCGGTCCATTCCGTATTGGTGTGCCTCATTTTAAAGGTACGCTCCAGGTTCACCTGTGAGCGGCTTTTCAATGTTGAGCGTTTAGGCCGGAACATTACATCCTTGAAACCCAGTTTGATATCGTATTCAATTCTCATTTATAGCTAATTTATGCTGTTTGCTTATTCACTGCAAATTAAGCTAAATCTACGAAATCATACGCTCTTTTAAAAATAAATGGAGACATTAAGGTTAATAATACGTCGTCAAGGTTAAATGGTGAAATAATGACCTGTCACTTTTGCTTATGCATTTTAGGCAGTCTAATGGCCCTTGGGAAACGATAAATCAATTGCCGGGTAAGCCTGACGTCTATCATTGCCCGTATTTCTTTATGAATTCATCGAAATCCTCTGTTTCATCGTTCTCGAATTCCATGATCTCTTCCTGCTGATCCTGCGGTACAGACTCCATAAGATCAGTTTCAGACACCATTTTAAACAGTATTCTTATCGATTCCAGGACATCGGAATTCTCCGTTTCCAGAACCAATTTAATAATTTCCAATTTTTCATCCTGAATATTCATAATCCCATTTTTAATCCATTAAAACACCAGAGAGGCGACAAACCAATGTGAACTCAGGACGTTTAACGTTATAATTAATGAATGGTTACCAAATGGATAAATAAGTTGCGTCAAACCTTTTTTGGGCAACTGCTGGGTTATTGTTAATTAATTGACTTGGCTCAATTATAAAGGGTAATCAACCATTGACCGGGTTCTGTGATCTGAATTTCAAAAATATTCTGAAAGGTTGCTGACTGAAATGAGTTTAAAGAATTGTAGGTTACTTTACAGGTAAATGGAAAGCGGATATTATCAAATCCTCGCTCTTGTCCAAGGGAAATCGAGCTTCCGTCGCTTTCCGCAAAGGATAAACTTGATACCGAAAGATTGGTTTTTCCATTCTGCATAAAGGCAAACATGATCCGATTTCCCGACTTGACCTTTCGTACGTTGTATCGTTGGACGTTAAAACTTTGCGTGATCGTATAGGCTGGTGGAACGATCTTTTTCACCAACTTATCTTCTTTCCAGTTTCCCAGGTAGGTGGAGTCCTTACCCATGTATTTAAAGGTGAATTTACCAGTTCCATTTTTCATTCCATTCTTGAAATCGCCTTCATAAACATCTCCGTTGGCATATTGATAAGTGCCATTGCCATGAGGCAAGCCATCCTTAAACTTCCCCACATATTTGTCTTTCCCTTCTGCAGCGCCCTTCCCGTCGGCCAGGCCTTTTTTGCAATCACCTGAATAGCTTAAGGCTATTTCCGGCTTCAACACCTTGCAATTCCCAACCTGGGCATAAGAAAAATTAATCATGAAAGTCATTGATAAAAAGGCTGTTAATACATATTTTGTTTTCATTTTAGATTGATTGTTTGTTCGTTTGAAGACGATTTATGATCCATTTTTTTGATGATTTCCCGCAGCAGGTTATTTTGCTCCTGCCTCAATACGATAAATTTGTTTACCCAGGTATAGATCAAATAGAATAGACCTATTAGAATTGCAAAATAACCCATGAAAAGAAATAATGGAAGTAATGTGAACATGCCCATGATCGTTGTTTTATAAATGATTATTATGTGCTTAAATTGGCTTCTTGTTTTATGTTATAAATCTACAAATTTTTTCTTAGTTAATTCTCCTAAAGCTTGAATCTTTCTCAATATTTATCAACAACTTGTGAAATATCCAGCCTCAATAATGCTTACCTTACCGCAGATATGATTACTTTTAATCTTTCAATTAGATTTATGTCGCAACTTAAAGTATATAAAGCATCTGCCGGTTCAGGGAAAACATTCCGCCTGGCTGTGGAATACATGAAACTGGCTTTGACCAATGATCTGAATTATAGGCATATCCTTGCTGTTACCTTTACGAACAAGGCTACTGCTGAAATGAAATCACGTATCATCGGTGAACTGCACAACCTGGCCAAAGGCAACAATTCAGTATACATGGATGTGCTGACCAAGGAACTCCGGTGGCCTGCCTTGCGGGTACAACATCAGTCAGAGTTGGTGCTTAAACGCATCCTCCATGATTATTCCCGCTTTTCTATTAGCACCATCGATAGCTTTTTTCAGCGGGTCATCAAGGCTTTCAACCGTGAACTGGGTATCAATGCAGCCTACAATGTGGAACTGGATGAAAACAGCATCCTGGAAGAGGCTGTTGACCGGCTCATTCAATCGGTGGAGGACGATCCTAGTCTTTTGGCCTGGCTCGATGCCTTTGCTTCTGAAAAAATAAGGGAAGGCAAGGGATGGAACCTGAAGAAGGATATTTTCAGGCTGGGAAATGAAATCTACAACGAAACATTTAAATCACTCAATGAGGAGTTGTATGCCAAGCTCAATGACCGCGCTTTCCTGAAAGAGTACCGTTCAAAGCTCTATAAGATCATTGCCCAGTATGAAAGCAGGCTGAAAACTCTTGGGCAGGAGGGCATGAACCTGATGGCCCTTGAAAATCTTACCCATGATGATTTTAAATCAAAGGGAAGTGGCCCGGCAGCCGGGTTCAGGAAGATGAGGGAACTGAACTTTACCTTGAATATCACCACCCTCAAATCCACCACGGAGTTGTCATCCTGGGTAACGGCCTCTATCAAGGAGCCCCATAAATCAATGCTTGAAGGTTTTGCCCGTGAAAAGCTAATGCCCCGAATGGTGGAAGCAGTCAACCTGGTAGAATCGCAGTCGAGAAATTATATCACCGCCCGTCTGATCATCAGCCAGCTCTATACCCTTGGGATACTGGTTGATCTGCGTAAGGCCGTCAAAGAGATCTGTCGTGAAAAAGGGGTGGTACTGATCTCCGATTCAGGCCATCTGCTCAAGACAGTCATTGACGAATCTGAAACCCCGTTCGTGTATGAAAAAACAGGAGCTATCTATTCTCATTTCATGATTGATGAGTTTCAGGATACCTCCGGCCTGCAATGGGACAATTTCAAACCCTTGATTGGAAACTCGCTTTCCGAAGATAACCTTGGCATGGTAGTGGGGGATGTCAAGCAGGCCATTTACCGCTGGAGAAGCGGAGACTGGCGATTACTGGCTGGTAAACTGGGGGAAAGCTTCCCTGGCTTTGGTCTTCAGAATGAGGTGTTGAACAGCAACTGGAGAAGTTTCGGAAAAGTCATCCGGTTCAACAATACCCTTTTTAGGTTGATTCCTGTCTTGCTTCAAGAACATATTGAAGCCGAACTTTCTACTGCCAACATAACTGAAAACCCGGTGGAGATATCCATTCCCGAAGTGTATGCTGACAGTGTACAGGAGATTTCCAACAAGGAGGTGACTGATTTGGGTTACGTGCGGGTAAAGTTTCTGGAAAGTAAGGGCGAACTGAAAGTTGCCAATGAAGAATTGATTCTCTCTGAGTTGGTTACTTCCGTCAAATTGCTTCAGGATAAAGGAGTAAAGGCAGGTGAAATCGCCATCTTGGTTCGTGCAAAGCATGAAGCCCGACAGATAGCCGATTTGTTCCTGTACCAGAAAGGATTGCCTGAAAATGGGAAGTATAATTTTGAAGTTCTTTCCAGTGAATCGCTCTATATCATTAATTCAGAAGTTATTGCCTTTATCATATCTGCCCTCACCAGCTTCCTGAACCCCGATGACCAGGTGATAAAAGCACAGGCCAATTACTTGTATTACAAGAAGATATTTCCTCAACTGAAGAAACTGAAAAAAGTACCCAAACTGTTTGATACAGAGAAAAGCTTAAAGCCTGAGGGCAGTGATCTTAACTTTAAGCTGAACCTGTTTCCCGAGTCAAACGGTGCGAAAGATAAGGCATCCTACGAACCTGAAACCTATCAGCAATTCGAGGAAATGAACCATTCTGAAAATGAATTGATGCATTTCCTGACAGGAAAGAGTTTCCAGGAATTGATTGCCGGCAAACCCATTCCTGAGATCATTTATAGTCTTTGTGAAAAGTTTAACCTCTTTAGTCTTCCCAATGAATTGGCCTATTTGCAGGCTTTTGTTGACCAGATTTCACTCTTTGAACGAACACAGGCTTCTGAACTTACAAGCTTTCTGAATTGGTGGTCTGAAAACGGAGATCGCTTTACCATCCCTGTATCTGACAGCATAGATGCCATCACTGTGCTGACCATCCATAAATCGAAAGGACTTGAATTCACGCATGTATTTGTGCCCTTCTTCAACTGGTCGATTCATCCCTCTTCTGCTCCTGACAAGGCGCCTTTATTGTGGTGTAAGCCTGAAATAGAGCCTTTCAACGACATGGAATTGGTGCCTGTGAGGTTTAAGGCAGATGTTGGAAATTCCATTTTCTACCGTGAATTCTTTACCGAGAAATTCAATACCTACATCGATAACCTGAACCTGATGTATGTTGTTTTTACAAGGGCAAAGGCTGCATTGTGGGTATGGGCTTCATTTTCTAATAAGCTGAACACGGTGGGTGATTTATTGATGCAAGCTGTGGAGAAACAACAGATGATGGGCTCAAATGGGTTAAAAGATCATGAATTGGTTCAACTTGCAGATAGTTATAATCCTGATCAGTTATTGTTTGAAATGGGTGAGATAACAGTCATTTCTCAGCAGAAAAAGGAGAATGGCCAAAAGATGAAAAACGTAAAGCTTACTGAATTTGAATTTGCTGATTTCCGTCAATTCCTCCATATTAAAAAGCGGGGTGAAGATTTCTTTACCTGGGACGATAAGAAGAAAAGCGGCATCAACAATGGAAAACTCATTCACGATATTTTATCCTATATTGATACGACTGCCGATATTGAAAGGGCAGTAAGACGCATTCAGTTGGAAGGTAAAATGGATGCAGCCAAGGCTGAAAAGATGAAGGCTGAACTGATTTTACTGCTCAGTAATCCGGAAGTCAAACCTTGGTTTGATGGATCGTACCGTGTGGTGAATGAACGAAATGTATTGACAGGCGCCAAAGGGGTTAAACGTCCGGATCGTATCATGATTGGAAAAGAGGATGTCATAATAGTCGATTACAAATCAGGAGAAGTAGAGTCAGAAAATTATAAGTACCAATTGCGCACCTATGTGAGGGAACTAGTGAATTGCGGCTATGAAAATGTAAAGGGTTTTATCTGGTATACCCGAAAGAACAAAAGGGTAGAGGTCTGATTATCAGCAAGTGACTCGCAACTCAGCTGGTGATTCCAATTCACCTGCTGAGTAATCATACTCGTCAGACTCCAATTCACCTGTTGAGTAATCGAACCAAAGTCACATACAGAGTCATTCAACCCGCTTATTAATCGGAAGTTATTGAAATGCTAGTTTCAACAGGGATCAACTAATCATTGCCTATGACCCCATGAAAAACCTTAAATCTAACCGCTATTTTTAGATAGACCATTCGATGAGGCATAGTGGAAGGCACTGACAACTTTATTTTGATAAAGGTATAAATATTCGATAGGATTAATGTAAATTTATTACAATAATCCAGTGGCTAACTTGAAGGAAAGATGAAATTTAACTATCTTTAACTATTCTCGACAATGTACCTGTATCCACCGGGGGATTGGCAGGTAAAGTAAAATGTTTTTCCTTCTATTCTGCGGTTTTCCCCGGTGACCGTATCGGGTAGCCTTCTTCCCGCACCTCTTTCCCACAATCTTCCTACTTGCAGCCTAATCGAACTATACCCGGCTTTTATTTTCTGTAAGCTTTCTGTAATCTATCTGTAATGTATCTGTATTGTTTATTACAGATACATTACAGATAGATTACAGAAAGCTTACAGAAAATAAAAGCCGGGTATAGTTCGATTAGGTAACAAGTATGGATTTAGTGATAGGGGAAAGGTTTCCAATATTTATTTTTACAGGGGGCAACAACAGTGTTGCTATTTCAGAAAAGGGGTCAGGCAAGGAACTTTTGATAAATATAGGAAAAATTTCATTCCAATCATTCTGTGCATGGGACTTTTTTTAACCACTTGTTTGGAATAAAACAGCCTTGGGGGAGGCTGCATAAAAATGGTAAAAGAATGGGAAGGATGGATCAAAAAACAGAACGCGGATTCCCTGTAAATCAGGTTCAATCCGCGTTCTGTTATGCTGATTATTTTAAGTTTTTTACCAGCCAATCAGTCATTTTGGTGTACAAATGCAATCTCGTATTTCCGCCCCGAATGCTGTGGTTACGGTTGGTATAAGTCGCCATATCAAACTGAACACCGGCCTGGACCATCTTCTCCGAAAATTCCATGGTATTCTGCAGGTGCACATTGTCATCCGCAGATCCGTGAATCAAAAGATATTTTCCCTTGATCTGATCGGCATGGGACAGGGGAGAGTTGTCGTCATACCCGTCCGCATTTTCTTTGGGAGTGCGCATATACCGTTCGGTGTAAACGCTGTCGTAAAAGCGCCAGTTGGTCACAGGGGCAACCGATATCCCGGCCTTGAATACATTGGCGCCCTTTTCCATACAAAGGGCAGACATAAATCCTCCGTAACTCCATCCCCAGATGGCGATGTTGTCTTTATCCACATAAGAGAGAGTTCCCAGGTAACGGGCAGCTTCCACCTGGTCATCAGATTCATATTTACCCAGTTGCTCGTAGGTCATCTTTCGGAACTCTTCGCCACGTGCGCCCGTTCCCCGGGGATCGACACAGGCTACCACGAATCCTTCCTGGGCCAGGTAGTCAGACCATCCGATTTCCCATCTGTCGAGTACTTCCTGAGAGTTGGGACCGCTGTACTGGGTCATTACAACAGGATACTTTTTCGAAGGATCGAAATTGGCCGGTTTAAGCATCCAGCCATTCAATGCAACCCCCTCAGAGGTTTTAAAGTTAAAGAATTCCTTTTTAGGCATCGCATATTCTCCCAGCAAGCTTTTCAAGGCCTTATTGTCCTCCAGGGTGCGGATCACTTTTCCTGCCTGATCCTGAATGGTAACCACATTGGGGGTCTGTGAATTGGAGAAATAATTGATAAAATATTTGTATCCGCTGCTGAATTCGGCATTGTTGGTCCCAATCCCGGCAGTCAGCTTTCCAGATTTCTTACCATCTAAACTGACAAAATAGACTTCACGGCGCAAAGGTGATTCCTTGGCTGCCTGGTAGTAAAAGACTTTCTTTTCAGGATCAAAACCATAAAAGTCAGTAACATCATAGTCTCCAACGCTCAGTTTTTTGATTTCAATGCCTTGGCGGTCATAAAGGTACAGGTGGGAATAGCCATCCCTTTCACTGTTCAGCACGATGTATTTGTTGTCAGGAAGGAAAATAAAATCATCATAAAAGTCCTCACAGATATAACGTTTGTTTTTTTCTGTAAAAAAGGCACGGGTATCTCCGGTATAAGGGTTTGCCAGGACGATATCCAGCTTGTTTTGAAGCCTGTTCACCTTCATGATGGCCAGATCGGAGGCATCAGCGGTCCATTTGATGCGGGGAATGTATTGATCCAGATCGTTACCCACTTCAGCCGTTACGCTGCTTTTCGATTTTAAGTCATAGATCAGCACACTTACCACCGAGTTATTTTCTCCTGCCTTGGGGTATTTATAGCTGTAAACACCAGGATAAAGCTGGTTGTCTTTTAATTCAGGTTTTTCACCTTGGTACATGGGGATGTTGAATAGGGGAACCTGGGTTTCATTGAACTTGATAAAGGCCAGAAATTTGCTGTCAGGCGACCATTCAAAGGCTTTATTGAAACTGAATTCTTCTTCGTATACCCAGTCGGGAGCGCCGTTGATAACTTCATTCTTTTTGCCATCACGCGTTACCTGGTTTTCAGTGGCAAATTTGAGGCTCTTGATGAATAAGTTATTGTTGCGGACAAAAGCCACGCGTTCACCGTCGGGTGAAAAGGTGGCCAGTTGCTGGGCCCCGTTGGATGATAAGGGAGTCATTTCCTGGGTGGTCTTGTTCCAGATAAAATACTCGGCGGTGAAGGAATGACGGTAGATGGGCTCTCTTTTGGTGGTAAACAGGATTTTATTTTCATCACTGCTGAAGGAATAATCGCTAAAACTGGTAAATCCCGGGTTTTCAATTTTAGATAAATCGAATAAAATATCTACCTTTTCACCGGTTTTATAACTGTACCTGATAATTTTGTTGTCTTCCAGGGTGGAATAATTAAGCCCATCGTTCAAGGAATGAAGTCCGGTAACGGTTTTTGCACTGAAGACAGGACTGGAAACGACATCCTTTAATTCAATTTTCTTTTGCGAAAATACAGTAATTGAAACACTTACAAAGATAAGAAGTAATATTTGCCTGATATACATGTTGTTTGGTTTAATACGTTTTAATAGAACTCAAAACTTCGAAAAATATTCGATATAAAAAAGCAGTTATCTCATTATTGAAATTGATTCATTGATTGATGAACCTGAACGGAATCCTGTTGTTAATATGTTATAAATAACGACCGTTTGATAAAAATAATTAAAAATTACCGATTATGAAAAAAGTTTCGTTGCTCATGTGTTTAAGTTTATTTAGTTTGATGTCTTTTTCACAAACCAGTGTAGTAGAATTTCTGAAAGGAGGAAAGGCAGATGCTAATAAACTTGTTCAGGCCTATCTTGAACCCTACGCCTTTGCCCTTGGCGATGGGTTGAACAATGGTTGGTACAGCTCGGCAAAGACACATTCTCTTTTCGGATTCGATCTCACCCTTGGGGTAAGCGGAATACAGATCCCCGATGGCTCAAAGACATTTGATTTAAGCAGTTTACATTTAACCAATATGTATGTTAAAAGTGGCGGTAATATTGCTCCTACGGTAGCTGGTGCAAAGACTCCCGGCCCTGTTATTGGAGTTAAGGACAACAATGGAAACGAAATTGTTAATTTCAACAGCCCTCAGGGAACGGGCCTGGATTTAGTTCCCGTTCCGATGGTGCAGGTAGGATTCGGACTTCTTCCCCATACTGATCTGTTGGTCCGATATGTGCCTGACATTAAATATAACAATAATGGAGACGAGATGAAAATTGGCCTTTGGGGTATTGGTGCGAAGCATAATTTCATGGAATGGATTCCTGGTCTAAAGGCACTTCCATTTGATGCTTCTCTTTTTGCCAGTTATTCTGAAATAAATGGTCAAAGTGCATTGAGTTTTACGGCAGCCGATTATAGTTCAACCCCTGGGATCACCATTGAACCGATCAAGACGGATGGTCAGATGCTCAAGATCAAGACAAAAACCAGTAAAATTGGATTGGTCGTATCCAAGAAAATTGCTATTCTAACTGTATTTGGCGGCATTGGACAGAGTACCAGCAAATCAAATGTAGATCTGCTTGGCACCTATCCGGTGGTTGCAAAAACATCGGCAGGCGGTTTGGAGATCACCCAGAAAGGCGCTTTGGTTGATCCGGTAGCCGTAAGTTTTAATACCTCCAATATGAGTATGGAAGCCGGTGTGAGAATTCACCTTGCCATATTGGGTATATCGGCTTCCATCAGTAAATCAGAATATACATCTTATAACCTGGGGGTAAGTCTGGGATTACGTTGATCTATATTTCTTCTTATTATTTAGAACCAGCAATTACAAAGGGAAACTCTCTTTGTATTTGCTGGTTTTGATTCTAAAAAGAATTTGGATGGAGGATATCTTTTTTATACCTTTAACTAAAATATATTTACCATGACAAGTGTAATTATAAACGAAAAAACAAGAAAGAGAAGACTAATCCTTGATTTGATGCAGGAAAATGGAACGGGTGAAATTATCGGTGATAAGTTAAAATCTGATATGATATTCAACAATACTACATTAAAAGCCATCAATAAAGCCAAAGAGGGCAAGACTATTAAGTGCATCGATTTTGGCGATTATCTTAATGAGGTGAAATAGTAGTGTACTCAATATTTCTATGTGTGAAATGTGTAATTTGGTCATTATTATCAGCTATAAATATTATCTTTGCCCCCTGTTTTTTCATATATTAAAGACCAATGATAAAAATTACTTTACCCGATAATAGCGTCAAGGAATTCGAGCAGGAAATTACCGGATTCGACATTGCTGAATCAATTAGCAGCAGGCTTGCAAAAGATGTACTTTCCATTTCAGTGGATGGTGAAGTATGGGACCTTAACAGGACGATCAACCATGATGCCCATATTAAGTTGTTCTTGTGGGATGACCGTGAAGGAAAAGAAACTTTCTGGCATTCATCGGCCCACCTGATGGCAGAAGCCATTGAATCCATCTATCCAGGAACCCAATTCGGAATCGGACCTACAGTTGATAATGGATTCTATTACGATATTGATCTTCCTACAGGTCAGCAGTTGACAGAAAAGGAACTGGAAAAAATTGAAAAGAAAATTATTGAACTGGCCAGGGAAAAACATGATATTGTAAGACGTGAAATTTCGAAGGCTGATGCCCTTCAGCTATTTTCAGAAAAGGGAGACGCCTTGAAGCAGGAGTTGATCAGTGAATTGGCAGATGGGACCATCACGGTCTATAACCAGGGAGCCTTTACTGATTTGTGCAGAGGTCCTCATTTACCCAATACAGGTTTTATCAAGGCCGTTAAACTGACTTCCATTGCAGGAGCCTATTGGAGAGGGAACGAGAAGAACAAGATGCTTACCCGCGTTTATGGGATTACCTTTCCAAAGCAGAAAATGCTGGAAGAATACCTGGTATTGATTGAAGAAGCCAAAAAACGAGATCACCGCAAGATCGGCAAGGAAATGGAACTGTTCACTTTTTCGCAGAACGTGGGACAAGGGTTGCCCATGTGGTTGCCAAAAGGAGCTATCCTTCGCGAACAATTGGAATCATTCCTGAAAAGGGTACAAAAGAAATATGGATATGAACAGGTCATCACGCCCCATATCGGCGATATTAACCTGTACATCACTTCGGGCCATTTTGCAAAATACGGAGCCGATTCATTCCAGACGATCAAGACTCCCGCAGAAGGAGAGGAATACATGCTTAAACCGATGAACTGTCCTCATCATTGCGAGTTGTATAAATTTAAACCACGTTCGTATAAGGATCTTCCTGTGCGCTTTGCTGAATTCGGAACAGTTTACCGTTATGAACAAAGCGGGGAATTGCATGGATTGACCCGCGTTCGCGGATTTACACAGGATGATGCCCATTTATTCTGCCGTCCTGATCAGATCAAGGAAGAATTCAAGAAAGTAATTGATATTATTTTCATCATTTTCAAGGCCTTGAACTTTGATAATTACTCAGCCCAGATTTCACTGCGCGATCCCAATAAACCTGAAAAGTACATTGGCTCCACTGAAAATTGGGACAAGGCAGAACAGGCCATTATTGAAGCTACCGCTGAGAAAGGCCTGAAAACAGTCACGGTATTGGGTGAAGCTGCTTTTTACGGACCGAAGCTCGATTTCATGATCAAGGATGCATTGGGCCGCAGTTGGCAGTTGGGAACGATCCAGGTGGATTACAACCTGCCTGAACGCTTTGAATTGGAATATATCGGAGCCGATGACAAGCGTCATCGTCCGGTGATGATTCACCGTGCACCNNCGATATTCGCACAATAATTGACGACCGAAATGAAAAGATTGGTCGTAAGATCAGGGATAACGAAATGAAACGTATCCCTTATTTATTGATCGTTGGAGAACAAGAAGCTGAAAATCAACATGTTTCTGTTAGAAAGCAGGGCGATGGAGATAAAGGATCGATGGACCTTCCGGGGTTTGCTGATTTCATAAAGGCTGAAGTCAAAGAACAACTTTCATCATTATACAATTAAAGATTATAAACTAATAATAGGAGGATTAGGCCATAGCTGTAAAAAGACCATACAATGGTGCAAGAGCAGAAGTTGCTCCTCAGCACCGTATTAATGAAAAAATTCGCACCCAACAGGTTCGGGTAGTTGGTGACAATATTGAAAACCCTGGAGTATTTTCTTTGTCAGAAGCCTTAAAGATGGCCGATGCACTGGAACTTGACCTGGTGGAAATTTCCCCCAATGCAGATCCGCCTGTATGTAAAATTACCGATTACCAGAAGTTCCTTTATCAACAGAAAAAGAAGCAGAAGGAAATTAAGGCAAAAACGGTTCAGGTGGTGGTGAAGGAAATCCGGTTCGGTCCAAATACCGATGACCATGATTTTCAGTTTAAGTTACGCCATGCCGAGAAGTTTTTAAAGGAGGGTGCCAAAGTAAAAGCGTATGTGTTTTTTAAGGGTAGATCCATCTTATTTAAAGAACAAGGCGAGATTTTGTTGCTTAAGTTTGCCCAGGAACTGGAAGAAGCAGGCAAAGTTGAACAATTGCCACAATTGGAAGGAAAGAGAATGACCATGTTTATTTCACCCAAAAAGAAGAAATAAATTTCTTACATACATTAATTATTAGGAAGATGCCAAAGATGAAAACCATCTCCGGAGCCAAAAAAAGGTTCAAACTGACAGGCACCGGAAAGATTAAAAGAAAACATGCTTTCAAGAGTCACATTTTGACAAAAAAAACCACCAAGCAGAAACGTAATCTGACTTATTGGGGAACAGTTGCCAAATCTGACCAGTCAAACGTAAAAGCTATGTTGACTATCTAGTATTGTTTTTTGAAGAGTAAATTAATTAGTTATCAATCGAATGAATTAGCTTCAAGATCCCTTTAGACGGGACGCTAACCATTCTAAAATCAGTTTAGTATGCCAAGATCGGTAAATGCAGTAGCATCACGGGCTCACAGAAAAAAAATCCTGAAGCTTACCAGAGGTAACTTCGGTGCCCGTAGAAATGTTTGGACAGTTGCAAAAAATACCTGGGAAAAAGGGTTGCAATATGCCTACAGAGACAGAAAAGTAAATAAGAGAAATTTCAGGGCATTATGGATTCAGCGTATCAATGCTGCTGTACGTCCAGAAGGATTGTCTTATTCACAGTTCATCGGTTTGCTCAAAAAAGCAAACATCGAGATCAATCGCAAAGTTTTAGCTGATTTAGCAATGAATCATCCAGTAGCTTTTAGCGCAATTGTTGATAAGGTGAAATAACAATTTCGGTTTATAAGGTGAAATAAACATACGGAACCCCGCTGAATAAGCGGGGTTTTTTGTTGTATACCGAACCCATGCATGGCATGCACGGCTATTCCCATTTGACCATGATGTGGTTAAAATGGATCAAGTACAAAAGCCAGTGACGAAACCTACCCGAATCCTATCATCTGTAACTCATCTGTAACTCATCTGTAACCTTTCTGTAACCTCACCTTACAGAAAGGTATCAGATGGGTATCAGATGGGTATCAGATATAGGAATGAAATGGATGCCCGGCAGCGGGAAAATCATATGTCGGAAATGGTGGGGAAAGGGTACTTTATGCTTCAGTAATTGAATGGAGTTAATGACAGCAACAGGTCCACCTGATTCTGATCAGGGACCTATCCGCCGACTTTTTAGATTGTTCTGTGAATTGCAGTCACCAGTTGAGTCACTCAATCGAATTTGGGAAACACAATTCCTGCATCTTTTCTTACCTTGTCCATGATCTCCATCAGGTCGGCAGATAGAGACAAAGGCATCTGGTCGCTTTCCGTTTTTCCGGCATCCAGGCAGTCCATGACATGGGCCGCTTCCAATTCATAACCTGATCCTGTTCCTTTCTCGAAGGTGATGGTTTTTTCCTCTTCCCAGTTTTTCCAGTAGGTAATGGTAGTAGGGGTATAAAAGCGTCGGTTGAGTCTAAGGAATCCATTTTCGAAACAGAATTCTGTTGTCGTTGAGGAATAGGATGCAAAACTGGAAACCAGTGAAGCGGTTTGTCCTTCGGGATAGACAAAAGACATCATGATGGTTTCCTCAGCGCCGGTAGGGCAGAAGGTAGCCATTGTATTTAGTTTGGAAGGTTTTCCCAAGGCCATCAAGGACATAAAAATGGGGTAAATTCCAATATCCAGTAAAGAGCCGCCGCCCAGGTCAACATTGTACAATCTTTTTTCAGGATCATATTCGGCATTGAAGGCAAAATCCGATCTGACGGCTTTTAAGGCTCCCAATTCTGCAGAATGGATAATCTCCATCGCTTTCAGAAAACTAGGCTGAAATCGGGTCCAAAAGGCCTCCATCAGAAAGGTATTGTTCTCTCTGGATGCTTCAATCATGGAATTGACTTGTCTGGAATTAATGGCGAATGCTTTTTCGCACAATACCGCCTTTTTATGGTTCAGGCACAAGAGTGTATGTTCGCAATGGTGGGAGTGGGGAGAGGCGATATAGACTACGTCCACGTTCGGATCATTTACCATTTCTTCATAACTTCCATAGGCTTTTTCGCATCCCATTTCATCAGCAAAGGATTGGGCCTTTTCAATTGACCTTGAAGCTGCAGCATAAAGGCGTGCATTTGGAAGAGTTTTCAGATCGGAGGCGAATTTACGGGCGATCTTCCCGCATCCCAGGATGGCCCAGTTGTATGTTTTACTCATGATGGTTATGTTTCTTAATTGCGGATGCAAATTAAGGATTTTTTTGAATTAGGATGTAAATATTTCACAAATTGTGATCAGCCTATAGGTTATTGGTGTGAAAATTTGAAGGCAGAAATATCAAGATTGATACCTTATGGGTTTTTTATAACGATAGTAAATGGAATGAGGCCGCACTTTTTACTTAATCTCGCAACTGAAGTGTGAACTTTAATAAAAGTAGGTATAAAAAGCAGGAAAAAGTATCAATATTTTCCAGAAATATCAATCTTTGGACTTTTTGGTGAAAATGGAAAGTGCGAAGATTGACTTGTCTTCTTTTTTTATCGAAGTATTAATATCTTGCCATTTAAGGATATAGGCCGGAATGCTTGCCAGGGTGAAGCCTGAAATCAATAAGATACAGAACAACAGGTTGCTCCCAATTTGATCGATTACAAGGAATGAAACCAATATGATCAGGCCGTTTACAGCAATGATAATTGAACTGGAAGTTAAGTGGCTGCCCGTTAATTTGAGTAAGTTGTGATGAATATGATTCATGTCAGGCGAAAACGGAGAACGCTTTTGAGAGATACGGATGGCAAAGACACGAAGGGTATCTATTACAGGAACAATAATAACAGCAAGAGCAATTGCAGTGGAACCATTCACGGCCATATTTGATACAGGTGCAACCTCAATAAAATGGATGGTGATCAGCGCTACCACAATTCCAAGAATTAGAGAGCCAGTGTCTCCCATGAAGATTTTATTGGTGTTACCAAATACATTGTAAAGAAAAAAGGCGACCAAACTTCCCGTTAAGCTGAAACAAGTAATGGCATATAAATAGTCACCGATATTCAAAAACAATACTCCGAAAACTCCTGTAATGATTATACCAATTCCGGATGCCAGTCCATCAATGCCATCAATGAGATTTAGCGAGTTAATGATACCAACAATTACAAAAATTGAAAGGATAATTCCAGTGAAATACTCAATTTCATTGATGCCAAAAAGGCCATGTAGATTTTCAATTTGATAACCACCAAAAATAACCACATAAGAAGCCACTAATACCTGAATAAATAACTTTGTTTTGGCGGAAATGCCAATGATATCATCATTCAGGCCCATAAGAAACATGACCATAACTCCAGCGGACATGTATTTAAGCTCATTTGTATTAAAACTATCTAAAGAAACGATTTGGCTAAGTCTGAAACCAGCATAAATTGCAATCCCCCCCAAAGTTGGGACAATCTGTTTTGCTGCTGAACGGTGGTTCGGTACATCAAACAATTTTTTAATCCTTGAAACATCTATGATTTTAGGAATCACAAAAAATACGATAGTAAAACTTATTACGAAGCTTAAAAAGATATTTATTTGAACGACCATAACCAAAGTAATTAGACTGCAAATCTAAAATATATATTTTCTCATTAATCAATTTCATATTAAAAAATTGATTAATGTCATATAATGACTGATTTTAAGGATCAATTGGTCATTAGTAATAACAAATGCACATTTTCCAGGAACAAAAAAAAACATTTCAATTTAAATTTGAAATGG
>DMFR01000045.1:8410-11080 GCA_003450125.1 Prolixibacteraceae bacterium | reverse complement strand
CCCTTTATGCCAGTAATTCACTTCTTCTTCAGTTTCCTTATCAGATTGTTGAAGCCAGTATGCTGGAGTAATCCGTTTCCCGGTTGGGCTTTTTAACCTTCGCTCATATACGTCGATGATAGGGTTGAAAATGATGTCAGTCACACCCAATTTAAGGGTTTCTGGATCAGTGTCAGTGGCAATTTTAACTTCATAGCCATTCAACTCCAGTATATTTTTTAGAAATTGAGCCCTATCTGCAGTGATTCCTTTTTCGACCACCGTACAGCGAACGCCATCAATTTCTTCAACAAGGTGTTTTCCTTTATTTAAGGCCATTACTTAATTCTTTTAGTTTAGAAATAATTTACTGATGCTGCGGATATATTCGAAGATTCCACTGGCAAATCCAATAACAAAAACACCTGTAATACACATCACCAAGGCAATCCGCATAGCATTTGAACTTCGGAAAGTTGGAATGGGTTGCTCATTTTTTTCGATAAATATGGCTTTTATCACCAGCAAATAATAATACAGTGAGATGGTTGCATTCAATACAGCAATCAATACCAGGATATAATATCCACTTCCGGCAGCTGCGGTAAAGAGAAAGAATTTACCGAAAAAACCTGCAATTGGTGGAATTCCTGCCAGCGAGAACAATGAAATGGTCATAAGCAAACCGAGTTTCGGATTTGTTTGGTACAGACCGTTGTACCCTGAAATGTTTTCAACACCCGAGGCATTGTGGATAGCAGCTACCACACCGAATGCGCCCAGGTTGGTGAATACGTAAACAAGCACAAAGTAGACGATTGCGGTCATTCCCAATTCTCCAGCGCCCAATATACCCAACAGGATAAAACCGGCCTGTGCAATCGAAGAAAAGGCCAAAAATCGCTTGATATTGTCCTGGCGTATGGCAAACAAGTTACCGAGTGTCATCGTGAATATTGCCAATGTATAAATCATCGGCTTCCACAATTCCACTATATTTTTAAATACTGTGAACAGTACTATGCTAAAAATAAAAGCAGCAGCTCCTTTTGAAACTACAGAAAGATAGGAGGTCACATTAATTGGGGCACCTTCGTAAACGTCAGCAGTCCAGAAATGGAAAGGTACCAGTGAAATTTTGAACCCCATACCGCTAACAAAGAAGATAAACCCAAGTAAGATCATTGGATCTTTGGTAACCAGACCGGTCATATCGGCGAAATAAATGGTCCCTGTAGCACCGTATAACATCGAAAGTCCAAAAAGTAAAATTCCTGAAGAGAGGGCAGAGGAGAGGATCAATTTGATACCTGCCTCGGCTGATTTGCTCTTTATTTTATCAAAAGCGGCCAATCCGGCAATTGGAATGGTAGCTGTTTCAAGGCCGATATAGAACATTAAGAAATCCCCTGCTGAAATCATGAAGTTCATCCCAATGAGTGTTGACAAAGTCAGAATGAAATATTCACTGATCTTATCAGCATTTTCGGGTTTGCGCAGCCAGCTTTCTGCCTGAAGGAAAACGATCAGTACAGCAAGATTTAGGGTGTTTTTCATGAAAACTGTTAGTTGGCTTGACTGGTATGATCCACCAAAAAGATTGCCCGTTTCCCCGGGAATAAAACCAATGATGGTGACCAATGCAAAAAGGCAGAGCGTAAGATTAATAATGCGCGATTTGTTTTTTTCGCCGGTAAAAACTTCAGCAACCAGAACAACCAGGGCTGCAAATGTGAGCAGCAATTCTTGGCGCATGAGTATAAATTGTCCGAGATCCATATTTTTTCGGTATTAGTCTAAATTCAAATTAAAAAGGAATAACCGTTACCAATCTTGAAACGATCGGTTTTAAACTTTCAATGATCGTTTCTGACAACCAAAGTGGAGCAATACCAATGGCGGCAACAGCTAAAACAAGTGTGACTGTGCTAAGTTTTTCGTACCATTTGGCATCCTCCAGGTGGGCATGGTGCTGATCTTTCAAAGGACCCAGGAGGATAATGCCTACCACCTTTAAAATGTAAACAGCCGTGATAACAATAGAAGAACACACAACTACGGTCACAACCCGATGGAACATATCTTGATGTTGGAAAGATCCGACAAAAACTGTCATTTCAGCTACGAACCCACTCAGGCCTGGAAGTCCTAAAGAAGCAAATCCAGCTATCATATAAACAACTGCCAGAAATGGAATCACTTTCATTAAACCACCCATTTGGCGAATGTCGCGGGTATGGGTACGTCCGTAAATCATTCCAATCAAGGCAAAGAAAAGGGCTGTCATTAAACCGTGAGATATCATTTGAAGGATTGCCCCGTCCATAGCTGTTTGATTCATCATCAGAAGGGCAAAGATTACCAATCCGCAATGACTTACCGATGAGTAAGCATTGATGAACTTCAGATCGGTTTGCCAGATGGCACTGAAAGCTCCGTAAACCACGCTAATCGTAGTCAGGATAATAAAAATCCAGGCCATTTCCTGCGCTGCCTGTGGCATGAGGAACATGGCAATGCGGAAACATCCGTATCCTCCCAGTTTCATCAACACACCGGCATGAAGCATTGAAACGGCCGTTGGAGCCGAAGCATGACCATCGGGTGACCATGTATGAAAGGGAAACAATGCTCCGAGGATTCCAAAACCGACAAAAGCGAAGGGAAAGAAAAACCGTTGTGCTGCCACCG
>DMFR01000045.1:2599-8318 GCA_003450125.1 Prolixibacteraceae bacterium | reverse complement strand
TGTGCTGCCACCGGAATATGAATTTTGGAAATTTCCATAATATTAAAAGTGAGCTTACCACCATCAGGAGCCGAATTGTAGTAAAGGCCTAAGATACCAACCATTATCAACGCCGAACCTGCCATAAGCATTAAAGTCAGTTTCATAGCAGACTTTTCTTTGGGTCCGGTACCCCAGAGACCAATCAGCAAATACATAGGAATCAGCGCCAATTCATAAAACAGGAACATGGTAAACAAATCGAGGGAAATAAAGAAGCCATACACTGCGGTGACAAGCAGTATGAGTGAGATGAAAAACTCCTTTGTCAGGAATTGAAGTTCCCAGGAGGCGAAAATGCCGGCAAAAATCACAATTGAGGTAAGTCCAATCATTGCTACTGCAATTCCATCCACTCCGAATGCAAAATGTATGTTCAAACTTGGATACCACACAAAATCGGAAGTAAATAGCATTTCATGCATCATGCCTGATTTCCGTGCAGCAAGGTATGAAAATACGAGAAAAACAGTTGCTATCAGCTCCACGCCCATCCCGATTGCAGAAACAAGCCGTGCACCTTTATAATCCTTGGTAAAAAGGATTCCGATCATGGTAAGAACCGGGATTAAGACCAATAAAGTTAGAATATTCACTTCTGTATATTTTAGATTTTTGTTTTCTATCTTAAATTCATTCCTACATCAAAAAGTACAGCATTGACAGTGTCAGAGCCAATGTCCCGGCAACGAACATGAAAGCATACTGCTGCAATTGTCCTGACTGCATTCCTTTTATTCTATAGGATACTTTTTCAGTAGTGGTGCCAATCCCAACCATAAAACCATCGATGATGTGACGGTCGAACCATGCTATTGGACGAGATATATAGTTGAATATAATCTTTCTTGTAACGAAAAGATAGATTTCGTCGAAATAGAATTTGTTAAAGGTTGCGGTATATAAAACGCCCCATTTTAAGGCTAATTTCTCTGGTAGAGCGCTTTCTTTCTTATAAAGTAGCCAAGCCATAGCAATGCCGAATAACCCGATTAAAACTGAAGGAATCGCTACGGCAAAGTCCATCTGAGATTCGAAAGCTATTTTATCTGAAGTAACCAATTCTGCAAATGGAAGATATCCCGCAAAAACAGAGGCTACGGCTAAAAACATCAATGGAATTGTCATTACCAGCGGGCTTTCATGTGGTGTATGATGATAATGTCTGTCTTTTCCCCAGAATACGCAAAAGTATAAACGGAACATATAGAAGGCAGTTAACCCTGCAACAATAAACTCAACGGCAAACAAGAGTTTATTATGATGTAAGGCAGCTGCTAGAATTTCATCTTTACTAAAGAATCCGGAAAGAAATGGAACCCCCGCGATGGTCAAACAGGCAATCAGGAAAGTAGCATGCGTAATTGGCATGTATTTGCGCAATCCACCCATGTCGGACATATTGTTTGAATGAACGGCGTGTATGATTGATCCTGCTCCCAGGAACAGCAAGGCTTTAAACATGGCATGAGTAAAGAGGTGGAACATGGAAGCCATGTATCCAAGGCCATCTTCGCCGCCATATCCTGAAACGCCCAGGGCCAACATCATATACCCAAGCTGTGATAAAGTTGAAAATGCCAGAACGCGTTTAATGTCATATTGTGTAATGGCGATTACCGCCGCAAAAAGCGAAGTGAATCCACCAACATAGCCGATTATTTCTTGTGTTGCAGGAGCCTGAAAATGGATGACCGGAAACATACGGGCAACCAAAAAGACACCGGCAACAACCATGGTGGCTGCATGTATCAAGGCTGAAACAGGCGTAGGACCTTCCATCGCATCTGGTAACCAGATGTGCAGCGGGAACATGGCCGATTTACCGGCACCACCAATGAAAATTAGAGTCATTGCCCAAGTTAAGGCTGAGATACCCAAGAAGCTCATGGAGGCTGCACTTCCAAAAATAGTAGTACCTGGTTGAGTCAGTTGGGCGAAATCAAAAGTCCCCGTCACAAATGAGAGAATCAATATACCGATCAGGAATCCAAGATCAGCAAACCGGGTAACGATAAATGCTTTCTTGGAAGCAGCCACAGCAGAGGGTTTTTGATAGTAAAACCCAATCAGCAGGAATGAACTAACACCCACCAATTCCCAGAAAATGTACATCTGGAAAATATTGGTAGCAATGACCAATCCGAGCATAGAGAAGGTAAATAACGATAAAAAGGCATAAAAACGTGCAAACCCTGTTTCGCCTTTCATGTAGCCCAAGCTGTAAAGATGCACCATAAATGAAACGGTTGTAATTACAACGAGCATCATTACTGAAATAGGGTCAAGCAAAATACCCATTTTAATGATCAGCGTTTCAGTAAACCTTAGCCAACTGATCTCCATAGGAATTATGGTCTGAAAGCCTTCGGCAAGATGGCTTCCGAAAAAATACTTTCCAGCTGTTATTAACGAAAGTACAAATGAAGTTCCCATTCCGATTGTTCCCAGTATACCAGAAACAATGGGTTTCCATTTCATGCCCAGTAATCCGGTAACGAGAAACATTACCAGTGGAATCAACGGAATTAATATCGTGTAGGCAAATCCTGTCATGTTCTTTATATTAATATTTCATTTCATTTACATTTTCCACATCGATATTTTGCAGGCTCCTGTAGATGTTGATGATCAGAGCAATGGCAACCGAAGCTTCGGCAGCAGCAATCCCTACAATAAAAAGCGAAAAGAAATGTCCCTGCATCTGATCCGGATACAGATATCGGTTAAAAACCAGAAAATTGATATTCACCGAATTCAAAATAAGTTCAATTGACATCAGCATGGTGATCAGGTTACGGCGAATGATAAACCCGCATATACCTGTAAAAAACATAAGTGTGCTGACCACTAAAAAATGTTCGATTCCAATCCCCTCGATCATATCTCTGAATTTTTATTTTTATCTTTCTTGGCCACAATAATCGCGGCAATCATGGCTGCCAGCAATAAAATACTGATTAATTCAAATGGCAAAACATAGCCGTTTTTACCAGTACTAAGCAATTGATTTCCTATTGCCGACATATCTACCGGAAGTTCCGCAGCATTGTTGGCTTTGAAAGAGTGGGTGAGAAGCGTTGCCAATACCAGGCCACTTCCAACTACAGCAGTTCCGATACCCATCAACAGGTTCATTAGTGCAGGACGAGTAAAACGATGTGAAATGTGGTGGGTCAGCAGAATACTGAAAATGATCAGTACTACAATACCTCCTGCATAAAGTGTTAACTGCACGGCAGCCATGAACTCGTATTTCAGCAGAAAGTACAATCCTGATGTTGCAACGAGTACAAAGAGCAGATATACCGCAGCCCTTAAAATTCTTCTGGTAGTAACTGACATCACTGAAAATGTCAGGATAATTCCTGATAACAGGTAAAACATGAATACGCTCAGGCTCATTTTTTTGCCTCCTTTTTTAATGAAGAACCCGGTTGGTTCAATACTTTGGTCAACTTGTGCCTGTCGAATACGGCGTGTTCAAATTCCTGTCCAAATGCCAATGCATTGGATGGACATGTTTTAACGCATAATCCGCAAAAGGTACACATTGACAGGTGGAAAATATGTTTGTCGATCACACGCTCCAGTTTGCCATCAGCATTGGCAACGCGGTCGGTAATAATTTCTATTGAACCATTTGGGCAGTTCATTTCACAAATTCCACAACCTGTACAGGCATGTTGGTTATTCTCATCATGTGGCATGATGATTTCGCCTTTGAAGCGTGGCTCCATTTTCAGGGTGGCACGGTTCTCAGGATATTGCTGGGTGACAATTTGCCCCGGACTTACAAAGTACTTCCCCGTGACCCGTAAACCGGCCCACAGCGAGGAAATTCCCTTGAATAAATCGCTAAAATATTTTGATATGCTACTCATCTTTTTTCGCTGTTAATATTAAAAATGCCAGTGCATCAATACCAGAAATGAGATCAGTACGATGTTTACAAGACTGATTGGCAATAAGTATTTCCATTCCAGTGTTAACAACTGGTCGATACGTAGTCGTGGAAATGTCCATTTAAACCACATGATCACATAAATGATAAAGAAGGTTTTGGTAAAGAACCAGACCATCGATGGAATGTAATCCATCACCTGGTTAAATCCTTCCCAATTTCCAATGTGGAAGGGCATCCATCCTCCAAGGAACACTGTTGCTCCAATTGCTGCAACAATGAACATGTTGATATATTCGGCCAGAAAGAAGAATGCAAACTTGATCCCTGAGTATTCTGTATGAAACCCGGCAGTCAATTCTGATTCTGCTTCCGCAAGGTCAAAAGGACCGCGGTTAATTTCTGCTGTACTTGCAATCAGAAAGATGATGAAGGAAATGATAGCCGGAATGTGGCCTTTAAATATCCACCATCCATTGGCTTGGCTTTCAATGATTCCAGAGAGTGACATGGTACCTGAAAATACCACAATGGCCAGTAATGAAAGTCCAACTGAAAGTTCGTAACTTACAATCTGGGCACCACTTCGCATGGCCCCAATCAGTGGATATTTACTATTACTGGACCATCCGGCAATTAAAATACCTACTACTCCCAAAGAGGAAACTGCCATCACGTAAAACACCCCGATATTGAAATCAACTGCCTGAAGACCTTTAGCAAACGGTACAGCTGCCATGGCCATAAATGAAGCAATAATCACGATAAAAGGAGCCAGTAAAAACAACAACTGGTCAGCTTTGCGAATCGGAATAAGTTCTTTCATTAACAGTTTGATCAGGTCGGCGATCGTTTGCAGCAACCCCCATTTCCCTACACGGTTAGGACCTACACGGTTTTGAATGATTGCACAAACTTTACGTTCCAGGTAAACCAGAAAAAGCCCTAGCAAGGCATAAAAGGTTAGGAACAGCAGTCCTATAAGTACCAATTCACTCAGTACGGCCAGTCCCGGGCTCATCCAGCTGTGTAATGCAGCATCAATTGATCCGGTTAGGGTCGAAAAATCATATATTTTTGATGACATATCTGTATTCATTATCTGTCAATATCAGGAATTACAAGGTCTAGAGAACCGCTAATAGCAACAAGGTCAGCAATTTTACCTCCTGCGGCCAGTTCATTCATAATAAATAGGTTGCTGAAGTTGGGAGTACGGAATCTTACGCGGTAAGGTGTTTTATTGCCATCACTGACAATATAGACAGCCAATTCTCCACGTGCAGTTTCAACTCTTTTGAAGTATTCTCCGACTGGCAGTTTGATAATGGGTTTCATCTTGGCCGTATAATCGCCTTCTGGAATATTATCAACCAGTTGTTCAATGATGCTCAGCGATTCCCACATTTCAGCCATACGAACCTGGTAACGGGCAAAGGTGTCACCTTCGGTCATCAGGATTTCTTTGAACTGAACTTTGTCGTAGGCGCTGTAAGGAGCAATCTTCCGGATATCACAGGCCAGGTTTGATCCACGGGCTGAAGGTCCGGTAATACCATAAGCAATGGCTTTTTCGCGGCTCATATACCCAATTCCTTTGGCCCTTTCATGGAAGATGACATTCCCGGTAAGCAACTGGTCATATTCAGGTAATTTCTTCTTGAAATAGGTAATGAATTCTTTGGTCCTCTTCTGGAAGTTTGGATGAACATCGTGCATAAAACCTCCAGGGGTATTGAAACTGTGCAGCAGGCGCGATCCAAATGATTCTTCGAA
>DMFR01000045.1:453-2461 GCA_003450125.1 Prolixibacteraceae bacterium | reverse complement strand
CCAAGGTCCATACCGAAGGCACACCACCACAACTGATGGGAAGCAAGACGGTTTAATTCGTCCAGAATGGTGCGGATGTATTTTACCCGTTCCGGGACTTCTACCTGAAGGGCATCTTCAACTGTCATACAAACCGCCTCATTGTTGATATGAGCCGAAAGGTAATCCATCCGGTCAGTGAGGTGAATGATTTGCTGATAGGAGATGGCTTCACACATTTTTTCTATACCCCGGTGAATGTACCCGATATGAGGAACCAGGTATTTGATGGTCTCACCTTTCAGGCAAACTTCAAACCTCAAAACTCCGTGAGTAGAAGGATGCTGCGGACCCATATTGATGATATAGTCCTCATTCTCCCTCACAATCACATCTTTAATTATCTCTTCACTCATATATTGAGTTTTAACGTTCCATGATATTTATTTCGTCGCGAAAGTCTTTACGCAGAGGATACCCGTAATCATCTTCCAGAAACAATCGTTTCAGGTTGGGATGGTTGTTGAATCGGATTCCAAATAAATCGAATACCTCCCGCTCGTGAAATTCAGCAGTTGCCCAAACTGAAAAAACACTGTCAACTGTTGGATTCACACGGTCAGTCAGAACCACTTTCAATACCAGCAATTGTCTGTACTGTGTTGAATCCAAATGATAGACCACCGTCATGTGGGTGATAAAATCTACAGCCGTTACGCTGATCAGGTAATCAAATGCAGTATCCTTGTGATTTTTCAATCCTTCGGCCAAGGCCAAAAGCTTGTCAGCTGGAACAGTTACTTCCGTCAGTTGTGTCCCTTCAGAAAAAGTTGCCTCCGGAACCATTTTCAGGATAAGTTCCGATAATTCTTGTTTATTAAGCATAGTCGTGGAATTAAAGGAGTTTTTCTGTATCGGTTTCCGTATCACTGGCAATCGATTCGCCTTTTATTTTTCGTTGTAGCTGCATCACCCCGTAAAGCAAAGCTTCAGGACGAGGTGGACATCCGGGAATATAAACATCTACCGGAATAACATGATCAACACCACGCACCACTGAATATGAATTATAAAAGAAAGGCCCACCGGAAACGGCACAGGCACCCATTGCAATGACATATTTGGGATCTGGCATTTGGTCATACAAACGCTTCAGTACCGGTACCATCTTGTGAACGATGGTCCCTGCTACTACTATCACATCTGCCTGACGTGGCGAAGCACGATAAACTTCGATGCCAAAGCGGGCAAAGTCATGTCGCGATGCTCCGGCTGCCATCATTTCAATCCCACAGCAACTGGTGGCAAAGGTCAAAGGCCAGATTGAATTCGATCTTCCCCAGTTGAGCAAACTATCGATACTGGACAGAAATACATTCCCCCCAGTTTTTTTAAGGAGTTCGAGTGACTCATTGTCCCCGAAATCCTCATATTCCATTGATTTAATTTCTATACCCATTTCAATGCGTCTTTTTTCCATGCATACAAAAGTCCCAGACCCAGGATGAAAAAGAAAATGATGATTTCAATAAAAGCTCTTAGTCCCACTTGGCGCATTACTACTCCCCAGGGGAACAGGAACACGGTTTCCACGTCAAAAACCAAATAAATAATGGCAAATAAATAATACCCTACGTTGAATTGAATCCATGCAGGGCCTTCTGAGGGGATACCGCATTCGTAAGGTTCGATTTTTGCCAAATTAAATGATTTAGGTGCTGCAAAAGATGCAAAGATGATCGCTCCTCCTACAAGTATAAGAGCAACAACAAAAAACAGAATCAGTAATTCACTTGCCATATCTTTATATATATATAGATAATTTGGTCATGTATTTTAATGGCGCAAAAGTAATGCTTTAGACAAAAGTTGAAACTAATTCTTTGAAAAAGTTCACCAAATGCCTAAAAAAGATTTTTCGAATTAAAGGTTAAAAGAGTTGGCGATGATTCATGTGATTGAATTTGAAATGATTGAAAGAGAATAAAAATTATTGAATAGTTCCAATCTTTCCTACTATAACCATTAA
>DMFR01000045.1:0-238 GCA_003450125.1 Prolixibacteraceae bacterium | reverse complement strand
ACCATTAAGGCTTCAATAAACCTGATGGTCTATATAACATAGCACAGTCATCAACCTTCTGTTTTGCGTTTTTTTTTATTTTTTAATGCATAGTATGCCTCTTATCCTTTTAAACGTAGAAAGAAGGATAGTAGTTACTCTTTCTATTACTGATAGCTACGCAAGGCTATTGAATTCTAATGTAGACAGTCCGAATGGTCATGCAGAAAAACTGGAACCATTCTTGCCTTTCCAACGA
>DMFR01000458.1 GCA_003450125.1 Prolixibacteraceae bacterium | reverse complement strand
ATTACAGATACATTACAGAAAGGATAGCCTTGGTATAGCCCAATCAGGGAGAGGTGAATAGGGAAGGGCAGGTAAAATTCTATTTAAATGCAATGCTAAAAAGGAATAGTTGCACCAGTGACAAGGGATTATAAACTCAGAAAATAAAGGTACAGAGAATTACTCAAAGCGGATGGTCTTTTCCGGAGAAACCTTGGTAATGAAGTAGGAGGGCAGCAGCAACATCAGCATGGTAATTACGATCGTGCCTACATTCAGCATAACAAGTTGAAGGATGGTCAGGTTGATCGGCACATATTCCAGGTAATAGGAAGTGGGATCCAGTTTGATCACATGGGTGTATTGCTGAATCAGGCAAATGGCAATACCGATCAGATTGCCCCAAATAAGCGCTTTTAGGATCAGCATGACCGAGAAGTATAAAAAAACCTTCCTGATGCTCCAGTTGCGGGCCCCGAGGGCTTTAAGGATGCCAATCATTTGTGTGCGTTCCAGAATAATCACCAGTAGGCTTGAAACCATATTAAACCCGGCCACCAAGATCATCAGTATTAGAATTACCCAAACATTCATGTCCAGCAAGTTCAGCCAATCAAAAATATGCCCGTACTTCTCCTTGATGCTTACCACCTGCAATACCGGGCTGTCGGGGTTTGTATTTCTCAATAAAAGACTGTTGACTGCCTTTTCCTGCTCAGGTAAGTTCCTGAAATCGTTGACCAGAATCTCAAAACCACTCACCTCATCATTTTTCCAGTTATTCAGCCTGCGGATATGATTGATATCCACCAGTACAAACATCCGGTCGAATTCTTCAAGGCTGGTTTTATAGATACCTGCAAGTTCGAATTTCCGTTGTCGGGGAACCGATTCACTCTGATCAATGAAAAACATGAAAAGCGCATCTCCCAACTTGAGGTTCAGTAAATCGGCCATTTGCTTCGATACCCAGACTTTATTGCTCCTGATCGTGTCCTGGACCTGGAACACTTCTCCGGCTACCTTGTTCTCCTGGAAAAATGACCAGTCAAAATCAGGGCCAATGCCCTTCAGTACCACGCCGTGAATTTCGTTCTCTGTACGGATGATTCCGGGCTTGGTGGCAAATGTTTGTACATGACGTATGCCCTCAATCTTCTTAAGTTCTTCCAGGAACGGTTGATTCTGGCTGATAGGAACAGTTTCGAAGGACTGGTTGGTGTCAAGATTGACAATCTGCAAATGAGAGCCAAATCCGATGACTTTGCGCCCTACCTCCGATTTGTAACCCGTTACTATGGCTACCGATAAGATGAGCACGACAAGCCCAAGAACAATGCCGAAAAGGGCAATATTCACAATCCTGTGCGACAGGTTCTGCTTATTCTCCTTTGCTGAAAATATCCTTCGGGCTATATAGAGGTTAATGTTCAAAATAGGTCCATGTTCTATTCAAATTGATAACTGGCAACTGTTTACAGCGAATTTCTACATACCTGCCATTGCCTTTACTTTGCGGTCATTTCTTTCGTTGATAAAAGGCAATACCAGCAATGAAATCAAGCCAAAAACAATCAACATGATGGTGGTACTGCCATGTGCAACCAAGGCGAACACCTTGCCATCGGCTTTGTCGATACCGTACAAGGAAAGTCCTTCGATCACCATAAAATGCCAGGCCCCGATTCCTCCCTGAACCGGTGCCACCATTCCGAAACTCCCCAGTACAAAGATAGTCAATCCGGCCAAAGGTGTAAGGTGGGAAGTAAATTCGAATGAAAAGAAGACACAGTAGAGCATCAGGTAATACAATACCCAGATGAATAAAGAGTGGAAGATAAATGCGCCTTTGTTGTTGATGTTGCGGATACTTTTAAACCCTTCGGCGAACTGATTGAGAATCCCCATCCCCTTTTTTACCAATCCGCTGCTTTTGATCTTGTGTCTTGTAAACCAGACGATCAAAAAAAGAAGTACCAGGGCAATGGGCAGAATGGGTGAATGCATGATTTTGCCCAACTTATCCTGTACTTCCGGATTGTTGTTTAAAAACTCAACCACTTGCCCAAATTGGGTAATGATCACAATCATCAGCAGCAATAGCAATACCAAAACATCAATCAGTCGTTCAAGAACAACGGTTCCGATCAGTTTGGTAAATGGAATTTTCTCGTACCGGGAAAGTACCCCGCACCTCGAAATTTCGCCCATACGGGGCAATGCCAGGTTCATCAGGTAGCCAATCATAACGGCCAGGAAAGTGTTTAATGTCCGGGGTTTATGATCCAGCGGTTCTATCATCAGGTTCCACCGAATGGTTCTGCTAATATGGCTCATCAGCCCCAGAATAACGGAAAGCACAATCCAGAAATAGTTGACTTCATTGCTGAGAATGCTTTTTATCCGGTTGATATCCTGGTCTTTGTAGACCAGCCAGAACAGTAATATTCCCAGTAAGAAGAAGGAGAGGAATTTGAGGGTTTTAAGTGTATTCTGTTTCAATTTTCTTTTTATTTATTGAGATTGATGGTTTGTCTGTTTCAAAATGTTTTTAATGTACTTTTGTCTCGGCAATCGGAAGGTTATTGAAATGCTTCTTCTGCGGAATATAGCAATAAAGGCAAAAATACGGTTTTGTTTTAAATTAGACGGCTTTTTGTTAACAAAAAAAGCTTTGGGATGCCATTAAAAACATAGAAATGATAGCAGTAAGGGCAAAAAAGAATCTGGGGCAACACTTTTTGAATGATAAGGACATTGCCAAGAATATCGTGGATAGTTTACAGGCGGTCAACGTAAGCAAAGTACTGGAAATAGGCCCCGGTATGGGCGTATTAACCCAATATCTTCTCAAAAAAGAAGCCTTTGTAACCTATGCCGTTGAGATTGACCGTGAATCGGTTCTATACATGAACGATCATTTCCCCGAATTGAAAGAGCGTATTTTCACCTCCGATTTTCTTACCATGAGGCTAGACCAGCTATTTGATGAGCCCTTTGCCATTATCGGTAATTTCCCTTACAATATTTCTTCGCAAATATTCTTTAGGGTACTGGAATACCGTGACCAGATTCCTGAAATAGTGGGAATGCTTCAGAAAGAAGTGGCACAACGACTGGCTAATGGTCCCGGGTCAAAAGCCTATGGAATTTTAAGTGTATTTCTCCAGGCCTATTACAATATCGAATACCTGTTTACAGTCAATGAAGATGTATTTTCTCCTCCACCCAAGGTGAAATCAGGGGTGATCCGTCTGACGCGAAACGAGAAAAAGAAACTGGACTGTGATGAGAAACAATTTTTCGGAATCGTCAAGATGGCTTTTAACCAACGGCGCAAAACCATGCGCAATTCATTGAAAAGCCGTATTATCAGTGATGAGCTGAAAGCAAATCCAATATTTGACAAACGACCCGAACAATTGGGTGTAGCCGAATTTGAACTGCTGACAAGGTTGATCGGTGAACAGGTCGGCGAGCAGAGTCCAGAATCCTGAACCGCTTGCTCATCTCTCTTTTATAACAACTCAGCTCATAACGAACAGTCATTTGGAGGAGTTGTTATAAAAGATGAATTATGGACTTTTTTACATATGACCAGTTTCAGTTTCATCGCATCATAGCCGCTCATATATTTGACCGGTTCTTCAATGTCGCTGCACTGTACCAGTCCAAAAGGGGAAAATTCGTTTGAAACCGCTTTGTCATCATAGAAAAATACGTTTAATCCTTTAGAAATCCTAAACCGGTCTTTGCTGATCGCTTTGCCGCTTCCATACATATTCATTTGGGTTGAGGCCACTGTAAACACCATCAATCCATTCTTGCTTAATTGGTTATAACAAGCTTTTAAGAAGTCTTTGCGTTCTCTTTTATTTAGTAAATGAATCAGTGCATAGCAAAAGATACCCTCAAACTGGTCATTGTCGAAAGGCATTGTAGTTACTGACCCATGATGGATCGTGCAATCCAGCCCGTTTGCTTTTGCAATTTCAATGGCCGATTGCGAAATTTCAATTCCAGTTACCCTAAATCCATTATCGATGAAAACCCTTGCATTTCTTCCATACCCAAAGCCAGGAATCAGAATTTTCTCAATCCCGTTTGCTTTGAATAGATCCAATGCCAGCAAAGTTGAATCCGAAGGCTCCAATTTCCACATCTTCCCCTCGTTTTTAAACCTGTTTTCCCAATATTCACTTGCCATGATGCCTGTTTTATAGTTGGCTGTTGATTTTTCTATGGTATATATTTTAATTCAGTTTGGAGAATATTCACAAAGGGTGAATTCAACGGTCTAACCCTGCCATATTCCCCTTATCCTCCTGTTTACTTAGGAGCTCGTACTTCACTCGTACTTCACTCGTACGTATCTTGTATATATAAAGATATACAAAATACGTTTAAATTTAGTATGAATAAAGTAAAATGGATGAAGCAAATAAGAGGATTGTAGTAGTAGATGATCACCCTATGTTGTAGGCATCAATGATCCTGTTGGGGAAAAATGAAATAACAAGCTCCAGGAGGATATGATCAAACCAGTAAAGCAAATACCGTACTCAACATTTTATATCGAATTTTTGTTATTCCCATATTAGTAATACTGCTTTTAATGCCATTGAGAAAGGGAAACTGAAAGTTTTTAATAATACAGGCTTTTCTTAAGCTTTGGGGCTGAATGATGGAACAAAAAATGAATTTGTTTAAGGAATGGTAAGTTCATTTTCATTAAATTTGATTAATTAAACCAACAATTGAATCGAAATAGCCGTCAATAAAATGGATCCCATTAAGATTGAATATGAAAAACTGGCAACGAAGATTAGACTTAATCTTCCTATCAGGGCATTGCCTACCAAAGAATTGGTTGCGAAAATTCAGGTAGAGCATCCGGAATTGACACTAAATTCTATTTTTTATATTAAAGATATTATCAACACCGGTGATCTTTCTGGAATACTCTGCATCATTGGGGGTACAGGTATAAATAGTTTGGTTTGTTCATTGACCCACATCGAAATTGTCCCAACTGAACCATTATTGACAGAGATCAGGAAATACCAAAAAGAACGCACTAAAAGGGTAGATATTCAATATAAACAGATGGGCAATTGATTTGAGGCAATATCTGCTACAGATTTAAAAAACGACCTTTGAAAGGAAGCTATCAAATACACGTTCAGCAAAGAATTAAAGCAAAAACCGGCCATCCAACCGGTTTTTTCTTTAACGGATAATTGCAATTTATTTTGTAACATTCTCAACAAATTAGAGTAGAATACAGATTGAGACTAAATTTTCTATATTTATTGTTGTAACATTAGATTATTGTATAGTGCTTTAAATTAAAAAAGATTGATTATGCCAGTTAGAAAATTAAAAGCCTATCTTGATGAAGCCAATATCAGGTATTTGACCATTGGGCATTCAAGCGCCTATACATCTCAGGAGATTGCGGCGTCGGCGCATGTTTCAGGAAAAGAATTTGCAAAGACGGTAATGATTAAAATTGATGGCGAATTGGCAATGGCCGTTTTGCCAGCTTCATGCTTCATTGATTTTGAAAGTATTAAAAAAATCTTTGAAACTAAGGATGTTGCTTTAGCAACAGAGTCTGAATTTAAAGACCGTTTCCCGGATTGTGAAATAGGGGCGATGCCTCCCTTTGGAAATTTATACGGCTTGCCAGTATATGTTGCCGATTCGCTGGCTGAATACAAGGATATTGCATTCAATGCCGGCACACATACCGAAGTGATGATACTCAATTACATGGATTACAAGCGTATCGTAAAACCCCGTGTATTTAAGTTCTCCTGGAAAACAGCATCTTTTCCAACGGATCCCCTTGAAAGATGGTTGGAAGATTACAGGGGCAACTGATTCAATAAAAAAAACCGGCGAAGTACCGGTTTTTTTTATTGAAATAAATGTGATTAGTCGTATTTGTGATCTTCATCGATTGGTTCTTCATCACCGCATTCACAATCGCAACCCAATCCCTTCTCATATTGAAGTAAGGCACGCATACTCATTCCCATGGAGGAGAAACCTCCATCGTGGAATAAGTTCTGCATCGTAACCTTCCGAGTCAGGTCTGAGAACAAGGTGACGCAATAATCGGCACATTCATCACCCGTTGCATTGCCCAGAGGGGACATGCGTTCCGAGAAATCGAGCAGCTGCCCAATTCCCTTTACTCCGCTTCCGGCAGTAGTCATTGTTGGGGATTGTGATATGGTATTGATACGCACATTGCGTTCGCGACCATAGATGTATCCGAAACTGCGGGCAATGGACTCCAGCAACGCCTTGGCATCAGCCATATCGTTGTATCCATAGAACGTCCGTTGAGCGGCCACGTATGACAAGGCAACAACAGAACCCCATTGATTAATAGCATCCAACTTACGGGCTACCTGTAACACCTTATGAAAGGAGACTGCTGAAATGTCGAGGGTCTTTGTCAGATAATTATAATCCAGATCGCTGTAATGGCGACCTTTACGAACATTGGGCGACATGCCAATGGAATGAAGCACGAAGTCGATTTTGCCTCCCAGCACTTCCATGGATTGTTTGAAGAGGTTTTCCAAATCTTCAACACTGGTTGCATCTGCTTCAATTGCAACTGTGTTGCAGGCTTCAGCCAACTGGGCGGTATCACCCATTCTCATTGCTACTCCGGTGTTTGATAAAGTAAAAATTGCTCCTTCTTCGAATGCTCTTTGAGCTACTTTCCATGCAATTGAATCGGCATTAAGGGCGCCAAAAATAATCCCCTTCTTGCCTTTCAGTAAATTATAAGCCATAGTTAAAATATTTATGTATACATAACAACCAATTCGTTGAATGGTTGCTGAGGGTTCGTAAATAAAACAAATTGCCACCCCGGGAATAAATACGGAGTGGCAGTTATTAAGTTATATCATCGTTTGATCAGATTCTTTCTATCGATTCGGCCATGAGCCATCCCTTGTTACCATCGGATAATCTGACCTCAAGCCAATCGCCCAGTTTATCCGTGATTTTAACTTTCAACCCTTCATGAACGACAAATAGATTGGTCCCTTTTTCTGATGGGGAGCTTTTCACAGTGACCGTTGGCTGCATTACAATGGCAAAGGTATGATTGACCAGCCGACTCTTTTGCTGGGCTGCAAAGGACCAGCTAAACATGGAAAAGGTGAATAAAAGGCAGGCCGTCCAGAAAGCCAGTCTGCGCACATTGCCCGAACGGGCAAAAAAGTACAAGCCGGCAAGGGTAAGGAACAACAAAAAGCTGAAGATGCTGATCAGAGCCCAGGTGTCGGTTGTTTGGCTATTGACAAGGGAGTTCCACCACCTGACGATAAATATTCCGGGAAGTTCCTGGATCGAATCCACAACATGCTGGTTGGCCACCTGAAGGTTAAAAGCAATGTCTTCATCGTCGGGTGAAAGCAGCTTGGCCCTTTCGTAGTTCAAAATAGCCTTTGAATATTGTTTGGTTTTATAATAAGCGTTGCCCAGGTTGAAATAAACTTCCGGGGATTCAAGATTGGTCATTAATATTTGGTTGTACACATCAATGGCTTCTTTGAACTGTTCTTTTGTATACAACTGATTCGCTTTCTGGAGCAGATTGTCCTGTGCAAACAGCACGGTGGTAAATAAGAGGGCCAATATGATATTAAATAGTCGCTTCATGAGAAAAAAGTTTCAACAGTTTACTTGATTTGCTTTTCAAAAATGCCCATTACTTTTGCTGCACCATCGTACATTTCTTTCATGGTTCCCGAGAAAGCGGCCGGTGCAAAGCGGGCAAATTCACAATCGTCAATGAGTTTCATCAGTTCATTGACGGTCTCCTGATCAATTCCTCTTTGCAACAAACTGGAAGAGGCCCTGTCACGGTTAAGATCGGCAACGGGAATCGAAAGCTTATCACTCAGATAGCCCCACAGCGCCTTGATGACCGATTCGTAGAATTGCTCGGAATGGTTATTTTTCATGTGAAAAGCAGCCTCTTTGAGTCGTTTAAAGGCTACTTTGTTGGCTTTTTTGTTTCTTACCAAAGCAATGTTGGCATTTTCTATTATTCGCTTCCGGTTAACGACATAGACTGCGATAAAGCCCAACATACTTAATACATATACGGAGTAAAATCCCAAAGTTCCATAAAATGAGCTACCTTTAGGTTTAAGTTCCGCCTTGTTTTGTTTGATAAACCGAATGTCCTTCCCAATTACTTTAACATCTTCCTTTGAATAGGAATTCACCACCGAGGCATTCTGATCATCGCTTCCTTTCTGAACATTCAGCTGGAAGGGTTTCGTTGAACGGGTTTCATACTGACGCGTGGATGGATTGAAAAACACAAAATCAATGGCAGGAATGGTAAAATTGCCTGCAAATCTTGGAATAAACAGATATTCAAATGCAACAGATCCGCTTAATCCATTATCGTTTGCAACCGTATGTTCGGTAGTTTTAGGTTCGTAAGCTTCAAAATCCTGGGGCAAATCAACCTTGGGAGGATTAATGAGGGCAAGGTTCCCGCTTCCTGTAACAGTAAGTTTAAGAGTAACGGCTTCATTCGATTTAACGTCGGTTTTATCCAATGTACCTGTAAAATTGAAATTCCCTACAGCTCCCGAGAAATTAGCGGGTTGATTGGGCAAATCTTTAACATTCACTGTAACAGGATCGCTCACTACTTTAGCTTTAACCACACGGTAGTTGTCAAAGAAGTCATCAAAGAACCCTTGTTGCTGATGGACTTTTTGTCGAACCAGGCAAGTAATTTCAAAAGGATCAATTTTAATGTTTCCAGTTTGCTGGGGGAAAAGGATTGTCTTTTTAAGAATTCCTACCTGGTAGATTTTCCCATTGTAGACTTCCCGCGTGAAGTTTACTTGTTGCGGCACATCAATTTCCTTGGTCCAAAATCCTTCGTAGGAAGGTAATTTGACCTCATCAAATCCGTTCAGCGGGACATTTTGACTCAGATATAATTTAACTGTTGCCCGAATTTGTTCCCCTTTCGATACGTTGGTTTTATCCAATGAAAGATGAACGAACAGATTGTCCTTACTGATATTCCCCGTTGGTACGGCATCCTGTGCCTGATTTCCTTGCTGTCCAGCGGAGGATTGGGAGGATGATTGCTGCTGTTGAGGCTGTCCTTTGACTACCTGGATATCAAGGCTGTTTGATTCATAAGTTTTACCATTTACCTTAATAGAGGCGGGACGAATGGTGAATTTTCCTTCTTTCTTTGCACGAAGGATAAAAATGTAGGAAAAACTGGTTGACTGGGTGGTCTTTCCGTTAATCATCTGAAAGCTTGAACTCTGAGAAGTCGAAGGACCCATCAGTAAATCAAAATTCGAAAGGTCAGGCAGCTGTAAGTCGGAACCGCTTTCATTGAGGGTAAAACTTAGCCTGAATTGATCTCCCACAGCCACTGCATCGGGTCCTTCCATCGTAAAGTGGATATTGTCGGCTATTGCTCCATATGCTACAAAGAGCAATATCAACAGTATTTTAATTTTTCTGATCATAGTTTTTACATGGTTTCTTTTTTCAAAAGTAATCCAAAGGTACAGTTACCAGTTCAAAGTTACAAGTCCTCAGTTCAAAGTTTTAAGTTTCAGGTTCCGAGCTTCAAGGTCCCGGAACTTTGAACTTTAAACTTTAAACT
>DMFR01000322.1:1170-2892 GCA_003450125.1 Prolixibacteraceae bacterium | reverse complement strand
CTCAATTTAGGTCCAAGTCACCCGCTGAGTCTCCCTTATCTCATGAATTTAAACCAATCTACATCAAACAGCCCAGTACCATCTCCGAAAAATCTCAGCCATACGGCATGAACCCCTTCGGTCCTTTTCACCTTACAGGTCAGTGTCACCCATTGTTTGTCTCCTGAATTGGCTGCAACCTTGACTATTCCGATAGCTGGATGCCAGGGCTGATCCAGAGCCACCTCAATAGTCCCGCCTTTTTTACCGGCTGCCACCCGAACCTGGAAACTATCCACTCCCGATTCAAAATTGATATATTTATAGGCCACATTGTCTTTGTTCCTGATTTCACCCAGCTCTTCCTTGGCCGGTTCATAAGCCTGTATGCGAGTATTGCCAAAGAGCAGGCAAGCCTGTTCCGCCTCGATGATGCTGGTGGCCTTTAATGGCGCCCCTGCCCCTTGAGTAGTCATTTCCACCTCATTGATACTTCCATTGGGATTAAAGGTGATGGGTTCCACACAGGCCTTTCTCATCATGTTGCTGTTGTGGGTGGCACGGTGATAAAACACGTACCACTTGCCTTTAAACTCAACAATCGAACCATGATTGTTCCAGTTGGAAGGATCGCAATGTGTGTTATCGATAATCACTCCCCCGTATTTAAAGGGCCCCATCGGCGATTTACTGGTGGCATAACCAATACAGGTAGGCATATTGGCCCTTGCGATGCAGGCATAAATGAAATAGTAAATACCATTGCGTTTGACCATGTATCCCCCTTCATGGAAGAAATGCTCCTTTTCGGTGACCACATTTTCTTTTATGGAGGAAAGATCCAGCTCTGTCATATTGGGCTTTAGCTTGGCCATTTTAGCCTGCATCTGTCCCCAGATGTAATAGCCCTGTCCGTCATCATCGATAAAGACACAGGGGTCTATTTCACTGATCCCTCTGGTATTCATTCTCTGACCATTCACGAATGGGCCAAGTGGCGATTTGCTGGTTGCTACTCCTTCTGCTTCAGTACTTGAAGGTTGGCAATAATACAAATAATAAGTTCCGTCTTTATACTGACAATCAGGTGCATAAAGCACTTCATCGTTATAAGGTACCTGGTCGTTCTTGCCTTTGGAAGAGAAAGCATCTTTGGTGATCTCCCATTTAAGTAAATCAGAGGAGGATAATACATGATGGGTCCACGAACAGTAATAATTCACACTCTCGTCATTCGATCCGTAGATATACATTTTCCCGTCCTTCCATACATGTGCCGATGGATCCGCTATATATACCCCAGCTGGAACTATCGGATTCTGAGCAGATAAAATAACGAAAATAAAGCATAAAAGGATGGTGGAAAGAATACGTATTTTCATTGGTTGTAGGTTTTTTGGTTGTCTTGTAAAAGTATAAATATTCAAGCAAAACCCAACCCAATTCTAAACATAGAATATAAACCTTGTTACTTAGATTCTACCATACTGTCACCGCTACGCGGCTTCTTCCAACATACTCCATTTTATCATACTACCATAATGACACCGCTACACGGTTTCTAAAGTGCATTGCACTGACAGTATGGTAATTTTCTAAGGTGCATCGCACCAATAGTATGGTAGCAAAGGAAACAATGCCTTTCGAATTTCTAACCGAGTAGCGGTGACAGTATGGTAGTTGGAAAGCCGCTGACAATCCTACTATGCAGCAATTCGTGTAATTCGTTTAAATTCGTGAAAT
>DMFR01000322.1:768-902 GCA_003450125.1 Prolixibacteraceae bacterium | reverse complement strand
TTCACCAGGAAACTCACTGAATCCTTGCCGTCGATCAGCCGATGGTCGTAGGACAAAGCCACATACATCATTGGCCGTATTACTACCTGCCCGTTTACAGCTATGGGGCGATCAACGATATTGTGCATACCCAG
>DMFR01000322.1:0-603 GCA_003450125.1 Prolixibacteraceae bacterium | reverse complement strand
TCAACGATATTGTGCATACCCAGGATAGCCGATTGAGGGGGATTGATAATGGGCGTTGACATCAGCGACCCATAAGTGCCTCCATTGGTGATGGTAAATGTCCCGCCGGTCAATTCTTCAACACTGATCTTTTTCGTACGGGCTTTCTCTGCCAGTTCCTTGATTTCCAATTCAATTTGTGCAACCGTCTTGCTTTCAGCATTCCTGACAATGGGAACCATCAGCCCTTTGGGTGTCTGAACAGCAATACCCACATCCACGAATTCAAAGGAAACAATTTCGTCCCCATTGATTTGTGAATTGATGGACGGATGAAACTGCATCGCTTCTGCCACTGCCTTGGTAAAAAGAGACATAAAGCCCAGCTTCAATCCATACTTCTCAGTAAACTTGCTCTGAAGCTTTGTCCGCATTTCCATCACCCGGCTCATGTCTATTTCATTGAAAGTGGTGAGCATGGCCGTTTCATTCTTAACCGCAACCAGCCGTTCAGCCAGCTTACGCCTCAGCATGGTCATTTTCTCCCGTTTTTCAGCCCTTGAAAACGACCCTTCCTTGGCCATATCCATATGGACTTTGGCCTCAGGATGGCTTAAAACCGAT
>DMFR01000262.1:5886-6135 GCA_003450125.1 Prolixibacteraceae bacterium | reverse complement strand
ACAATTATTTCCTTCAACTTCATTCATTAATTATAATTCATATTGTTATAACTTTTTAATTATCACAATATAAATCCCGCTCTTCCTCCAAAGAGTTCAACTGTTCCGCCCTCTTTAATCCGTTCCAATCCTGAGCATTTGTCATCCTTTCCAATGCACCGGAATTGTGTAAATCTGCATTCCATTCCCTCTTGTTTTTTTTGATTAGCTCCAACTTATTTGAACTAAATCCGTCAAAGGCACCCTGTA
>DMFR01000262.1:5505-5671 GCA_003450125.1 Prolixibacteraceae bacterium | reverse complement strand
ACCTGTATCCGCCCTATTCGTGTAAATCCGCTATCCATTATTTTATCATTTAAGGGTAAATCTGCGTTCCATTATCCTCTAATGTTATCATACAAGGATTTCAAAAAGTAAAAGCGAGGTGAACCCACCATCGCTTCTACTTATAAATCGTTAATCGTTAATCCTC
>DMFR01000262.1:0-5340 GCA_003450125.1 Prolixibacteraceae bacterium | reverse complement strand
GTTAAATGGTTGGATGGTTAAATCGTTAAATCGTTAATCGTTAATCCTCAATCGTTAATCGTTAATCGTTAATCCTCAACCTAATCCTTCTTTACGAAGCAATTCTTATTCCCCCGAAAGGATTTCTTATCCAGAAAGTCTTGCTGAAAGTCTTGCCAAACCTCGGCAGGAAGATCAGAAAGAGGCTGGTCGCGCAACTCTCCCCCATCTTGCATGATCAGATTGGAACTGAGATTTGAAGTCTGAGGAGAGTATTTCCCCAACGAAGCGGATAAAAAATCCTTGAACCTGTCCAGTTCCTGCATTGCCCACACAGTAGCATCTTCTGCCACGAAGTAAGTATGCGTATCAGCAACCCAGCTGACGGGCTTAATTTTATACATCCATCCTTTTACATATGGATCTTCGTTTAGTAACTCAGGACTTTCAGCAAGCACAGAATTGGCCTCCATAATTTCCCCCGATATGGGTGAAAATATTTTGAGTAAGTTACCCTTATGCTCAATTTCTGCCAGCAAATCTCCCTTTTTTATAATATCACCTGAATTTTTCATTCGGTTAACTTTTACTTCACCCGTCAGGTGCATCAATAAATCATCCAGACCCACTTTTGCAATTCCTGTCCGCTCAAGATGCGCCCAGGTGTGTAATCGGCTATAAAACAAGCCCTGAGGAACCCTCAATGAATTGGCAGTTAAGGCACCCAAAGACTTTTGAGTCTGCTTCGCTACAGTTACTTTCCTATTCAGCAATATCCAGAAAGGTATAAGAATCAAAAAGAAAATAGCGATGGCCAGATATTCGAACCCTTTCGTTTCGAAGATGTTATGATATGTAAATCCTTCCATTATATATAGTTTTATGCTGTCACTTTACCAGTGGCAACTGATTAATATTAGTGTTTTTCCTTTGCCCATGCTGGTGATTCGCGCAATACCGGCATACGATTAATGACCCATCTGAAAATCCATATTTCAGTAAAGATCACTGCCAGGGTCACCACAATTTCCATCCAGGACGGTACATAGTGAACAGCGGCATCCCATCTGAACCCAATGACCGTCACATTCAACCGGTTCATCACAACCCCTATCATGGTTAAGATGGCTGCAATGCGGATCATTTTGATATTGCTGGTCCGATAGCTGTAAAAGAACATGACCATGGGGATAAATACAAAACCAATCATTTCTGTCAGGAACCAGTAACCCATTGGTGAATTGATTAAATCCCAGCGTTTGGCATGGATAAATACCAGGAACTGCAGGCAGAAGTAAGCAAACATGGTCACTGCACAAACTTTCGACAAACTGTGCACGACCGTATTTTGCGTCTTGTGGCTTTTCTCCTTATCCTCTATCTGGTCTGCAAATACCTTATGACTGATCGATCCCTCGAAGATCACCATGGATAGTCCTGCAAAGATGCTGGAGACAAAAAACAATACAGGGATGAATTCTGAATACCATAGGGGATGGATCTTGTCTTTACACATCAGGTATAGTGCCCCTAACCCCGATTGGTGAAGCGTGGATAGTGTAATTCCGAAGATCACAGCGCCAATGGTCATGCCTGAAAGAATCCGTTTTGCTTTTCTTGATCCAAGCCATTCTGCAATGGCAGGTGAAAATTCAATCAGTTCAGCCAGCATGTAAAGTACAAAATGCCAGGCCACCAAAAACAACACAGAACTGGTGCCGAAATTGTTACCGATCATAGGATTCACCACATTCCAAGGCCGTCCAAGGTCAAGCAACAAGGCTCCGGTATAAAACGCATAGGCCAGAAAGCCGTTCAGTACCGTTACCCTTACAATGGAATGGTACCTCCGCATATTCAGGATATACACCATGAAAGTAACCACGTATGCACCCCCGGCAAATGCGACCCCGGTTACTACATCAAACCCGATCCACAATCCCCATGGAACTTCCTGTGTCAGGTTGGTAATCGCGCCCAATCCCTGCACGTACCGGATGACAATCAAGCCGATCCCTAAAAGTATGGTGGGTATGGAAATGATATTAAAAGGCGTAAGCCATTTTCCTCTGGGCTTTAATTCGCTCAGTATAAATTTTCCGATGGACTTTCCATCGTTGTCTTTCGCAATTGGGAATGTCTGGCTAGTCATTTTCTTCTTCTTCTTTTATGTGGTTATTTTTAGTTGCTGCATAAATTCCCAGCAAGAGTGGCGGCAAAAGCACATCAACCGACGGAACGCTGTACAGGAAACCTTTTGTCAGTGCTGGATAGGATGAATTCTGAAGTTGGGTATTTAATCCAATTTCTTTAAATGGAGCCGCAGACAGATACAAGAACCCTGTTCCACCTGCCACATTTTCACCAAAGATCTCATGTTGATAGGCGTCAGGACTTGCAGCGATCCTCTTCCTTGCTTCCTCGATCAATTCCCTGCGCGTTCCAAATTTCAGGGCTTCTCCCGGACAACCTTCCACACAAGCTGGTAATTGACCTTTCTGAATCCGGTCATAACACATATCGCATTTCACAATCTTCGGATTGGTACTCATGAACTCGAACTTGGGTGTATCAAATGGGCAAGAGACCATGCAGTACCGGCAACCCATACATTTTTCCCCTCTCCAGATCACAGGACCTTCCTTGGTTTTGTACATCGCTTCCGTCAGGCAAGCAGCTGTACAGGCAGGTTCATTGCAATGCATACATTGATTCTTAACAAATGCATCTCCCTTGGAAGTCTTGTAGCTATTGATCACACTTCGCTGATGATCGCTGGTCTTGCGCACTTTGCCTGTTTCAACAGTCTCGGTGGGCTCTGGCAGATCATGTGCCGCAGCACACACCCTTTCGCATTCCTGGCAACCCACGCAACGTGTGGAATCGTACAGTACCCCATGAAACTCTACTTCCCCGCTTTCTCCCTTTTCTGGAGAGCTGGCCCCAAAACTTTTGCCAATGGCCATTGAAACACCAATGAGGGCAGCCGTTTTAAAAAAGATTCGCCGATCTATACTCATAATTTGGTTATTTGGTTATTGATATCTGAACTCTAGAAGTTAGTAATTTGATAAATATATTATCGCATTAACTTACTCGAGGTAAAATAGTAAATAGTAAATTATTAAATAGTAAATACTTATTTTGAAGTATCAATGAATTTGGTTTGAAAATCTTCCCACACTTCAGGTCCCATATCGGCCAATACATTGTCGGTCAATTCACCACCATCCTGAAGAATAATATGTGCATAGACGGCCTTGTTTGACCTGACCGTTGCCGCGAAGAAATCCTTCAGCCTGATAAATTCATCACTCAGCCATTCCTTGTATGTTTCGCCCATGAATAAGAATTGGATCTCCCGAACCCAGTTCTTGGGTTCAAGCACATATACCCAGCCTTCCGTAAATGGAGCAGAATTGATCAACGAGGAATCTGTCAGAAGCATCCTGTTTTGTTCCCTGATCACCCCTGAAATCGGTGCGTAAATGTTTAACTGTTTACCCCCATGGACAATGGTCATGATCTTTTCCCCTTTTCTTACCCGCTCCCCTGGATTCTTCATGTGGATACGGGTAAGGGTCCCGGTTATGTGTTGTAGGAAATCATCAATGCCCACTTTCACATTTCCATCCTCTTCCATGAAAGCCCAGGTATGCGTTTTATCAAAATACAAACCCTTGGGAGCCAACAGCAGGTTTTCATTCAAGACAGGTGTAATTTCAACCCCTTCATGCTGAACAGTCAAATTCTGCTTCTTAATGTACCTGACCAAAGCAGCTACAATCAAGCCTACCACGCACAATACCAGCAAATTGATCAGCCATGTCCTTGAGATGAAAGACTTGGGATTATCTTGAGGAAGGACCATATCCTTACCTGTCAGGGCATCAATGTTTGCTTTTACTTCCCTGCTGGCAAGGTCGCTATATCCGTTTTGGTTCAGGTATTTCTGCCCATTGGTGGTTACCCATGTAAGGAAGGCCACTGCATTTTCATCGGTGGGTTGAGTTGAAGAAACGGCATAAATGTTTCCACACAAAGCATAGGGATATTTACCAATCCAGATGCCCCTTGTAAAAGCATCCATGTTTGTATATATGTTTTCAAAATTGTCAATCCTCCCGTTCTGATTTTTATCAATTGGAAGAAGTTGAAGGCCCTTTACGATTGTATTGGTAGCAGCATCACGAACATCTGTCAGTCTGCAAAATCCTATGGCATACACATCCTTTTGTACATCCGAAACAAATTCAGCAGATGTAGAAACCTTTGTTTCAATAAGTGTGGCATTGTCTATAGCGGTGAATCTTCCAATGGCCTCATTCACCTTTTCATTGTCAACAAGATATGTTTTGATCACAACATCTTGTCCGCCCTGGATCATGCTGTTCCAGTTCCGCTTTGCAGGTGTTGAAAAAAGCTGTGCAAACTCTTCGGCTGAAATACCCTGGTGATATATTTCACTGAGCATGGGGTTTTTGGCATTGACAACAGCAACAATTGCATCCCGGCCAACGACCATATTCCATCCTTCACCATCCTTCACCCCTTGCGGGACTTCATTGGAAATGAAACTCACAGCAACCTTTGCCTGGTCTTCACCGGTTTTAGCAATGTTGATTTTCACGGCAGGATTTAACCGTTCATATTCATTGGCCCAAGTCGTTGTCAGGTTGGACAGTTCAGGAGAACTCGTGATAGTAAGGGTATTTGCAGCGGAGCCTTGGGATGCTGCACCCGTTGGTTGGTCTGTTGTACCATTGCACCAGCCAGTGGCACAATACAGCAAAAGCGACAACCCGATGGTTAAGACTGAAAAGTTTTTCATGATATAGAAATTTAATGTGAACTTGTAATTGCCAATGGACTCATAATCGTCATCTTTCCATTTTTTCGATTCGTTCAAATCAATTACAGTGCCAAACCAATTTATATCATGTATCGTATTGCTTATGTGTTATTTACGATTATATGAACATAATGCTACAAGACTGAATGTGTTGAATATATAAACAGTAAATTGTCCATTTTTCCGTACCCTCCTGATTGTCTGTCTTTTAATCATTTTGTATATTTTCTATACACTGATTATTATTGCAACACTTGTATTTTTTAATGTCTGATATTCTGATGTTTACATTGGACCTTAATTTCATACTTACTGAGTCATAAATGCAAATTACCCGCAAAACTGATCAATGTGGGATTGAAAAAAAAATGCAAGCGCGACTGTTTACTTCAAAGCAATTTCACTATACACATATCAAGGCTCTTATTATTTTGCCCCTTCCTGCAAAACGACTATACTCAACACTTTTCCTTACTATAAACGCTATACCACTGCTATACCTTCGACCT
>DMFR01000177.1:14196-14375 GCA_003450125.1 Prolixibacteraceae bacterium | reverse complement strand
ATATTTAAATTTATTCTTTGTGAAACTTAGTGTCTTGGCGCTTATTAGCAAAAAAAATATACTATAAATATAACTAACGGGTAGCTTGAACAATATCAAACTTGCAAAATACTGTCACCGCGATGCGGCTTAAATTCCCTAACTCTTTTCCTTCTTCTACCATACTGTCAGTGCTAGGC
>DMFR01000177.1:0-13956 GCA_003450125.1 Prolixibacteraceae bacterium | reverse complement strand
ACCATACTGTCAGTGCTAGGCACCTAAAAATACGACAATAACCGCGTAGCGGTGACAATATGGTAGTAATCAATGAACTATATTTCATCCCTTCATAACCGCGTAGGGGTGACAGTATGGTAGTATCCAATCCGCGTAATCCGTTTTAATCCGTGTAATCCTTCTTTTCGATATTCGCCCATAAATTACTCACCGAAAGCTCAACTGCTTTCTGAAGGTATTCTTGCGCTCTTACCTTGTCGCCTAGACCCTTATACCCCATTCCTTTCAGCAAATACGCATTTGAAAGCTGTACATGGGCCGATTCCTTTTCTCCAAATTTGGCAAAGAAATCCACTTCCGATCCCTGCTTGATTTTTTGGTCTCCCTCAGCAACCAACTTGTTGAAACATTCTGTGGCTTTGGCTTTGTTGCCTTGCTTTAAATAACTCAATCCCTGGTAATACTGCATGAAATTCCCATCCTTCAATCCATGGTCAGTTGATAAAGCATAGTAAGTTTTGGCCTTTGCCTTGTTGCCCATGGCTTCATAACCCAAGCCGATAAAGTAATTGATCTGCGGACTTCTTGGATCTCCTGTATACTTTCCCGGTTTTGTATTCTCAGTCGTTTCCACATTGGCAAGGAATTGTTCAAGAGCCTCCTTGTACTTTTTCTGTTCCAGGTATTTCTTACCCATCAAAAGATGGGCGTCAACTGTAATATCCCTTACCCTTGAACTTCCCTCACGGAAATGGAAGACACTGTTGGCCAAATACTCTACCGACCTTTCCGTTTGTCCTGCCAGGTTCAATACAATGATTTCCCGAACAAAAGAGTCATCCCGCTTCTTCACCACCTCATTGACTGAATCAAATAACTTAGCACGCCTCTCAATGGGTGTATTGTTCAACTCGTACAGCGGGTCCAGTTCTGCATAATATACCGGATCATCTTTCTTCAAATTTACAGCCTTTTCATAGGCTGAAATGGCTTTGGGTACATCTTGGCTGTACTGGTAATAGCCCCATCCAAGGTTCCTGAATGCAATGGCAAGCGTGGGATCAAGTGTAACTGCCTTTTCCCAACAGGCAATGGCTTTCTGTGGCTGACGGTCAAACAAAAGATTGCCCAAATAGTAGCAAGGCTTGGCATCATTGGGGGTATATTGAATAGCCAGTTCCAGCACCTTTACAGTTTCAAGCCTGAAGGGAAATCCAAAATCCACTGATTGGGCCGACCCTTCCTTGATCCATTTGACAGCTTCTTCCTTGTTTCCTTTCAAATCTGACAGGTAGCCCAGCGTATAACTCAACTCCTGGTTTTTACCCTTATAGCGATGCAATACATCTTCTGCCTCAGGGTACAGTCCGTCGTTCATATACCCCACAGCCAGTTCAAGGTAATTCTGGTCAAAATCCCTCATCTTGCGGTTCAGGTCAGATAGCAATTGTTCCCTGTCCTGTTTGTTTCCCTGTTTCAAAGACAACAGGTAATTCTCATTGCCAGCACGAAAATCCAAGGGGTCATGTTCCGTAACCTTTGCAATGGTATTTTTAGCTTCTGCAAAATCACCCAATCTTCTTTGGATAGAAGCCTTCAGGGTAATAGCGCTATTGTTGTCTGCATTGGTGGATAGCGACTGATTGACTTGTTCAAGAGCCTTGGTAAACTTACCTTGTATGCAGGATATTCTTGAAAGTTCAAGATAAGCTGCCGAATGCCAGGCCTGATCCCAGGTAGCACGATAGAGCGTATCAATGGCCTCATCATACAATCCAAGGGCTTTAAGGGTAATCCCCTGCAGGTACAAAGCCTCGCAGTTCGAGGGACGGGTAAAATCTTTGGTCAGTCTTTTAATGGCCGTAGCGAAATACTTTCGGGCAGTCGTGTATTCCCCATTTTTAAGTTGGGTGTTACCCATGGCCACATTGGTGCGGATATCCGAAGGATCGCGCTTTAAGGCTTCCTCGTAATAGTCCATGGCATTCAGCGTAGGGTTTGAAAACTGCTGTATCCTGCTGCCTGTAAGGTAAAGTTCCTCCACCGAGGCCATTTCCTTAGGTGCTACCGGACGTTTTACTTCTTGAGGAAGCGGCCTGTCATTCTTGCGCTCCACCGGCTGATACGATACCAATGTTTCACCAGTTACCGTATTGATCATCTCAGTCGAGAGGTCAGTTTCGTTGAATGTTCCATCCATAGTAACAGTAGTAGTAAATCCAGCCTTAGGTGATATCCCTGTCTGTTTTTCAAAAATAACCACCCCTTTATTCTTTAAAACGATCTTTGCATCCTTCACTTCTGAAGTGGAATAGTAACCCAGGAATACCTGGTGCTCTCCCCTCTTTTCAAGGTTGACCGCCCCGTTCAGGTTGGCATTCTTAAACCCCTGAATATCTCTTACCGGATACCAGTATTGTTTAAAAGTCTTTACTTCGTAAGGTCTGATCCAACTGTAGTCAGGTTGGTTGTCAGAAAAAGCCCCTACCATGATCTCCACATAAGGCCCATCATTCTCTGTCAGCTTTCCTTCAGTGGCTTGTCCAACAGGGCCTGATCCCCATTCCCACAACTTGGCCCCTTTGACAATGTTGTGATCCCCGATATGGATGGTTCCACTTTCCTTTCCATGGTCGTAGCCTCCCATGAAATCTTCCTTCAGGTCGTAGGCAAAGTAACTGTTCTGGTTGGGTGAGTTCTTCCACCAGCTGATATCTACCCCTTTGGTGAAATCCTCGCCGTTATATACTTCTTTGGAAAAAGGCCAGTGTGAAAAACTGTTCTTGGCATGATAGGTGACCATGTCCACACTCTGGGGAAAGATCACCTGGTAATCCTTATCTGTATGGGCAGCTACATTGGCCCAGTACAAGAAGTTATTGGTAAGGGACGTTGGGTTCAGAATCTTCACTTCCGTCTGGTAGTATGATTTGCCCGGATACATCGTAATGCCGATGGTCCAGCGCATCCGTTGTCTGGGTTCAGTCTCCCCGATCCAGATGGTCTTGCTGCTGTCCGCGTTCACTTTCAGGTCGTAATCGATGGGCAAAAAGCTAGAAGCCCTGTGGTGATGGATCACGCACCATTCAATACCGCCCGAAACCCATGCACCGGTCATCCCGATGTTGGAAGGTTTCACCACGTTGTTTTTATACAGGAAATTGTAATTGTTGGTCTTGTCGGTGCCGTAATACAGCTTTCCCCCAATCTCGGGAGCGACGCACAACTTGATGAATTCATTCTCCAGGATCAAGGCTTTCCAGTCATGCTGGGTCTTCTCGTTGGAAATTGCATCGTTCATCGCGTAAGGATAAATCACCTTCGAGGCCCCCTGGTAGGACTCTCCTTTAAAAAACATGGGATTTTTATCTGCAGGACTTACCTCATAGGTAGGAAGGGTCCATTTCTGTTCCGAAAGTTTTACCTGCGCCCAAAGGCCGCTTCCGTTCAATAGAATGAGTATCAGCATACCCGTTATCCGGGCAGCCCTTTTGAAATTGATCCAATACATGTTGATTTAGGTTTAGTTAAGTTGCATTTCAATACAGGCTACAAGATAGGAATTCTGAATGATTTATCCTACCATTTTACCCGTAAACATTAAAAATGGAAATCGAAGAAACTGAATTCATAACTATAGTTGAGAAGAGAAATACTGATTATTTCTGCCATGGTTTTTTTACTTATAATTGTGAGGATTATTTATATAGTTGTTCGAAGGTAGTTCGAAGGTAGTTCGAATGTAGTTCGAAGCTTCTGTAAGCTTGTACGAACTACCTTCGAATAGGTTTCGAATAGCCAACGAATAATATTCTAATAACATCAAACAATGGTAAATGGCAAGAAGTGGTCATATCACCTTGAAAGTTTAACTTGTCGCTGGTTGAAAAATCCCATTCATTCATGGAAGGTATTGCCTCAAAAAATAAACAATAATATTAATATTATTGTTTATTTAGAATGGAAATGACTAGATTTGAAACAGTATAAATAATATTGAATAATATTGTAACTTTAACCCCAATACCAGTTCGTAATTACATATCATTTAAGTTCGTTAAAAGCTGATTATGAAAATGATAATAGCATTCACCGTTTTGATTTTCGCGGTTATAAATGTCTTCTCACAGGAAGTTAAAGTAAAGGACAAGGCAACACTTTCTGATGGGTTCTATATTTCACCCACCCAATTGATCTTCCCTGAAAACATATTAACCTATGAGCATTTTATAAATAATAAATATTCCATCTCCTATTCGTTGGGTTATAAAATACCCGTGGGAAAAGGTACTGAATTTGAATCATTTAGTAGTGGAAAATTTGCAGCTTATGAATATCAACAGATGTTTAACCAATTTTCCAATGCCGTTTATTTCTCAATAGCTCCTTCTTATTTCCTGGACGAGAATAGACGATATTTTATTCAATGTGAGGTCTTTAACCGGTTTTATTGGTTCGACAAAAAGCAATTGTCATTTGACAATGTAGAAGATGCACATCGGTTTAACTCAATCCGCAGTGAAAAAACCAATGTTACTGGTTTTAAACTATTGATTGGCAAGAACAATAGGGTAAGTGTCTCAAAATCTTTGTTTTTAAGCACCAAAATATATGGTGGAATCGGTTTAAGGTATAAAAATTACCACTATGAGAACGTAAATAACCATGTGATTGATCCAAATGATAATACAGAAACCATCATTCCCTATGGAGAAGAAAATGGATCGATGATTACTCCTTCATTTCATTTGGGATTAAAAATTGGATTGGCAAAGAAGAAAACATAAAAGCGATTGCTACCAACAAGTTAAGGTCGGGTGAAGATATTGGTTTTCAAAAAAAGAATAGAAAATAATAAGAATATTATTGTTTATTGATAATTTAAATGCTTAAATTTGAAAGGCAAAATAGGATTTTAAAAAGCACCGTCAACGCTCGTCGATTTGAAGGTTGTATGCTTTTTAAGGAAGAAAGCGGCAGATTTACATTTTACAAACATGTCTCACAATAAAACAATTCTATTATGAAAAGTTTATTGAAAATAGCATTGATATTCGCGATTGTAGTCCTTGCAAATTCTTGTCGTAAAGAGTCATTGATCCCTGAAATCCCCAATCCGGAACCCATTGATCATGCCAAAGATTTTTTAAAAGTTGAAAGGATTGACACGCCCTCTGACTATTTCATTACCGGAAAGTTTGATGGGAAAGCAATCACATTCGCCACAACCCCCTATGCCGATTATGATGACTCTTCTGACTGGAATGCCCTATTTCTTAATGAGGGGATTAATTTAGATCAGATTAACCTGGTTCGGGAAAATAAAGATCGTTCCATTCACCTTGCCATTATTATTTCACAAGCCAATTTATTAAAAAGGCAATTGCCCTTTCAGATTCCAACTAAAAATCAGCCAGGAAGTGAAATTGTTGATGTTCAGTTGATCAATTTAAACAGGATGCAGGAAGTCGAGGAACAAGGTTCAAATGAGAGGGACTTTATGTTTGACGGCTCTAATGTTAATCAATCCCTTCAAATTCAGGTAACTCGTTTTATCGACAATACATTGGAAGGCACATTTGAAGGCACATTATCAACAGAATCAGGCTCGACTATTGCAGTTAAAAATGGCCGCTTCCGCATTAAAATAAATCGAATCATTTACGGCAATTAATTGAATAGGGTTAAATATGCAGCTCCTTCGGATATAAAAAAGTTAGCTGATATAAAAGCCTGGAGATAAACCACCGATCAGGAAATAAATAGTAAGGGCAAAGTCAACCACCATAACTTTATATTACTGATATTCAATACATCATTCGTGAATATTTAATGCTTGAATTTTGATTTCAGATTTAAAATACCGTAATTTTATATCCAATTCAAAAAAACAAAACAATATGAAGAACAATAAGAGTTATTCGTTAAAATTGGATTACTATGCTAAAATCATCAACTTATTATCCAGCAACGATCAAATCTTGAAAAAGGTTTCCAGATTTCAGACTGCAGCAGAACAACTGATTTCCAATCATAAAGAAATGATGGAATTAAACCCTCTGTTAAGTAAGGATATTACGAAGGCTGAAAAAGCCAAAAACAAACAACGATCAGAGTTAATTGATAAAAACTTGCCGGTGCTCAGGATTATACAGGCTTTTGCCTTTGACAAAAAGAAAAAGGGTTTACAGGACCGGCTGGCATATCTCACCTTGGAATATATCAAAACCTGCCCGGACGATGAATTAATAAAGATTTCAAAAAAGATATGGTTGCTTGCCACCAAATATTCGGGATATGCAACCTCGTATCTTGATAAAATTAAGTCAACCTTAAATCCGGATGAATCAAATGTCAATATAAAATTTAAAAAGGAATATGGTTTAAAGCCGGAAATGATTAAAAACATTGAAGATTCAAATATCAAGTTTATTGAATCGATGCTGCTTTATCGGGAGGAGATGAAAGAAAAAGAAAAGACAGCCATGAAAATGAAAAAGATCAATAAACACACAAAAAACCTACTGGACAACAAAATAGATCGGTTTGCAATCCTGTTTGAGAAAGAAAATCCGAAGTTCTTCAGAGAATATCGTGCTTTAAGAGACAAGCAAGCCCCTGAAGAAGTCACAGAGACTTCGAAGCAGGAAGCCAATGCGGAGAATCAGTTGATTGCGGAGGAACAGACCAATAGGACAGAAATAAAATAATCATGGGATTTTGAATAAGTTTGAACCCCTCAAAGTTTAGCATCTGATCAGTTGGTGTCTTCTACAATGGGTTCATCATGAAAAGGATCCGCAAAACGATTGTTCTGAATTCAACCTTGGAAATGAAATTAAAAAACAAGTATATTTCAGACAAAATTGGACGATTCGTCAGTCTCAATTTGATGCTTGAAGAGGATATGAATACGCTTCATTCAATTTCAGGAAAAGAGATTCTGAATATTGACGAAAGCATTCATAACCTGCGAAAATCGCTGAAATCTATTTCAGCGATTTTGTTTTTATATGAATTCCAAATCGGTCAAAAGCAGTATTTACAATGGAAATCCGGATTAAAATCTCTTTCCAAACAATTCGCCCAGGCAAGAGAGGATTTTGCTTATCTTCAAACGTTCAAAAAGATCGAAGACAAATTAAAGGATATTGACAAAAGCGATTTGTTAGAATTACGAAATCATTTTGAATCGAAATACAATCTAATTGTCCAGGAAAATATTGTTAGAAAAGAAGCAATTCAGAAGGGGAATGAAGCAATTCTTAAGGTTTTGGAAGAAATGCAAAATAGCCACATCAATTCAGAACTTAAACTACTGAAGAGAAGACATCTGGAGAGTCTTAAAAAAACACAAAAACTATTTAAAAGATTAAGTTTAAAATCTTCATCCGAGGAATTTCATCAATTCAGAAAATATTGCAAGAGATTTTATCTCCAGCAGCTAGTTTTTAATAGACTTGGTCTAAAAAAAACCTACAAACAGAATAAAAAACTAGATCAACTCACCGAATATTTGGGAAAAGAACATGACTTGCATTTGTTCAATCAGTATTTGAGCGTTCATTTTGCTGACTTATTGCCCTTATTACGATTACATTTCATGCTGAAAATAAGAAAATTAAAGAAAAACACTTTGATGCTCTATCCTAAAATCAATTACTGAATTGTACGACTTATTTCCAAAAACATTTATCCTTTACAAAGCCGTTGGTCAGGAATTGGGTTTATTGATCCCCAGGTTTTCACGACGATACTTTTCAGGAAATTCAATAATTTGAGTAATGAAAGTTGCCAGGCTTTTCTGGGAAATGACTGAACCCTTCTCCGGTTCAACCTTACGGGTAGTTTCGTAATCCACTTCATTGGCATTTGTAAACCATGTAGGCCGCAAAATGGTATATTCAAGGCCCGATGCTTCAATCACATCTGCCGCTTTGCGGTAGGGCTTTAAAACAGGCCTTAAAGGGATATCGTAGATTCCTATGGAACAGATAAAGATAAGTTTTTTAACTCCATTTTCCTCCATGGCCTTTACAATGTTTCTGGCCATGGGCTCCAAGTCACCTGCAAGGTTGGCATAGACGATATCCTGCCCTGCAATGGCTTCTTTTAATTGATTATTATCCAACACGTCTCCTTCAATGATGCGGCATTTGGAAACATCCATATTTTTCAGCCTGCCTTTATTGCGCAAGAACAAGGTCAGGAGGACGTCCTCCTTTTGTACCAACAGATCAATGACCTGTCTGGCAATGGTACCACTAGCCCCCAGAATGAGTACATTTTTCATCGGTAAATTAATTTTCCTGAATCACAGTCACGTCCTGTCAAATCGAATAGGTACCCATTTACCGGTTGATCATTTTTGCACTGCCTCCCGAATAGCGGTCGCCCTGCACTTTTATATTTGCTGATGCGTTATTCATCTCCTGAAGTTCGTCGGGTGTGAACTCTACATTCACAGCTCCCAGATTCTCGTTTAAACGGTGCAACTTTGTGGTGCCGGGAATGGGAACAAACCAAGGTTTTTGTGCAAGTATCCAAGCCAGTGCAATTTGAGCAGGAGTCACGTTCTTGCGTTTTGCTACTTCAGTAACAAAATCCACAAATGCCATATTGGCTTTAATGTTTTCAGGCGATAAACGGGGAACCGTGCTGCGGAAATCTTTAGGATCGAACGTTGTGTTCTGGTTCATTTTTCCGGTCAGGAAACCCTTACCAAGCGGACTAAACGGTACAAAGCCAATCCCCAATTCTTCAAGTGTAGGAATAATTTCGTCCTCCGGCTCTCGCCACCAAAGGGAATACTCGCTTTGCAAAGCAGTAACCGGCTGGACGGTATGCGCGCGACGGATTACTTTCACCCCGGCTTCTGAAAGTCCGAAATGCTTTACTTTTCCTTCCCGGATAAGGTCTTTCACTGCACCTGCAACGTCTTCAATGGGTACATTGGGGTCCACCCGGTGCTGGTAAAAAAGGTCAATGGTCTCAATACGGAGCCGTTTAAGCGATTCCTCTGCCACTTTTTTAATATGCTCAGGTCTGCTGTTGAGCCCGGTATTTACGCCATTCTGAAAATTAAATCCAAATTTAGTGGCAATTGCCACTTTGCCTTTGAATGGCTCGAGGGCTTTGCCCACCAGCTCTTCGTTGATATAAGGACCATACACTTCGGCAGTATCAAAAAAAGTGACTCCCATTTCAACTGCTTTCCGAATCAGGGAAATCATTTCTTTGTCATCGGAAATCGTTCCATAGCCAAAGCTCATTCCCATACAGCCAAGTCCAATGGCTGAAACTTCCAGGTTGCTTGTTCCTAATTTTCTTGTTTTCATCTTTATTTTGTTTTATTAAATATCTTGAAATATCATTTCTCATTTAATTGCAACTTTTCATTCTACAAATATAAGAACCTGTCAATCAAGATCTGGTATACAAATTACTGCATTGTCTACCATTTTTACCGGTTGAATTGATTGAATGGTAACTGCATTGATAGAATGATTAAATTTGTTTCAGAAAAACAATAACCGGTATGGAACAAATTTACAGATTTGATACGATAGCTGAATACAATGCCCTGAACGATCACGAAACCTTACACCCTTTGGTAAGTGTAATTGATCTCTCCAAAGCGGCAATCATTACGAATTTGAAATAATCCTGTTTTAAACACACAATCATCCGATGAATCGAAGTCATCGGATGATATATTGTAAATATATAAAAAAAAACAGATAAATGCAAAGCCTGATCATCGAATACATTTATCTCATCCTGATCATCATGGCACTGGTCATGGCCGCCAACAAGCTTCGGCTTGCTTACCCCATTGTGCTTGTACTGGGCGGATTGGCCCTTAGTTTTGCATCCAGGTTTTCAAAAATCACCATAGACCCGGAGCTTGTATTTTTCATCTTTCTCCCTCCCCTGCTTTATGAAGCCGCCTGGCAGGTATCATGGAAAGAATTTTGGAAATGGAGACGTGTGATCATCAGTTTTGCCTTTCCCATTGTAGTCATTACCTCATGCGTCATCGCCTGGGTTTCCCATGCGCTTATTCCCGGCTTTACACTAGCCTTGGGGTTTCTATTGGGGGGTATCATCTCCCCGCCCGATGCCATTGCTTCAACGACCATCATGCGCCAGGTAAAGGTGCCTAAATCACTGCTAAGCGTAGCTGAAGGAGAAAGCCTGTTAAACGATGCTTCATCCCTGATCGTGTTTCGTTTTGCCTTAATAGCAGTCATTACCGGGCATTTTCACTTTCAAGAGGCCGCTACCAGCTTTGTCTTGGTGGTATTCATGGGTACATTGATCGGGCTACTGGTTGGGCTGATTTTCTATGGCTTTCATCGATGGCTGCCTACCACCCCGAGCATCGAAATCGTTCTAACCCTGGTAACTCCTTATTGCATGTATTATTTTGCAGAATACTTTCACTTTTCGGGCGTATTGGCAGTAGTGAGCGGTGGACTTTTCCTATCCAGTAAGCGACAAACCCTGCTGACTTACCAAAGCCGCCTCCAGGGAATAAACGTATGGAATGTATTGGGATTTGTTCTCAATGGCCTGATCTTTTTACTCATTGGCCTCCAACTGCCCTCCATTGTGCAGCAAATGGGAGAGGTCAGTCTGCTCTCCGCAATAGGCTATGGATTGGCCATCTCCCTGGTACTGATTGTTACCCGAATGATTTGTACATTGGCAGCTTCTCCTTTTACCCGGTTCATGAGTCATTTTATTGTGGTGGCAGATCCTAATCCTGGTTGGAGAGGCCCACTCGCTCTGGGCTGGGCAGGAATGCGTGGAGTGGTGTCTCTGGCAGCTGCACTTTCCATTCCACTGGTCATTTGGAATGGACAACCCTTTCCTCACCGCAACCTGATTCTCTTTATCACCTTTGTTGTCATCCTGGTTACCTTGGTCTTTCAGGGATTAACACTTCCATGGGTGATCCGAAAAGTAAACCCAGAGGACAAATCCAAGGCTAAATCAACCCCTGAACAGGAGATTATCATTCAAAGGAAAATTGCACATGGCTCACTTCAATTCCTGGATGAGAAATATGGTGAAGAAAGGAACCTGAATGAACATTTGGGCATCCTGTACGAAAAGCTCAAGATTGACCTTAACTTTTTCAACCAGGAAGTAGAGGAAATAAATACCGAAAAGGGAGATCCATTGAAAAACTTTCAAAGCATTTACCTTCAACTGCTGGAACAACAGCGCGATATACTGAACCAGATGAATCACAGTACCGATTACGATGAAGAGGTGATCCGAAAATATTTCTCATTGATCGACCTTGAAGAATTTAAAATCCGGGAAAAACTATTATAAAATAGAACGCTGATTTATAGAAAAAAAAAAAAGAACACTGATTTTACTGATGTAACAGATTATTTGTATTACATAAAAGATCAGTGTAAATCCGTTACATCAGTAAAATCAGTGTTCTTTTTTTTTCTTCTTATAAATCAGCGTTCTATCTATTTCTCTTTTTATTTCTTTTTCTGATTCAGCCAACCCAGCCAAAGCTTTAAATCATTGCTCCAGGCGGAGATGTGATTGTTTTGGCCCCCAAGCCCAAAGCCGTGTTCCCCTTCGGAGAGGATATGCAATTCAGCCGATATCTTTTTCTTGCGAAGCGCCTGGTACATGAGCAGTGAATTTTCATCCGGCACACCATTATCATTATCGGCATGGACCAGGAATGCCGGAGGGGTATCATCCTGAACCTGCAACTCGTTGGAATAATAGGTAATTAATGTTGGATCGGCATCCTTGCCCAATAGCGCATCACGCGAACCGGTATGGGTACATTTGTCGGTAAATGAAATGACCGGGTACATCAGCACCATAAAGTCAGGACGGCAGCTCTGCTGTTCCACTACATCAGTCGAGTTCTTGTTGCCATAGTCGAAATGAGTGCCCAGCGTTGAAGCCAGGTGACCCCCTGCAGAAAAGCCCATGACCCCAATCTTGGTACTGTCAATGTTCCATGACTTGGCGTTCGAACGCACCATGCGCATGGCCCTCTGGGCATCCATCAAAGGCGCTTTATGAGGTTCCACGCAATTTCCATAAGTGGGAAGCCTGTATTTCAGAACAATGCCTGCCACGCCAATGGAATTGAGGTAACGGGCAATATCGGTACCCTCCAGGTCATAGGCCAGTACCCAGTAACCGCCTCCGGGACAGATCACCACTGCCTGACCGGTGGCAAAGCGTTTACTGGGAAGATAAACCGCGATATCCGGATCCTGCACATTGCTGATCAGGATGATGTCGCTCTTTGCTATTTTCTCCTTTTGTCCCGTCTTTTTTGAATTGGGAATTTCTCCCTTGTACAGCGGAAGGACATAGTCCTGACCATAAGATACAAGGTTCAGTATTACAAAAACTGCAAATACCGCAGTTTTCAATAAAAATATTCTTGATGAAATACTTTCTTTATTGCTCATTATCATTGATTTAAAGGCTTGCTGATTCAAAAGTTTGGTTTCGTTAATTTCAATGTAAAGGTGATAAACTTTTATCGAAAAGACTTGGGATTGACATGATTTGTTTTCTCCCGCAACCATTTTTCTTCCCTCATAATTTTTGGAATGGAGCAGTTCTCTTTCAAGCGATGATCTTAAAAATTCTCTTTTATGGCTGATATGAAATTTGTCTTCCTACTTGATGGTATACTATATTTGATATGCCATAGCCAATGGTTATTCGAAAATTATTCATTGGCTATTCGAAAGCTATTCGAAGATTAAACGAATATCTTCGAATCATCTTCGAATAACCTTCGAATAACCTTCGAATAAGCTTCGAATAAGATAAAGCAATGACAGGACAATTTATACTCGAAAACCAAGGTGAAAGTGCATGGTATCGAAGCCGGAAAAGTTAGTAGAAAGGTGGAGGTGGTTTGTTTTTACGGGCCTGTATGCAGTGTATCTTCAGGTGAATTTAAAAATAGGATGATTCCAAAAAAGCTTACAGTAAACTTTGAACGACAAGGCTGCCATTCAAAGCTCACTCCACATTGTTGAAACGGTTTAATTCAAACTTAAATGGTTAAGGGCAAGGCGAATTATTTTCCGAAAATGAGCTGATCATTTTTCAATACAATTCTCAAGCCTTCCTCGAGCCTGAATTCGGCGGTTTGGATACCATGGCCTTTGAGTGCAGCCATGAAACCTTCATTCATCATGCGCCCTGCCCGTAAGGGGAAGTCGATCAGGGCCGGATAATTGATTTTATTCTCCGGATGCCTGTAAAATTCAAGGCAGGTATTCAGATTGGTAGAAAGGTAAATTCTACAGGCCATGGGACGGGCATCATAGGTTGAACAGGCCCCGTTTTCAAGCAAGGGACAAGGCGATTTATAGCTTGCAACCTCCTCTTCAGTCATGGGGGAAGTGGCAGCAGACTTCTCTTCGGCGGCTTTGATCCACCCTGAAATCTTTTCTTTGGAATACCGGGATTTTATTTTTTCGGACAAATAATGCAGCTCATACGAATTGGCATATACCGCCTGGTGACAGCACCAGTGGCAGCCTTTGTGACAGGCAACCGGCATGTTCTGCCTTTGAGCCAAAGCAAGCACCGAATCATTCAACCCATCGATGGCCGCATACAGCGACTCAATGGCCGAAAACAAGGTGGCATTGGAAAGCCCCTGCTCAATGGCTGATTGTGCAAGCTGGAACCCATCGGAATAGAAGATGCGGTCGTGTTCGGTGAAATGTTTTTGTTCGTTTGCCATGGGGTTTCATTATTTTTGGACAAAAATAATTTAGTTTTCAGGAAAGACTTTATTTTTCCCCCTATATTCACCTGGTGGAAAAAGAAATTAAACACGAAGTCACGAAGTCACAAAATAATTCACCCCAGATTACACAGATAGACACAGATTACTCAAATGAACACAAATTTAAAAAAATAAGAATAATCTGTGTCTATCTGTGTAAT
>DMFR01000176.1:13258-13694 GCA_003450125.1 Prolixibacteraceae bacterium | reverse complement strand
CCTGAGATAGCGCTCTTTATTTAAGAACTTTGCATTGATAAATGCATCAACGATTTCATAGGCCAATTCAATCCCAATAATGCGTTGGCCAAGGCATAAAACATTCACATTATCATGTTCAACACACTGGTGTGCTGAATAAGTATCATGGCATACCCCCGCCCGTATCCCTTTGAATTTATTGGCAGCCACACATACCCCTACCCCGCTTCCACAAATGATGATGGCTTTTCCGGCTTTATGTTGGAGTAATGCATCTGCTACATCTGCGGCATGATCCGGATAGTCTGAAGGTTCCTCGTTAAATGCACCCAGATCAAGAACTTCATATTCTTTTTCACGCAAGTACCTTATCAATAAAGTCTTATAATTGAAGCCTGCGTGATCGGACGCGAGAATTATTTTCATCTTTAAATAGATTACACGGATTAAAACG
>DMFR01000176.1:2940-13142 GCA_003450125.1 Prolixibacteraceae bacterium | reverse complement strand
GATTAAAACGGATTACACGGATTACCCAGCAATAAGTGCTGTGCATATCAATATTTCTTTTTTCTTTTTAACAATTTAACAATTTAACCATTTAACCATCCAACTCTTTAACCTTTAACCTTTTCCCTACCATCGCTTTTACTGTTTCCACAATGTCTTTCACCGTAAGGCCATAGTGCTGGTAGATATCCTGATAGGGAGCACTGGTTCCAAATTTTGAGATGCCAATTACATCGCCTTGATCACCAACCCATTCGTCCCATCCCTGGGGAGTTGCTGCCTCCACGGCAAGCCTGACTTTTATTTCAGGTGGCAACACCTGATCCTGGTATTCCTGTTTCTGCATCCTGAACAATTCCCAGCTTGGCATACTTACCACACGGGCATCAATAGATTCTTTCTGAAGTTCTTGCTGGGCTTCCAGTACCAGTTGTACTTCCGATCCAGTGGCAATCAACAGAATTGCCGGCTTCTGACCTTGTTCCTTTGACAGGATATATGCCCCTTTCATTAACCCTTCAGCAGATGCATAACGGTTACGGTCAATAATTGGCAACTTTTGTCTGGTCAATACCAGCATGGTAGGGCCATTTGTATTTTGAATGGCTGATTTCCATGCATAGGCGGTTTCATTGGCATCAGCTGGACGAATAACGCAGATTGTGGGCATGGCCCTAAATGAAGCAAGGTGTTCAACTGGCTGATGCGTCGTACCGTCTTCCCCCAACCCTATTGAATCATGTGTCATCACGTAAATGACAGGTAACTCACTGATACAGGCAAGACGTATTGCAGGCCTTGCATAGTCTGTAAAAATGAAAAAGGTGGCTGCATAAGGACGAATACCCCCATGTGCACTCATCCCTGAACTGGCTGCACACATCAGGTGTTCCCTTATACCATAGTCCATGTTCCGGTTGGCGTAATTCCCCTTTTCAAAATAACCGGATGATTTGATCAATGTCTTGGTTGAAGGTTCTAAGTCAGCGCTTCCACCCATGAGCCAGGGTAACTGAGCCGCAACCGCATTAAGGAAACCTGAAGATATTTCCCTTGTAGCTTTTGGTCCGTCAGAAGGTTGGTATACCGGAATATCCTTATCCCAGCCTGCTGGTAATTCCTGGCGCAGTGAATTTTCGAATTGTCTGGCCAGCTCAGGTTGCGCCTTCTTATAATCTTCCATTCGCTTATTCCATTCTTCTTCCAGCTTCTTTCCTTTTTCAACGGCTCTATTCATATGGGCTTTCACCTCATCAGGCACCCAAAATGATTTATCCTCCGGCCAGCCATAGAATTTCTTGGTCAGTTTGATCTCCTCTGCCCCCAGAGGTGAGCCATGGGCATCAGAAGTATCTTGTTTATTGGGTGATCCATACCCGATATGTGTCCTGAGGATGATCAGCGATGGCTTGTCAGTTACTTCCCTGGCATTTGTATATGCTCCAGAGATCTCATGAAGATCATTTCCTTTATCCCCCAGGTTCTGAACATGCCAGTGATAGGATTCAAACCGTTTGGCCACATCATCAGAATAGGTAAGTGATGTGTTCCCCTCGATGGTAATGTGGTTATCATCGTACAATACAATGAGTTTCCCCAGTCCCAAATGCCCTGCTATGGAAGCTGCTTCATGGGATGCACCTTCCATAAAATCACCATCGCTGCAGAACACATAGGTATAATGATCAACTACGGCATGCTCATTGGTGTTAAACAGGGCTGCCAGGTGCGCTTCAGCAATGGCCATACCAACTGCATTCATGAGTCCCTGTCCCAGTGGGCCGGTTGTGATTTCAATGCCGGGAGTAAGTCCCAATTCCGGGTGACCAGGGGTGATGCTACCCCATTGTCTGAAGTTTCTGATGTCTCCCAGAGAAATGTTATATCCTACCAAATGTAAAATGGCATATTGCAGCATCGATGCATGACCATTTGAAAGGATGAAACGGTCCCGGTTGAACCACTTCGGGTTGGCAGGATTATAGTGCATATGCTCCATCCATAGAACATAGGCTGCCGGCGCCAATGCCATAGGTGTACCAGGATGCCCGGATTTGGCCTTCTCTACTGCATCCATGGCAAGACAGCGAATCGTATTGATGCATTTTTCTTCTATATTCATGTGTTTAAAGTTTAAAGTTTAAAGTTCCAGGTTTCAGGTTTCAGGTTCCAATTACAAAGTTTTAATTGAGTGATTGGTAACCTTCGATCGGCAAGCAACTTGGAATCTGATCTTTGAACCTGAAACTTTTAGTTGCTTTTTGTTTGCCTGTACAGGATAGACGATCAATTGGTTTCATATTTTCTGTTAATAAATATTAGCCGCATTATACTTTAGCTCCCGGGGGATCAGCCATTCCTCCATGCCTCAAGACCTCGGGCATATCCAGGCGTGCAACACCAATGCGGCTGTCGGCCATTCCATAATAAACATCAAACCGATCAGGTAAACCAAGATCATCACGCCTGTCTATTCCAGTGGGGAAAACGACATTGGGGATTATTCCATTGCGTTCCTTGGGCAAAGAGGGCGATAACACCGGTTCTTCTGAACGAAAGCGGATAACGCGTGGATGTTCCCTTGAGAGAACCATCATCCCGGCAGAATAGCACAGCTCATGTTCTTCATTGCCTGGTTCGGGCCATATACAAACGCCGTGGTAAACAATCAGCCATCCATGCCTGCAATGTATGGGCGGAGTTCCTCCACCGATTTTGAGCCTCTCCCAAGGTGCTACAGGAGAGGCCAATCTTTGATGAGAAGTAAATTGTCCATGACGGATGGGTTCATGGTCTTTAGGTGCAATAGGACAATAGGAAATCCAGATACTTTCCCTGTCCAGATCCAATTCCCGGGAAGTAGGATGATGCTTGGTTTCCTCAGGTCGTGTACCAGGGAATAGTGGCCGGTGAAGGATAGCCAGTTCCGGATTCAAAGTGGGATTAGGGATACTTACAGGAAAAAGACTGGCATCTTTGTTATCCACATTGGTGAACTCAATCCCTTGATAAGGGGCAAAGGTTGCAAGGCCTAAACGCTGCCAGTGGAAAAGATCCTTTGAGCGAGCCATGGCAATCCGGGGACCATTGGGCGAGAATGCTGTATAAGTCATGATGTAGTGCCCAAGAGGCTCCACAAAAGTGATACGGGCATCTTCGCATCCACCACTGCCATCTGGTCGCCGTTCATAATCGGTTTCAGGTTCCAGGGCAATGCCAAGCCTTTCAACACCAACGGGATTTCCATCTTTATTAAACTTTACCCTGGCAATGCCGATACGTGAATAATTACCCTTGGCCACAAGACGAGGGAAAAGGTAAAGTTCTCCATCAGAGCCCCTGATAGCTGCCGGATTCAATACCCCTTCCACCTCCATGGGATTGCCAGGTTCGGGCTCCATGATTATCCCCAATCTTTTCATTTGAACCTCACTCATAAGTTATCCTCCTTTTAGGTATATCTATTTCGTCAGCCTTCCAAACAAGCGATGATCGCTTCAATCACCCGTTTTGATTCCTGTGGATCTCTGACTTGTATGGTGACAACACCAGTTTCTGTAGCAGGATGGTCATTCCCTCCCGGGAACAATGCATCTCCGATAAAAATCATGTCCTGAATCGAAATACCCAGCGTGTCTCTAAGTTTTCTTATCCCATAAGCCTTGTCTATTCCTGGTTTGGTGACATCAATAGAAGTTGTGCCCCCAAGGCTCACTGAAAATTCGGGGATAAGGGTATCCAGTAACGCTTTCATCTTCTTGCGCCTTGAGAAATCGGGATCCCATTTTTTCTTTTCTTCAATGGGAGCCTGCTGCCCCAATGCCGAGAAGGTAATTTGGCTTCCTCGATCTTCAATGATATCACCCCATACCTTTTTTTCCTTATATCCGGTAGAAGTCATCACCTGCTTAAATGAATTGATTATTTTTTCTTTATCTTCCCTGGTGAAGTCTTCAGAATAAAGTTCAGTCCAATCTGATTCATATTTATAAAACTTTGTACCGCAGGTAGGAAGAAGAAAAAGATTCTTCCTGCTGTCATCTGATGGAAGGTTCGAGAGTACCTGCTTTTCAAACTGGGGCCAATTACCCCCTGAAATAATGGATACCTTTGCAACACCCAGAAGCTCTCCAAGCAACTTTGACATTTCTTCATCGAGTGGAGATTTACTTACGGCAAGCGTGCCATCAAGATCAAATACGATCAGCTTTTTCATGACTTATGCTCCTTCCGGTATTGAGATTTCCAACAAAGTGATCGTGCCGTTTGGGTGACATATACATTCTCCCACGATAGCTGGTAGAAGTATCACATCCCCTTTGTTAATCGCATACATGTTGCCATTGTGCTCCAATTGTCCCTCACCTGAGATGCAAGCCAATATATGCGGTGTATCTGCTTTGCCAACCTTAAATTGCAATTCTCCGTTTAGCCGCCAAACGATAAAATAATCACAATGAAGAATACGTTCCCGCAACACAGGCTTTACCTCTTCAACTACCGGCATCACCGGACTTACTGCTCCTTCAGAATAATCAATACAGGCCATTGCCTGATCCACTTGTAGTTCCCTGGGCTTACCTGTTTTTGGATCTATATGGTTCCAGTCATACAGTCGGAAAGTCACATCGCTGTTCTGCTGAATCTCAAAAACTACCACATCACCCCCCAGGGCATGAGCAGTACCTGCTGTTATTAATACACTATTCCCTGGCTTGGGGATAAAGCTTTCCAATTGATCCTCCACTGCCCCATCCCGGATGGCCTGCCTGAGGGTTTCGATTGTTGTACCTTGTTTTAAACCTGCATAAATCCTGCTGTTCGGCCCTGCTTCCAATACTACCCAAGCTTCAGTCTTTCCGCTCTCGCCCGGAGGAAGTAATTCAGGATGTTTATCTGAAGGATGCACCTGAACCGAAAGCATTTCATGGACATCAAGAAACTTTAATAATAAGGGAAAGCGTGTGAACCGTCCTGCCAATTTTCCCAATAATTCTTTCCTGAGTACTTGGGACTTCATCAATTGACCGATTCCATTACCTTTAAGGGGTCCATCAGCAATAATGCTTTGATGGTCTTCCCGGTCGCTCAGCAGCCAGGCTTCCCCGATAGGATCATTTCCGGGAAGAGGTGTTGTCAGCAAATTAGACAATTGACGACCTCCCCATAGCCGGTATTGGTAGATCGGCTCAAAACGAAGTGGATATAAGGATATTTGATTCATATAATTTACGGTTTTTCTGCCGTAGCTTCCTGGGGTGATTCCACGCTATCGGGAGCATCTTTCAGGTCCCTGTCCAACGTGTACAATGCTTCATTGCTTACCTTTTCACCACCTGCTATTTTTATCTTATCCAGTAAGCTCATGGCAAGGGCTTCTTCTTCAATCTGTTCCTTTACAAACCATTGCATAAAATTCCAGGTTGACCAGTCATCTTCCTCAAAACTCATTTTTACCAGGCTATAAACGGCCTTGGTATTTTCAACTTCATGCTCAAATATTTTTTCAAAACAATTGTTGATGCTCAATGGGTTGGGATGAGGGGCAGGAATGGCAGTGACTTTTACTTCAGCGCCCCGGTCCAAAATATATTTCAGTATTTTCATCATGTGGTTTCGTTCCTCCTCCGCATGACGGAAAAGGAAATTAGCGATGCCTTCAAATCCCTGGAGGTCAGCCCATGAGGCATAGGACAGATAGATTTGCGATGCGTGTGCTTCTTTGGTCATTTGCTCATTCAACGCTGCGGCGAGTGTCATTGAAAGTCTGTTTGTGTTCATCGGATTTTAGTTTTAGTTTGTATTTACAAGTTACCTTGACTACCCCATACTTATTTATCAATTTATGCAATGTCTGTTTATTGTTCCCTTTTCGCGCACGAAGGTTTAACGGGGCTAGTAAAACCCTCAATTTTTGCACAAAAAATGACCTCAATCAAAGTTGCATTTTTAATAAAAATGTTCTGGTAAAACAATATTGACACACTCATTGTTCATTGGTAATGAATATTTTAACCTTATTTTTAATTTATCTAGTTTGCAAGCCAGGTGATCCAATTAAACCTTCAAAATCTTATTCACCCGAATTTCTTATCGTTTTATCGAACAACAGGGTCCTATAACGTGAGGTATCCTCTTGTTATCCTCCTCTATGTTTTTACCTCATTTATACTTAAATCATACTTAGCTTGAATATCAAAACATATACAAAATAAGTACGAGATTAGTACGAGCGAAGTACGAGCTCCGAAGAAGATAACAAGAAGGTATCATCCATATAGGGATATTGGCTTTTTAGAATACAGTAAAAAGACATCAGGGGACTAAAACCAAATACCTGAATGATGGTTATACCTGTATATTGAATTATTTTTTTGACCTGGCTTACAGAATGGACAAAGCATCGAAAAATGATCATGCGACAACGCGAAACTGGAAAGTGATCAAGGCTTCACCGGAAAAGTTGTACCGGGCATTTACAGATCCTAAAGCTTTGGCCATTTGGATGGCCCCCGGAGAAATGACCGGCAAGGTTCATCATTTTGAGCTTAAAGTAGGCGGAGGATATGAGATGTCGCTCTTCTATCCTCCTTCAGAAAAAGAAGACCGTGGGAAGACTTCCAGGAAGGAAGACCGCTATACAGCACGGTTTCTGGAACTTTTTCCATCGAAAAGAATTGTCCAGGCAATCACCTTTGATTCTGAGAATCCGGCTTTATGGGGAGAGATGATCATGGAGGTTTTATTTGAAAATAAAGATAATGCAACAAAGGTGACCATCGTATTTAGTAACATTCCCCCTGGCATCCGACCAGAGGACAACAAAACTGGAACGCGGTTATCACTTCAAAAACTGGCCCGCTATATGGAATAAAAAGAAAATAGAACGCGGATCTACACGGTTTTAGTGGATTGAAAACGGATTTATGATACTTCGTATCCGGATCTTTAACACGGGCTATTGAAAGTCCCAATTCTTTGCGGCTTTTTTTATCCGTCCCGACTTGCCGGGAGCAAATCCGCGTTAAATCCGCGTTCTATTATTTGATATGAATTAAAATTGTTTTATCGGCATTCCGCTGATTTGAAATACGACAATAAAAAGTTCCAATTACTTTATGAAATACTTCCGCGTTTTAAAAAACGCTGGATCTCTTGTTATTTTTGAGCTTTCCGCATGTTGAAATATGTCATTATCACAGCGATCAAAAGTGGGATTACACCCACTACCATAAAGGTGACGTCAGCTGGCAATCTCATCCAGGCCAGGTTAATCATGTGCGGCTGACCGGAGAATTCAAGGCTGCGGGCGTGCCAGTATCCATTGTTGATTACATCCAGTAATTGCAAGACCCCGCTGGGAAACAACTGTAAAATGACCATTCCGGCAAGACCGAGATTCAGGCCCCAAAAGGATATTTTCACATATTTTTCAATGCGTCTCCAGTTTTCAGCCGTAGAGACCTGCCTGATGGCGAAAATAAGAAAAGCTATTCCAAGCATCCCAAATACTCCCATCAAGGCTGCATGGCCGTGGTTGGGCGTAAGGTTTGTCCCTGTTTCATAATAACTGATCACTGGAAGATTGATCAGAAAGCCAAATATTCCGGCACCAATAAAATTCCATACTCCAACGGCGATCAGAAAATAAAAGGTCCATTTGTGGGGAAAGTCGATCTTGTTTCCATTTTCATCGGTCCTTTTGCGCATCAATCTTTCAAAGTCTGAAGCTTCAAGGGTAAGCAGAATTAATGGCACGACTTCCAATGCCGAAAAGCAGGCAGAAATGGCCATAGAAGCGGTTGTCTGGCCATTCCAGTACCAATGGTGCCCGGTTCCTAAAATACCGGCTCCCAGGAACAAAACAGCATCGAGGTAAATGATACGGGTAGCAGTTTGCCTGGCAACAAGTCCTAATTTGTAAAACATGATGGCTACCATGACCGTGGCGAATACCTCAAAAAAACCTTCTACCCAAAGATGGATGATCCAGAAGCGCCAGGTGTCAACGGTGGAGAAATTGGTCGAAGACCCGAAGAAGAAAGCAGGAAGATAAAAAAATGGAATTGAAAAAGCTGCCAACATGAAGATGGTCTTCAATTCCCGGTCGTCGGGTTCACTTTTGGTAGGTCTGACGGTTCGGAAAAGCAAGAAAGCCCATAGTATTAGGCCAATAGCCATTAGAAACTGCCAGCCACGACCTATTTCAAGGTATTCCCAGCCTTGGTTTCCCAACCAAAACCATACATCTTTCAACAAATTCTTAACTCCCATATATTCACCCAAAAGGCTTCCAACAAGCAGAATGGCAAGGGCTACGAAGAGAAAATTGATCAAGGCCACCTGTCCCTTGGGTTGCCGTTTGGAGAGCAGTGATGAAACAAACAGGCCTCCACCGATATAGGCTGTGGCAATCCATAAAATAGCAGACTGCAGATGCCAGGAGCGCAGAACGTTGGATGGAAGTAATGAAGATAGTTTAAAACCGTAAAAGCCTTCGGGTTCGACAAAATAATGAGTCATTGCCGCACCGGCAAAAGTCTGAAACAAGAGGATGAAAACAACAACCACAAAAAACTTGATGGATGCCCGTTCAATGGCAGTTGGATTACCCGGTATCATTTGAGGAGGTCCCAAGTCCAATACCCCATGCCAGCCAAGATAATGAAAGCGGCCAAAGAGAAACAGGATAAGGCCCGTGCCTGCCAGCAGGAATATGAGGCTAAGGCCGCTCCATAGAATAGCCGCACTTGAAGGACCATTTCCGATCAGGGGCTCATATGGAAAGTTATTGGTATAGGAGTAGTTCCTGCCCGGGGCGTTTGCAGTAGTTACCCAGGCAGCCCAGGCAAAAAAGGAAGTCAACTGCCTTAATTCTTCCTGGTCTACAATCAATGTAGAGGGCAATCCACGGTTTGAAGGAGATTTTTGGAAATAATCATTCCAATAGGAAATCTGATCTTTAAACGATTTGGTTTCGGGATCGGTGAACAAGAGGTGTTGATTGCCTGCATTGTAACGATTGTTGGCCAAAAAGTCATGTGTTAAACTTATCATTGATTCTTTCTGTTCCGGGGCAAGCTCTGCATAGACAGTATTGTACTTTTGAACAGCAATATAATTCCTGACATCGAGGGCAAGATTGTGCAGATATTGGGCAGAAAAATCAGGCCCCAAATACGCACCATGCCCCCATAAAGTTCCGTTATTCATCAGGGCCCTCTTCAGGAAGACCTGTTGTCCATTGAGGATGTCGGTTCCGGTGAATACCACTTGACCCATATTGTCAACCACCTGTTCAGGGATTGGAGGCTTTGATTTCCTGTAGTAACTGCCTGTAGTTACCCAGATAAGGACGGAAAATTCGAGGATAAGGATCAGGGCTAATCCTCTTTTCCACCAAAAGGAAGAATGGGGATGGGTTGAACTTTCGATTGAATTTTGCATACGAAAATTAATTTAGTTAATTGATTATTCCCGTAAATTATGCAGATTCTCTTATTGAAAGAATGGATGCTATCGCTCATGAATATACTAAGTTAGCGAATTTAGTTTATTCAGCAAAATGAATATTTCAATTAAAATTTAAATTATTTTTTGATATACAGAACGCGGGCATTTTCAATGTGCTGACCTGATAACAGCTGAACAAGGTAGATACCAGTATTCACTTTCTTACCTTGAAAGGCTGTCCCATCCCATGTAAAGGTGTAATTCCCATCTTGAGAAGTTGCATTTTCGATGGTTTTAACTTTCTGTCCTTCACTATCAAAGATATTTAGAAGGGTTTTTGAATTGCAGCCTGACTGATAATTGATGGTAACTGTAGTGGTAAATGGATTGGGAAATACCTTCAATTTGGACGAGTTATTTTCAAGGCTATAATCAGAATTGGTAAGATTGTCTTTAAAGTTTTCAGATAAGAAAGGGTTACAGCCATTCTTGGCCAGGATATACCAGGCGGAGGAAGAAGCCACAGCTACAGAGGTATTTACGCCTGCATAGCCTTGGGTATTCAAGGTATAGGGCATGCCGTGGGTGGTTTCAGTTCCGATCAGTTGACTGACCAGCAGTGGATCCAGCTGGTTGGCATAAAAGTAGCCCCTTTGCTGATCCCCAAAGGCCTGAAAGGCACAGGAGATATGACCTGTACCATCGTTCCAGAAATTCTGAATGGTAATATCGGGGGAACTATACATACC
>DMFR01000176.1:0-2737 GCA_003450125.1 Prolixibacteraceae bacterium | reverse complement strand
GAACTATACATACCCATCACATTCATCCCATTGACATTTATTATTTTACGATATCGAAAATCATATTCAGGAATATTCAAAAGCGAGGTGTACGCATCAACCATTGCACCAAATGCCAATACACGCCAGGTATATAAATCAAGCGGCAGTGCAGTATTCCCGTTCAATTGACTATCAAGCCATATTTTGATTTTGTGGGCGTAAAAATCCTCTCCACAAAGCTTCATGGCTACATAACAATCAATATTACCCTCATGATGACCATAGTCCTCATGAAGGTTTGCATCGCCATTTTCCCATCCATGTTGAATATATCCACCTGTGGCTGCGTCCTTGTAAAATGAAAGGAACAAGTCTTTTATGATTTGTATCAGATAGTCATACCTTGATGAGTTGTATTTTTTCTCATAGTTCTTGCTGGTTATCAATAGCCAGGCCATATCGCCTATCCACCTGTTTTTTGCCCCCATGGCTGTTAAGGTATGGATATCGCATTCCTGGTAAAATCCCCTGGCTTGCCCTTTATAGAAGAAATTTTGCTTCAGGCTGTCCATATTGGCGCTGTCGGTGGCATTCAGATAAAAGTCAAGGATGCGTTCACAGCGTTCTTTTTCATTTTTCACAAGATAGGCCAAGGCAACCAGACAATTGTTGAATGTTTGTGCCTGTGCTCCTTCCAGGTAAGTGGGCACCAAGTTCCCGGCAACAGTGCCCTGGTCTTGCAATGCTTCTAAATACTTCAACACCAAGGGGTCTTCAGGATTGATGGCATTGTCGCGTCTTTGGGCAAAGCCTATTCCAGCTAACTGGCTATCAGGGTCAATGGTGGGTAGAAATGAAGAAGCCAATCCGGGTTTTCCTATGCCTATTTCATCAAAGTAGACAGTCCCACTGCTTGAAGCTGAACCTGAAATAGCAAGTGAAAACTTGGAAGGGATATCAAATGTGGTGTTTCCACCCCATGCATAGTTGGTGTTGCTCAGATAAGCGGTCACATGATTCCACCCCCCTGGATATTTACCCAATGAAGGTTTTACCATGAAAACTGAGCCATCCTGATCGATGAATTTGATTTCAAGATTATCCGTAGAATTGGTCGAATAAATGAAAAATACCAATGGATTGGACTTGGTGAAAGAACTGCCAACCGGTATTTCCAGATTGACCCATCCACCCAAAGATGGGAAGGTATAATTGACCAGCAGCCCATTTCCATTTAGCCCCATATAATTGCTTACCGTTCCAATCGTTCCAGCTTGTTTTGAAAAAGACCAGGCTGAATAATTGTCCATATTACCGGCAAGCAGATAAGGGGTGGTATCAGTTGCAACACCCTGAGCCAACACCTGAGTGGTGAAAAAGGATATCAGAACAATATAGATCAGTCTTTTCATAGATCAGCCATTCAAGCTTTTAACATGATTTAAAATCAATTTTCTTCCAGTGTAAAGTTCTATAAATTTAACGGATTAATTCTGCATGAGGCAATTATCCATGAACTATTTTCCATTATCCTTATCGTTGGGGATTCTTCAAAAATGTTACACTTTCTATGCTTTATAAAATGACACGTTTGTGCTATTGCATTTAAAATCAGTATTTATTAATTTTAATATGTATTCAAATGTATATAAAAAAGGCCCTTGGCCTTTAATCCTCTCAATCGTCTATATGACATTATTGTAATTCCAGTTGATTTACACATTTTAATATTTGTATTATGAAAAATTATTTTACAATGATACGATTCATGGTTGTATTAACCATTTTCGTTTTTGGGCAATTTGGAGTAAAAGCACAAGACACTCATACTGATATCATACCAGTTGGCTCAACGGTAAAAAAGTTGAGTTCAAATCAGTATACCTATTCAAAAGGCCCTGTATGGTTTAATGATTCGGTTTTACTTTTTGTGGATGATGCTCTTTCCGGACCTGATATTTACCAATTCGATCCCATTTCTAAACAAATCAGTAAATGGCCTACTAATTCACCCCATTGTTCTGGACTGACCTTGGATAGGAATGAAAATCTTATCGGTGCTTCCTATAATGTAATAATGATAAATAAAGCTGGGCAAGTCATTAAAACACTGGCTTCTAGTTACAATGACAAACCCTTTGATAACCCAATTGACTTAATTGCAGATAAAAATGGAGGTGTTTATTTTTGCGATCCTGTTTTTACTCCTGGCATATTTCCACAAGATAAAACAGCGGTTTATTACATTGATTCGATAGGAAATGTAAAAAGAGTAATTGATGATCTGGCAGAGCCAAACGGGCCAGCACTTTCTCCGGATGGCACTAAACTTTATGTGGTGGATGGAAGTAATAAATACGTTTATTCCTGGGATGTGGCTCCTGACGGCAGCCTTTCGGGCAAATTAAGCTTTGCAGAACTTAAAACAAAAACAACAGGTGGAGTTACTGCCCAACCAGTTGGAGAGACAATTGATAGTTTTGGCAATATTTACGTTTCGACCGAAATAGGCATCCAGGTTTTTTCACCCCAAGGGGTAGCTATTACGACCATTGAAGTACCGGAGTCACCATTCGACTGCGATTTTGGAGGTAAGGATTTCAAAACTTTATACATTACCGCATTGAAAAATCTTTATTCGATTGATTTGAATTATCCGGGCTATGCTGTTTCAAGGAAAAACATGACAGATGCAAAAACAATTTCAAATCAACCATCAGTCAATGTATATCCGAATCCTGTAAGCGATTATCTG
>DMFR01000315.1:12390-16505 GCA_003450125.1 Prolixibacteraceae bacterium | reverse complement strand
CCACCGAGATCTACACACTGCATATCGTCGGCAGCGTCAGATGTGTATAAGAGACAGCATAATACATTGATAGTAGACAAAAATAACTCCAATAGTTATTCTTTGGCCATGCGGGAAATGGTGACAATATCGTCGCATGGCATTCCCTGATTGTATGAATTTATAAATTTCAAAGTAGTATCTCAATAGGGTTCAAATTCAATTGTAAGTAGGCGATCAATCATTTTGATCAACTTTTCAACAACCGATTTTTCGGGAAAGTTGCTCATTTTCATATTTATCGCTAACTTTAATGGTTGGTAAAGAAAAACGCATACAACATGGCAAAAAGAAAATCCAAAGAACCATTCAAGCCGGTAAGTCCTGAGAAAATGCAGATGGACACCGAAAGACTGCTGGACTATATTCAAAGTCAGAATTTCGGCAGTCTGGATGAAATCAATGAATTCATCAGCAAAAATGTGATTGGCAAACAGATTGATGAAGTGGTCCCGGAGGTCTCACCCAGTGTGACCAATGAGCAAAAGGCCAATGATATGATGTACAATGCCTATGACTCTACTCCGGAAAAAGGCAAGAAACTGGCAAAGGAAGCCTTAAAATTAGATCCGGAAAACGTCAGGGCCTTGAACTACCTGGCTGATCAGGAAAGAATTGCAGAAAGCGCATTGAAGCTTTACCAGAGAGCCATGGAAAGTGGAAAAAGACAATTGGGTGAACAGTTTTTCAAAGAAAACAAGGGACGCTTTTGGGTGATGATAGAATCCCGACCATATATGACCGCTAAATTGGGTTTTGCCCATTGCCTTGAAGATTTGGAGTGGAATGATGAAGCCATCAATGAGTATAATGAGCTCATTAAATTAAACCCCGGGGACAATCAAGGGGTTAGGTATGCGCTGGGAAGCTTGTTGCTTTTCACCAAGAAATACAAACAATTTGCTGAGTTGTATAAGAAATATACCGATGAAGAATCCACTTTCTGGCTATTTAATTATGCCCTGTATTTATTTGCCACTCAAGGCCCATCAGAAAAAGCCAATGAAGCGCTCTACCAGGCCAACCAGGCCAATCCCTATGTAATTGATTTTATGACCCAACGAAAAAAGATGAAACAAAACCCGCAAGGTTTTTACAGTCCCGGTGAGGAGAATGAAGCGGCCTATTATTTGATGGACAATTTCAGGGCGTGGGTAAATGTGGAAGGGACACTGGATTGGCTGATTCGCTTTGTAGAAACCATGAAAAAATAAGCTTTCAGTCAGGAGCAGTTGAATGTTCATGCTCCCTAGGATGGCGGGTTAGAGAGGATTCTAAGCTCACGATGTATCGTGACCATACAGGATTAGGCCCTGCTAGTCTAACACAAATCAAGATATAGGGTCATTGCTTCCATTTTTAGATAATCAATTCATAAACCTTTTATTGATATTGTAAACCATATACTGTACATTTGATTCTTAAAACGATGTCTTGGAAAGCTGAATGTTCATGATTGCATTCAAACTCAATCCTAAAAAAATATTCCTATGGTAAATACAGAGATTGAAAAATTAATGACCTGCATCGAAGAGCTGGTGCCCGTTTACATGGCAATTCCAGAGGATCTGGCCATCTCAAAAGGCGCAGCATCGCTTTGCATCATCGGCGAGGATGGACAGGTATATGGCAAGATATTCGGCACTGACAAGCTCAGGGGAAGGGAAACCTTTAAAATTGCATGGACCAAAGCCAGTCAGGTCTGGATTACCGGTTACAAGACCAACGATTACGAACGAATGGTATTTACCGACCAGATTGACTACCATACCTTTGGGATTAGCCTTCCCGATTTAGTGGGATATAAAGGCGGACAGCCCATCATCCTTCGTGACGGCACCAAACTGGCCGTTGGATTTAGTGGGTTTAGAGGGACTAGTGATCTGGAGATTGTGGAGAAGGCTGCGGAACTCTGCAAGTGACCTGTAATTAGCCAGATCAAATGGGAGCCACTAACGGGGTTACTGGCGGCATTAATTGGAGGGTTCAATTCCTTTCCACCATTCTACCGTTGCAACAGTTTCGTTGAGGTTCACTTCCTCACCAATCATGGGATGAATAATGCGCCTATTCAAGCGGTGAGCTTCTTTGGCAACCCGTTCAATGGGTTCGTCCCAGGCATGCAGGGCAAGGGCAAATTTGGCCCAATGTACAGGCATCAGAACTTTAGCTTTTAGGTCGATGGCTGCCTGAACCGTTTGTTCGGGCATCATGTGGATATACCTCCAGGCATTGTTATATTGGCCACATTCCAGCAATGCCAAATCAAATGGCCCATGCTCGTTTCCTATCTTGGCAAAATGGGTATCATATCCAGAATCACCTCCAATAAATATCTTTTTTGAAGGAGTCTGCAGTACGAATGAAGCCCACATGGCCTGATTTCTTTGAAATCCCCTTCCAGAGAAATGACGGCCAGGAGTGGCTGTGACCAAGAAACCATCGCCAAGATCAGCCTGTTCATTCCAATCCTTTTCAATAATGTGGTCTGGTTTAAATCCCCAAGATTCCAGGTGAGCTCCTGTACCCAAACTGGTAATTACTTTGCCGACTTTTGGCTTTAATTTATTGACCGTTTGATAATCAAGATGATCCCAATGATCATGGGTAATAATAAGATAATCAATGGCTGGCATTTCTTCAGCAGTATAAACATCACTTCCCTTAAAGCTTTTCATCATAAAAGTAAAAGGAGAAGCATGGCCGCAGAAAACAGGATCTACCAATATTTTTTTACCGTCAATCTGCATCAGGCAGGAAGAATGGCCGAACCATATTATCACATCCTTTTCAGGGTCAATGGTTAGAAGATTGGTCTTTTGCGACGGCAGCTTACCTGCAGGCTTGTTCCGTATACTGCGGTTAAACAATACATCATTCAATACTTTAAAAATGCTGACATCCTCTGCCAGATCGGGAGTATAACTCTGGTTTTGAAATTTTCCATCCTTATAAGTGGAAGATTGTAAAATGCGGCTTAAACGCTCACCTGTGGCTGCTTTCCCAAAACTGGCCTGCTGCATAAACAACAAGACGACCAACACCAATGCCACTATAACTGAAACCAATATTACCATTATTTAATCTGTTTTTATTACTTCTGATTGAATTACACAGCTTTTGAATTGGTAGGAGATGCATCATCACCCTTCTTCCAAAACTCTCTATTGTCAAACAAAAGTCAATTAATTATTCCACTGTAAATTTACCTTTTTCAGAGAACGATAAATCAAAACCAATCAAAAGGGCTTTCAATATTAACCTAAAATGATGAAAAGCAATCAGGGTTTCACTTTGGATGAAACCCTGATTTTATAATTCTTTTTACCCTAACAGTCTTCCAGTTTACTGGACGACCTGTGGCTTGAGGTGCTTATCCAGGAAGGCCAACATGGACCGATAAAAATCAAACCGGTTTTCCTCATTGTGGAAACCATGGCCTTCATTGTCTTTAACCATGTATTCCACATCAATTCCACGGTCCTTTAGCGCTTTTACAATCTGGTCTGATTCGGCTTTGTTCACTCGCGGATCATTGGCTCCCTGGGCAACGAACAGTGGCGCTTTAATTTTATCGACCTGAAAAACAGGAGAAACTTCAGCCAACATTAGACTGTCAGTTTTAGGGTTTCCCACCATTTCATGGAACATTTCAAGCATGGGCTTCCAGTAAGGGGGGATGGTCTTCATAAAGGTGAACATGTTGGAAACACCGACATAGTCCACTCCGGCAGCATACAGATCAGGAGAAAGGGTTAACCCGGCCAGTGTTGCATAGCCTCCGTAACTGCCTCCATAAATGGCAACGCGCTTTGGATCTGCAATACCCTTATCCACCAGCCATTTCACGCCATCGGAAATATCATTCTGCATGGTTCTCCCCCACTGTTTGAAGGAGGATTGCCAGAACTCTTTCCCAAAGCCGGTAGAGCCACGGTAGTTCATTTGTAAAACGGCATAACCATTGTTGGCAAGGAACTGAACTTCGGAATCAAAGCCCCAATAATCGCGGGCCCAAGGTCCACCATGAGGATTGATCACAACAGGCAAATTTTTCGGATCATATCCTTTAGGTA
>DMFR01000315.1:9907-12323 GCA_003450125.1 Prolixibacteraceae bacterium | reverse complement strand
ATATCCTTTAGGTAAAGTCAAGTAGCCATGAATGGTCAACCCGTCGCGCGATTTGTAGGAGATAGGTTGCATGTCACACAATTCTTTTTCATTCAGCCAGGGACTCAAATCGGCCAGTTTGGTTAAATCTTTTGTAGCTTTATCGTATAGATAATAGGAGCCACGGCTCTTATCACTATAGGTGCGGATCATAAATTTATCTTCCGCCTTGTTATGGCTGCCAATAGTTACCTGGTAACCGGGTAGCTTATCCTGAAGCCTCTTTTTCATCGCCTCAGCATCTTTATCAAAGAAATGCTCCTTTTCCTTGTCAGTTGTCCAGGAAACGGATAAGAGCTTCTTGTCTTTTTTTGAATACTCAATGCCGTCAATGTCAGCTTCATTGGGTTCAAACAATACTTCCTTTTCTTTTGCAGTAGCAGGGTCAAAGATCACCAAAGCTGTTTTATCGCGGCCTAGATTAGAAGCTGTATAGAGCATTTTATCATCGAAAGTAAACAGAAAAGGAGAAACAGTTTCTTTGAAACTGGTAGTCAACATGGGGCTGAAAGGCGCTTGTTCTGTTTCACGGAAAAGGATGGTTTGATTCACCCCATCGGATGTAGTTGCCAACCTTAACTTGCCTGCATGATCAGTCATCCAGCCAACAATATTACCAGGGTTTTCAGCTAGTTGGGTCATTTCTCCTGTAATCACATTTAAGCGAAAGGGATCAAAGACCTCGGGGTTTCTCTTATTGAGTCCAACAATAACTTCACCCTCCACATCTTCAAGATCATCTATCAATTCAGTACGAACCTTTGGAAATACAGTCAATCCCTTTTGTTCTGTGCCATCAATATTGACACCATAGAGTTGAAAATTTTCATCGCCCCCCGTATCTTTCAGAAATAACACACGGTTATTCCCTTTCCAGAGATAACCGGCAATATCACGCGCCGTCTCAGAGGTTATCCGAACGGCAGAATCAGCATCCACTTTCTGGACAAATACATTGAGCCGTTTTTCCCATGGGGCCAAGTAAGAAAAATACTCCCCATTAGGGGAAAGCCTAAATGCAGTTTTCTCCGGATTACGGAAGAAATCTTCCATCGGAATTAAAGGGGCTTTCTCCTGAGTGTGTTTACAAGCAACAATGGCAAGGAATAGAGACACAACAATCAATAACCTGTTCATAATTTCAAATTTAAAGAGTGAATACAATTGATGGTTTAAATTGAATATTTGCCTATTTAATTGATACAAGATAAGGATTTTAACTCTAATTTAAGTATTTTTATGACATAAAATGAAGCAACATTTAAAATAATATTCAGGCAATAACAGCAGTCACCTTATACGTTTATTTTTTCAACAAACATTTAGGTGAGCCAAGATGTTTAACCACATAAAAAAAATCATTTTGCCCGTAAAACCCAAAATACCTGTCATGCTCGTAACCGGCTTCCTGGGATCCGGTAAAACAACTTTTATCAACCAACTTCTGAAGCAGAACAAAGGGGTTAAAATTGGGCTGATTGAAAATGAATTTGGCGATGTTTCCATAGATGCCAGGCTAATTACCGATTACCAGCCTGAAAGCATTGTAGAGCTCAACAATGGCTGCATCTGCTGCACCATCTACAATGAGTTTTCACTCGCGCTTCAAGAACTGGTCAAGAAGCATGATCACCTTGAAGAGCTAATCATCGAAACTACTGGAGTTGCAGATCCGGGCCCGATTATCAAACCGTTTTATGAAGATGATGACCTTAAACGAATCTTCGAATTAAAGGGGACAGTTTGCCTGATTGATTCAACAAATTTCCATCAATATTTTGGTGGGTTAACTCAACAAAAACAGGTCGTCCTCAGTGATCTGATCATTTTGAACAAAGCAAGCCTGGCAGACCAGCCAACAATGGAAGGCATCCATACAAAGGTGAAGGCCCTCAATACGACAGCAATGGTGATTGAAACGGATTATGCGTCCATCGACTCGATGCATTTAAACATCCTGCAACCTCAGTTACAGGATGAACTGGCAAAGAAATTAAGAAAACCCTTATACAGTCAACGTGAAATAGCAGATTTTCATACAATCACCATTCGTTTTGGAGGATTGCTCAATGAAAGCCAGTTTGGAGAATGGTTCAATTATTTCGCATCACTTCATAGAACGTCCATTTTCAGGATAAAAGGGCTGGTAAACTTTGAAAACAATCCGTTGACCGGAATTGTACAATCAGTTGGAGGGGCAATCTCCATAACAGAAGGGTCTGTACGTACTCCTTATGATCCAGTTGAAAATATTCTTGTATTTATTGGAAGAGAAATTAACCAACACGAGATAGAAAAAGAGATCCAACAATTTCTAATTCAGGAACACTAACCAAAAAGGCAAACTCAATAAAGCCAGCAAAGTACTTAATACAAC
>DMFR01000315.1:1145-9781 GCA_003450125.1 Prolixibacteraceae bacterium | reverse complement strand
GCAAAGTACTTAATACAACTGCCCTTGAGGCGAATTCTGTATTCAGTTTGTATTTCAGGCAGAGCGCATAGGCTGTTAAACCCATCGGCATGGCTGATTCCATTATCCAGGTCCTACTATAGGAAAGATCAATAAATGGTCTTGAAACCATCAAAAACAAGAAGGGCAACCCAAAAAGAATCACCACACTGAAAGACAATACTGGTAACCAATCCATTAGCTTTCCAACAGGTTGTTTTCCCATAAACAAACCAAGAGAAAAAAGCACAACTGCAGTAACCGAATTGGCGAAGATATCCAGTCCACTCATCACAATTTGAGGGAGCATTAAATGATTGACTGCGATAAACAAGCCAACAAAAACGGCAATGAGCAAAGGATTTGTAATTAATCGGATCAACAGTTCCTGCAAATGCACTTTGTGATCTCCAAAATATTCTACCAGAAAAATTCCAAGGGTAAATAACCAAAAAACATACACAGCAGAAATCATGGTGGCTTCGGGAAGGATATGATCGCCAAAGGCACTTTTTAAAACAGGAATGCCTAAATAAGCCACATTCCCATAAGACACAGCCAGAAACAAAGTGCGGCGGGTGCTGTTTTTCAATTTCAAAAGTAAGGATACAGGAAATACCATCAGCATGGAAAAAACAATGCGGGCAGAATTCCATACTACCAGGTTGCCATATAACTGCATATTCCACTCAAGACGGGACAAGGCAACTAAAATGAGTGCAGGGAAACCAATCCAAAGCGCATAATTGTTCAGTATTTCAAGCCATTGATTGTTCACCGCCTTATTACGACTGACGATCATTCCCACAAAAATGACAAGAAACAATGGACCTATGGATTGAAAAGCGGAGAGGAACTGTAACATTTTGGTAGACTGAAATTGTTGTGTAAATCAATAATTGATAGTATCAATCTTGAGTTGCCGCAAAGGGACCAGTCACAAATGGCCTTACATCGGTCAATAACATTCCAGCAGTGTGGGCGGCCAGCATTCCCAACTCACCATCCTCAAACACCTGGCAATAATGTGGATCCACCTTCAGCATCTGGGCACACTTCAAGAAAGTATCCGGTTCAGGCTTATGGCGGTCAACATCATCAGCCGTTACAATCACCTCAAAGAAATGATCAATTTCCAATTCTTTCATCTGCAACATGGCACTTTGACGGCTGGCACCCGTACCTACAGCCATTGGAATTTTACCATGAGCGCTTTTCATCAGTTTAATTACAGCATCATGTGGCTTTATGTGGTTGATATTTCTCCAAAACTCCTGTTGTTTCATTTTCACAATCACTTCAGCCGCTATCCCCAGATTGTTTTCCTTTTTTATCCGCTCGGCAAAACTGATGGTAGGCATCCCGGTCATCTCAACCAGGATATGTTCATCAAATGTACAATTCAATTTTTCGCAAACCACATGCCAGCTTGCAATATGAACCGGAAGAGAATCAGACAAAGTACCATCAAGGTCAAAAATCAGGGCTTTTGCCTGTGGATGTATTTCAAGTTTCATTCAGTACAACTTTTTTAAGTCTGTAAAAGTAGCAAACTTTTCTGCCCAATTACCCTTTGATTTACTGCCCCTGAGAATGAAAGTTCATCCTACTGGCATATTGCTAGGGAGTTTAAATCCTTGTTCGGGTACTGTATCGGAAAATACAAAAAAAAAGGATGGCTGAGTTTACCCAGCCATCCTTTTACTTTATGGCAATTGATCTGCGAAATGAACCTATTATTGCAATGAAATTTTCGTCTTACCCTCTGTCGTACTGATGATATAAATGCCTTTCTCCAGATTTACCCGTAGCTTTCCCTCCAAAGCATCGCCTTCAAATACTTTTCTACCTATCATATCAAATACACTAACACGGCCTACATAATTTTCAAGGCGGATTTCTCCATTTGAATAATATGCCTTGATTTCCTTATTGGGCAGATTTGGATCCACCGCTGTCGGATATTGATAAGCGATGATATCATCAATGTAGCTGACTGCAGTAGGATCAACCGGTTCATAATAATCGGGGAAGAAACTCAAAATCTTAATGTTTGCAATCCCGTTTCCAGCCAGGTCAAACACCAGGGTTTCCCATGTATTTGTAGCTGAAGCAGGGGTAACAGGATTGATTTCTTTGTTAACATCTCCTTCAGCTTTCATGCGCAATTGCGAGGTATTGTTGGTTCTAAGATATTTAACTTCAATACGGTTGTATCCTGCAGGAAGTTCATTTTTTAACTTAGCATAAAAGCCAGCCCATATTTCGTTAACTCCTGCCGGAGTAAGCTTAGTCATATCAACCCGTTTCCACTGCCATACCTTGCTGCTCATATTTTCTGCAGTCATAAAAGGATTGTCAACAATGGCCGTATCCATAGATCCTTTGGGATTGATGGCCACTGAATCGGTGAAATTGACTTTGCCATTCTCAAAGTCAGATAAAAGCTTATTTCCTTGGGCAAATAAAATGGTGTAGGAAAATAATGCAAAAATTAAGGTAAACATTGTTCTTTTCATGGTATTGTTTTTAAAGTGAAACTCTTTCAACCCTATTTCAGGTTGTATTAATAAGGTCAGGCGTCATCTCTTGCCCGGGTTGTTGCTTCCCGAAAAATGATCGTCTGACGAACGGATTCAAAAACATACTCACCTCGATGGAGGTGAATGTTTTTGCAGTCACTGCTTTTTTATCCGGCCCCATCTAGTTGACTATCTGATGTAACTTTGCTGCGGGGTCCCTAAAAAAGCAGTTAATTTCAAACATTTAACCACCCAAAGGATGCTTCATGTCAAAGTTGTTCTAAACACAATATCGATGCAGGCGCCTGATTTGCCTTCCTGCAAGGCTTACCCAGAATTGCCAGCCGGGTAGTAGACAGCCATTCTAAGGTCCTTTTGAATCATCGGCACATCGGCCAAGTGGTTAGACCCTATAGCTGTAGAGATGTAATTACATATTCAATGCAACCATTGACGGGTATAAAATTCATTACCTGCTATTGACAAGCGTGAATTTTAATTAGAAATCTGAGGCTTTGGGGCAAAACTTGCCAACAAACCCCTTTTGCGATCATTATCTGTGTTCCCAGTTTTCGGCATCATAGATGTTAGAATATATCTTCAATATTAAATTTAAAAAACATAACTATCTACAATAAATGATTCCCATCCATCCTTCATAATGCCATTTTTACTGATCTTTCTGTTAATAGGTTATAGATTTCAGTCAATTTATTTTACTTAAGTAAACCGCCGATTCTTCTAAAATATGTTTGCTTCAACTGATTGTTGGAGTACAGTAGGGTCAGGTGATATTCTGACTTGATCGAAACAAAAAAAGAGTGTCACTTTCGTAACACTCTTTTTTTTGTTTCTGATTATCTCCTCTCCTACTTCATTTTCACCATTTGTTTCATTTCTCTCAATCCGGCAGCTTCGAGTCGGTAGAAATAAACGCCTGTAATAACGGCTCTCCCTGAATCATCCTTCCCATCCCAATAAATGGTTTGATCGGTTGCCATTTGATCCTCACCTTTCAGTATCCTGAGAATACGTCCATTGACATCAAGAATTGAAATCCTGTATTCTCCTGGCTGAGGCAATTTAAATTCAATATAAGTTCCTTCATTAAAAGGGTTGGGGTAATTCTGCATCAATACAGAGGAGTTGGTAGCAGCGGGCAAATTATCAACAGCAGCCACTATATAAGGCGTATTGCGCGATCCTGGAGTTCCGTTTTTTATTGAAAGTACCCAGTTGGCCCCCGAATTGTTATCCAATGTCGGATTGGTCAGTTCAAGCGACCAAAGTTCATCAAAGGATGAAGTAGGCCAGGGACTGATATTCGTATAGTTTACCTCATCCACCAATTGTTCTTCGCGTGAATATAATCTGACAGCATCAAGGGTACTGCTAAGGCCGAAATTGAAAGGTCCGTATAGATTTTTAACTCCTGTAAATACACTGTTAAACTTTATCAGGTCGCTGGATACCACAACATATTCGTTGGCCTTAAGTATGGTACTGGCTGCAAAAATATACTGATGATTGGGATCTGAATCCGTGACTTTCCATCCTGAAATATCAATATCATACTGGCCTGTGTTGGTCAACTCGATCCAGTCACCCGGATCGGCTGTAGCAGCATTGTTAAAGCTGATTTCGTTGATCACGATATCCTGGTAGTGATTTCCGTCCTTTTCAAATACGGCTGTTAAAACCATATTGCCTTGTGGAACTACTTTTACCGTTGCCAAATCGCTTCCTGTAGTAATTCCTGTCCATTTGACAAATTTATAACCCACTTTTGGAAGTGCAGTCAATGTAATGGGCACATCGGGAAAATAAGAACCTTTCCACGGGAAATTGGACAATTTAAGTGAATTCAATTGTATCAAACCCTGCATGGAGTCTGCCTGTGCAGTAATGATTTGCTGATTCTGAAAAGTGAATTTTCCCTTTATATGACCAAACACATAGGATGGACGTGCAGTGGCAAAATTTTTCATTTGCTGAACATTGTTAAGCCAATTGGTTTTTGAACCGCCATTCCATTTTAATAAGTGTTGGGCAATCTCATCCGTTATGGCATCACGTTTTTGGTCTATGGCTTTGTTCACCCGATCAGCAAGAAAATTAGAGTTAAGCAAATCAGCAAAACGATTCACAAATTGGTTACGGAACCCTGTATTTTCCAACAGTTTTCTTAGTATCAATGTTGACCATGGCGGATTGGGCCAACCTGGCCCATTGGGGTCTGTTGCAGCTGCAAGCGAATTGTCAGTGACCGATCCTCCCCAAAGGTTCATAATGGCATCGGTATCGTACATGATCCATCTCCACCGGCCTGTCAAATCATTGGTTTTCCAGAAGCGGATATTATTTCCAGGCCAGTCACCATTTCTACAGTAAATCTGCGAAGAAAAATAGTCAATAAAACTGTTGACATCAATCCATCCCAACATTTTAGTGTAATTGGTCTGGTTAGCAAGGCTATTGCTAGCCAGAAAACTCATCATGGTTCTGTAATCAGTGTCACTTCCAACGATTACAGTTCCATCGTTTTCAAGCATGGTAATATTATTTTCATCCACATCGCTGTGGTGCTGAGCGATCATGTGTTCGTTGATCTTTTCACGTATGTTCTGGATACCCCAGTATTCGCCGTTCAGGAAAATAGTTGCAGGACGAAAAGCCTGCTGGTCAAAATTCAACCCATAAGTTAGTCCAGACATTAATCCATCCCTGAACATCGAATTGTTCCAGTCATTTCCTGAATTACGCAAAACAACATTTTTAAACTTATCATAGGGCCTATCGTTGAATATTTTATAATTCATCTCATCATACCCATACGCTTTCTTGCAATAAAAAGCCAATGACTTCTGGGGGTTGGCCCTTGACCAGTTGCCAAATATTTTGATTCCCGCATCCACATCAATCACTTTATTACCGGTAGTTTCCATCAATTCAAAATGACAGGCTCTTTCCCAGTCCTGCCAGTAATTAGCCCCAAAATGAGGATTATCAGCTGTCCAGTTGGGACCATCCACATAAATTCCGGTATTATAATCCCACAAATCATTAGGATTCATGGAAATAGAAACAACAGGCATTTTGCTGTTCCCATAAATGAGATATGAATTGGTAACAATTTCGCCCGGTACCATGCCTGCCTTAATAATTCTTGCCTTTAAAACTTTGGAAGTTGGAATATTGATTTCACCAACTACCTTCAATGATGATGCTGTAGGAACCGAACCGTCGGTGGTATAATATATCGTATCTCCCTTAATGGGTGCACTGATAGACACTTTCATGCTGGCCGGATAAACTCCGCCCGGATAACTAAAAACAGGTTTCCCTGTCATTTCTCCCGATAGCTCTTCTCCTGAATTGATTATTCCCGGAGTTGAAGTACTATAAATAACCCATTGGGCTGCATCTTTCGAAGAACGGCCATAGGAGTAATTGATCTTTAAGGCACCTATCCTGACACTATCGGTCATGGTGCCCAAAGGATTGGTCAGATAGAGCGATTCTCCGTCAGCATCCAATTTAAAGTTGGTATGAAATTCCTGATTTCCGAGTGCTAAAACAGAAACAATCCTTGGGGCCAGTGCTTTTTCAGTAGTTTCTACAGACAAGAAAGGTATCGCTGACAAATCTGAAGAAGTTAAATCAACATTGTGTACCTGTATGGACAATATATTTTCGCCTGTTTTTAATACAAGAGCCGGATTGGCAATTACGAACTTTTCAGGAGCTATTCCCTGGTACATCAAAGCCTCATGCTGGCCTGAAGCCTGTATATCAAATCTTGGCAAATCGCCTCTTCCTACCATTTGTGCACGGGCAATTTCCACCCCGTTCAGGTAGGCTACAAAACCATCGTCATAATCCATATGCAGGATTAATTGTCTGACAGATGCGGCGTTATCTATGTTGAATTTTTTACGCAGGAAGATTGATTTATTCACTGTAACTATGGTAGCATCATCGTTATCGGCCATGCCAAAACCACTTTTACCCGTTTTCCAGCTGCTATCATCGAAACTGCTGATTCGCCAGTTGTCAGTGGGCTCAGCTACAGGAACCAGGTATTTCCAATCATCTCCACTGGAAATGATGGTATTCCAGTTCACAGGGGCTATCCTGCGATCTTTTCCTGAGGCAAAGACCAGTAGGTATTCACCTGGACTTACCTTGTAATCGGGAAATATCCATTCAAATGGCTGATCCTTTTTATCCGACAGACCAAAGCCATTCAGGTTGACGGCTGTAGTCCCTGAATTGAAGAGTTCGATCCAGTCCGAAGTATCACCATCCATATCGGTGATCACCCCTCCGTTTGAGCTCATGACTTCATTGATTCGGAATGGTTGGGCAGTAGAAAACAAGGCAGTAAAAGCCATACAAATGGCCAAAAAGAAGAACTTCATAATCAGCGGAATATTAGTTTTAGCATAGTCGTTACAAAATTAGCAAATCGGATGGAAAGATTGGTACCCCAAACTAAAAATGGTTGAATAAAAGTATCAATGAAAGATTTGTTGAAACAGCTTCAAAAAAGTAAATGATTGATAATATCGGGCTGTAAAAACATAAATATCTTGCTTATAAACCAGAGGAAAACCTTCAGAAATATTAACCAAATCTGTCGAATTATCGTAAAGTCCACAACCTTTTGTGCTATAAACTGTTTTTGACTCACTTAATTGATTATGAATAAAAAACTGGAGCAAATATTATTTCTTATCAAGGAGGACCGGAAGCTTTTCCTGAGTATCAGTTTTGGGGTATTTGTGTTTGTGCTATTCTTTCAACCCTTCCCGCTCGACCAATTCGATTTCAACAATCGGTTATTGATTGTAGCCGGATTGGGAGCCATCGTCTTTGTGTTTATGGCCTTGACACGGGCAGCTTTTTTGTGGATTATCAAATACGAGGATCCCACGCCCCAGGAGCTTGTCTTCCTCTCCTATTTGGGTGGAGGTATTATCCTGGTTTTGAGTTCCGTGGCATTCGCATTTTACTTACGCTATGTGGGTTCTGTAAATATCTCGTTTTATACCATGTTTAAAATTGTTGTAATTTGTTTTTTCCCTCCCGTGGCTTTAGGGATTGCTGATGAACTGAAAGACTTAAAGCAAAAGATCGAATTGTTATCCATCAGAAAAGAAATCCTTCAGGAGCCCATTAAAAAATTCCAGGATGATTATCTGCATAAATCCATCGAGTTTGTATCGGAGAATAGTACGGAGAATCTAAATCTGCTGATATCAGCAGTTGCCCTTATTAAATCGGCAGATAACTATGTGGAAATTGGATTTATGGACAACAAACAGTTGAGGAAAAAATTAATTAGAAGTACTTTAAAGAACATTGAACAACAGCTGAAGCCATACCCCAATTTTATCCGTTGCCATCGGATCTGTATCGTCAATACGTATTACATTGAAAAACTAAACAGAAAATTCAGCAATTACTGGTTGACCATAAAAGGATCAGAAGAACTCATTCCCGTCTCCAGGCAATATTTACTCAAACTAAAAGAAGCCATTTAACCTTCAGGGGTGAAAGCCATTGGCCATATCTATTTGGTATTTACCACAAACAAACCGCTTTCACCACCAAATACGTCCTCTTTATCCCTTCCATTTTTCTCGGTAATAAAAGTGTATTTTCTTTGTATCCGATCTAAAATTCTATATTGAAATCTCATTCCTAAAAAGTGTTTGGGTAACAACCAACCGGCTGTTATCCTGATTAATTGGCGGTGATGGATTTAATGACAAAAGGAAAGTACAATTAATAACATTTCAAATTTCAAGTACCATGGAAACATCCATAAATAATCAAGCTCAAGCCAATGACCGGTCATGGCAAAAGGTAATTATGAAATATAACCAGCCCGATTTACGTAAAAGCATCTGGCAAATCTGTAATTCAGTGATACCCACCTTTATATTGTGGTATTTAATGGTTCAAAGTTTACAAGTTTCATACCTGCTCACGCTTTTTCTAATCCTTATCACCTCTGGTTTTCTGGTCAGGACATTTATCATCTTTCACGATTGCGGTCACGGGTCTTTCTTCAAGTCAAAAAAGGCCAAC
>DMFR01000315.1:797-962 GCA_003450125.1 Prolixibacteraceae bacterium | reverse complement strand
ATAATCGCCTTTACCCCTTACTATACCTGGCACAAGCATCACTCTGAACACCACGCCACCACTGTTAATCTCGACAAACGGGGAATGGGCGATGTATGGACTATGACAGTCGAAGAATATTTGAACTCGTCATTGGGAACCCGTTTTTTTTACCGGGCCTTCCGC
>DMFR01000315.1:0-581 GCA_003450125.1 Prolixibacteraceae bacterium | reverse complement strand
ATCATGTTCACCGTGGGACCATTGTACATGTTTTTAATACAAAACAGGTTTTCCAATAAAAAAATGACTCCTAAAGAACGATGGAACATTTATTTCACCAATATCATTCTCTTTCTTTTGGCTGCCGCGATGAGTTTCGTGATCGGGGTAAAGGCTTTTCTTCTCATCGAACTGCCGCTGCTTTTTGTGGCCCATGTCATTGGGCTCTGGTTGTTTTACATTCAGCATCAGTTTGAAGATGTTTCCTGGAACCGTAGCGGCGACTGGGATTATAAGACCGCAGCCATTCAAGGCAGTTCATTTCTGAAACTACCTGTTATTTTACAATGGTTTACCGGAAATATCGGGTTTCATCACGTTCATCATTTAAGCCCGCGCATACCCAATTACAACCTGGCCCGATGTCAAAACGAAAATGACCTGTTCAAAGATGTCAAGCCAATCAATTTGCGTTCCACCTTTAAGGCTTTAAAACTGAGTCTGTGGGATGAAGCTTCCCGACAACTGGTCCGTTTCCGAAAAATCACAACAACCAGTTAGTAAAAGAAAATCTTTACCAAGTATATACCAAGTCCATACCA
>DMFR01000404.1:1926-3402 GCA_003450125.1 Prolixibacteraceae bacterium | reverse complement strand
ATTGTAAATTGTAAATATATAAATTGTAAATATGTTTAATCGTCGCAATTTTATACGCATTTCAGGGCTATCGACCCTGGTCGGGCTTACCGGCATTGAAACTGCTTTTGGTAATATGGAAAAGAAATCAACCAAACCTTCAGGGAAAGGACTGAGCCTGCGCTTTTTGCCTTACAATTTGCAGCTAAAGCATACCTTTACCATTGCTAATAGTTCGCGCAACAGTACCCCCGATATGCTTACCTGCCTTGAGTTTGATGGGATGCGTGGTTACGGGGAGGCCTCTATGCCGCCTTATCTGGGCGAGAGCATTGAATCGTGTACCAAGTTCCTTTCCTCGCTTGATTTGAGCCAATTTAAAGATCCTTTTCAGATGGATGATATACTTCGGTATGTAGACTCTCTAATGCCCGGAAACTGTGCTGCAAAGGCTGCTGTCGATATTGCCTTGCACGACCTTGTGGGTAAAATTATGGGACAACCCTGGTATAAAATATGGGGCTTCGATCCGGCTGATACGCCCAATACCTCCTTTACCATTGGCATTGATACCCCGGAAGTGGTCATACAGAAAGTAAAGGAGGCTGCTCCATACAACATTCTAAAAGTAAAGCTTGGACAGTTAACCGATAAGGAAATGATCAATGCCATTCGCTCGGTGACCGATAAACCCTTATGCGTGGATGTAAATCAGGGTTGGACGGACAGGGATAAGGCTCTTGAAATGATATACTGGCTTAAAGAAAAGGGGGTTGTCTTTGTGGAACAGCCAATGCCCAAAACAGCCATTGATGATATGGCTTGGCTGACTGCCCACAGTCCACTGCCTACAGTAGCCGATGAAGCATTACAGCGTCTTCCGGATGTGATGAAAGCCCATGGCGTCTATTCGGGAATCAATATCAAGCTAATGAAATGCACCGGGATGCGTGAAGCCCACCAGATGCTTACATTGGCCAAATCACTTGGAATGAAGGTCATGATTGGATGTATGACTGAAACCTCCTGTGCCGTATCTGCCGGAGCACAATTGTCTCCCAAAGCCGATTGGGCTGATCTAGATGGCAATTTGCTCATCTCCAATGATCCCTATTCAGGAATGCAGGTGGTAGGCGGAAAGGTTACTTTAATTGATAAGCCAGGGATTGGAATAAGTATTCAACAACCTGTTTTTTAAGAATATTACGGATTCCATCTACTAAAGATGGAATCCGTGGAATCATTGTTATTATTTGTATATTACTTCCCGCATTATTTTATTTCCATACATGGTTCTGACACTCACCCGGCTTTCCATCAATTTTTTCCGTGCTTCAGGCGTACTGATTTTATTTTGAATAGCATCCCATTTATCCTCATTCCCTTCCATACTTGCCAGGTCCTTATATTCAACCATTAACAAAACATTCCAGTCATCAGGAGTAGATGCGTTTCCACTGAGCATTTTGTACGATAAAATTAGTCCCTGTTTTACAG
>DMFR01000404.1:0-1799 GCA_003450125.1 Prolixibacteraceae bacterium | reverse complement strand
GACATTTTTCCATGTGTCTTTCAGACTATTCAAATAATCTATTCCCTGACCGGGATTTACCTTGATTAATGATATTGCCCAGACTGTTCCATCTTTGTATGTACGGTCTTGTGCAAAACTACCAGCGCCAAATGAAATCGTAATGGCGACAATCAACACCATGATTTTTGTTTTCATCTTTTAAATTTTTAAGGATTAAGGTTTCAGTAAATTGTTCATAACACAGAAAAATTTAAATTGTTTTGTGCTATTCTGTACATTTCGTAAAATGCCTTTTATCAGTAGATTGTTGGATTATTCAAAGTATATTTAATGATTAATTATTGTTTATTTATATTTTTACGAACTCATTTTTTATTGATTTTTCATTCACTTTTGAATATCATTACTGTAAATTTATTATAACTTGGCAGCATAATTTTACCCAATGAAAAAGACTGCCCTACTGCTAATCTTCCTGCTGGGATTGATCAGTACACAAGTTTACGGCAAATGGTTTCAGCAGAAAACCATTTACAGCAAAGCCCTGCAGCAAGATAAGACCTACTATGTCGGATTGCCCAAGGGCTACAACGAATCGGATACCATTACCAAATACCCGGTAATTATATTTCTGCACGGCGCTTCAATTTCAGCGACTGATATGGTCAATTCACTGGAGCCCTTTCTGGATAATTTCCTTACCAAATTGCTTTTTGATAAGCTCTTTAAGGTAATTTTCATCATTCCTGACGGATCATGTGAGCCTTACAAAGGGAGTTTCTATACCAATTCTCTGCTTTATGGCAATTACGAAGATTTTATTGTGAATGATATGGTGGAAGAAATTGGAAGCAAATACCATGCTTACCCAAACAGGGCAAAGTGGAGCATGATGGGACATTCAATGGGAGGCTATGGCGCCATGAAAATAGCCCTGCAATATCCACAAAAATTCATTGGAGTGTCTGCCCTGAGCGGACCTTTGAATATTACCTATTATGATGAAATACTGCCTATTTTGGAATCCGAACATGGTTCTGTAGCTCCTTATGATTTCACTTATGAAGGTAATGTGTCCAAGTTATTGTATTCGATGGCGGGTGCCTTTTCTCCCAATTTGGGAGCCACCCCTGCGATCCTATTTCCTATAGATGCTGAAGGTAGCATCAATCCAACCATAAAGGAGATCTGGGAGAAAAACAATCCCATCAACTTCATCAAGAAATGGAATGGCAAGCCGGCCATGGCTATCTACACCTATTGCGGTGAGCTGGACGAATTTAAACTGGCTACACCCAATAAGATGTTTTCCGATACCCTGGACAAATACCATCTTCCACACCTCTATAAACAAGATCCCAATGGTGATCACGTGAATAGCCTCTTTACAAGTTTACCGCAGGGAATCAACTTTCTCTACCAGGTGATGGATACTGCACAAATCCGTGTAGAAACTGCAATTGAACCTATCACTGCTTCAAGTACCTGGTCTGTTTATCCCAATCCTGCCAACGACCGGTTCTATGTGTCAGGAACTGCGACCAATCTGAAGAAAATCACCATAAATAATCTGTCAGGTCAAAAGGTCATGGAGCTTGATCACCCCCTCAACAATGAAAGCATCAATATCAGTCAATTGGATAAAGGGGTCTATTTCGTCTCTCTACAAAGTGCAAAAGGAAGTAGTTCCACCTTGCGGTTGATTAAACGATAAATTAAAGTCATCGATTTTTTGAATAAGCATTGAACCTGCCTTGCCTATTGGGTTGGTACAAGTTGCCTGTTTGTGTGTAGCTTGTGTATACCTTGTGTATACC
>DMFR01000245.1:3738-6444 GCA_003450125.1 Prolixibacteraceae bacterium | reverse complement strand
GTACTGTGATTCGTAATCTGTTACCGGTGGAGCACTGATGAAATAAAGGTACTTGCCATCGGCAGACCATACCGGCAGGTTTTCCCTTGATTCAGTGGATATCTGCGGAGAAGTGGTTATCGTGTTTTTCTCGGCATCGTAAACAATGATGTCTGAAGCCGCATCTGACACTTCAACACGGATATCTTTTGTAAAGAAGCGCTGACTGATAGAATTTACGGACATAGCAATGTGCTTACCATCAGGATGCCAGTTGGGATAAGCTCCTGGGGCTAAAGTATAATTTGTCTTGGTATTGATCTTTTTCAATTTTCCATTCCAATAAACGATGGTCCCGGCATGGGTTGAACGAACGTGAACCATCATGCTTTTGGGATTATTCTTTGAAAAAGAATGGCAGTTGATGCACGTATTGTCAATAGTTTTATTGTCAATAATGACTGATTCATCAAAGTTTTCAAGATTGCGTTGGTAGATTCCAATCACCGACCACATGACGTAACCGGTATTGATGAGCCGGTAAACCAGGTGATTGTCAAGTTCTTCATTGGCGACATGATTGGTAATTGTTTTAAATTTCTGCATTTTCCCATTAGGGTCTTTTACAAATACTTCGATGGTAATTTCTTTTCCTTTAGCCTTTTTTAAAAGTTCATGCCACTTGTCGATATTGATATCGATGATGCCGGTGCTGTTTTCAATTGTAATGGGTGCTTCTCCATTTGTTGAAATTTTTGCAATAAAAGCATCTCCTTTTTCCTTGATGACAAAATTCAAGGGAGCTATATTGGGAGGAATCACAATACCGGTATAGTCGGGAAATAGAACGGGTAATCGATCCACTTGCGAATAATTGCTGATATCCGTTGAGCATGAATTGATTAAAGCGATCAGAATGACGATGGTGATTGTATGTAAATATTTAATCATCGGATGTTTGTCGTTTAATTTGTGCTTTTGTCACCTTGGGATTCAGACATTTAATGTAGTACCAATAGGTTGTCCCATACTCTTTTTGGAGGGACTGCCTGGCCGATTGCCAATCGTTTCCAAATGGTTTTATGGCTTTAACAAATGAAACAAATTGACTTTGCCTTTCTTTTGTGAATTGGATATCGCCGGGTTCAAATGGTTTTCTGGTCATGTAATGATAAAGGACCAATGCCTCATCCAGGGAACGGGGAAGCGGAGTTTTTATATCCGATTTGATTTCACTCATCAGGTCATTAAAATGAACTAAATCGCCATCCAGCAGTGTGGAGCAAAGTAAATAATCACGCGCCATTGTGTTTTGCGGATTGGCTTCCAGCAATCTCACCAATTTGTTCTTATGACTTTTTGCAGTGAAACCATCTAGAGGTTCGCATTTTCGTTTCCACGAAAACATTGCATCTTTGCTTACCAGGGAAGTATCATCGATGAATTTTTGATGTTTCTCCACCCAATCATGGTACAACATATTCTCATCCAAACGACGGAGAAATTTTTCTGCCAATTTGTATTTTCCATTCACCAGGTTGATCTCCACCAGCCGTTTCAACAACCGGGGACTGTTTGGAAAGATGGTTTGCGCTTCAAAGGTCCAAAGCTGTGATTCGTGCATAAATCCCAGGCTGTAATACTGATCGCTGCAGAAGAATGGGATATCGCTTGTAACGGGTCCATCAAAGAACAGTCCGTCAGAGCCTGCCAGTTGTTTATAATTGAAAAGATTATCAGCCAATTTTCCGCTATTGGCAAGTGCCCTGTTGTATTCAACATTGGTAAACAGGTCGTATTCCTGAATACTTTCTGCCGTTTTAATCACACTGTCCCAATCTTCGTTGGCACCATAAAATGAAACCAATATTTTATTTCTTGCCGTTGTATCCAGCGTGAAACTGACAGAAACAATTGCCAAAACAGCCAATACTGTAAATTGACCAACAATCCAAAGAAGGGTCCAATCTTTAGGCTTTCGTATTGACTTTTCTTCTATTATGAAGGGTCTGTTTTTAGATTTTATAATTGTCTTTTTATCAATTCCTTTGGTGGCGACATGTATTGATTTTGATTCAATTGCATGGGCTGAACCTTTTTTAGCTTTCTCCTTAAACCGATTATAAAGAACTGCCAATAAAAGATAACCTGGAAGAAGTGAATATAGTGCAAACAATTTAAAATCTGGAGTATAAGTTAGAATAAGGGGCGTCTTGCTGTGGGTGATAGAAAGTACAAGTGGAAGATCAACCAGGAAAATGTATTTGTATGCCATATAGGGCAATACGCCCGAAAATAAGGCAAACAGGGGAAGAATAAACCAATCCTGCTTTTTACTAAGAAACCGGATCTGAACCAGGATAACCGAAACCGCAAAGGTAAATAGGGCTGCACCTCCTGCCAGATAAAACAGAACCATGGCCAAAATAAAGATGCTATAAAAGCGCAGCCTTGGGAATTTAGAGTTTAATACCGTATAAATCCACACAAAACCAAAGGTGATTAACAACCGGATACTGGCATAAACCGGATAATGGTAATTGCACAACACCAATACTGTGAGCAATAGGATAAGGGTAAACGCACTAAAATTCAATTTCACTTTCCCCGCGATTCGCTCAATCAGGTTAATGGCAATCATTCCCTGTAGTGATATGACCAGGATAACCAGGAAACTTCCAAATGTTTTAAAGTAGAAGAATTGTACGATGAATTCTGAAACATAAT
>DMFR01000245.1:1915-3612 GCA_003450125.1 Prolixibacteraceae bacterium | reverse complement strand
CCCGGATAGCGGGTAAAACCTTCAAAAAACAAGCTGCTGGTCAGAAATGCCGACTGTTGCAGGTAATAATGCAATTCTGGATTAATTACCGTTGCTATAAACCACCAGGCAATGAGCAAAACGAAGAATAGCAATAAGTTAGTTAAGTTTTTGATCGTTAATTGCATGAGAAAAATATTAAATACTATAGTATAATTTTTTCACCAATCTGCGCATCAAAGGCATCAATTTTTCTCACCTGTAATTCCTAAACCCTGCCATTAAAAATGCCCAAATCTAAAGAACCGAGAATAACCGCTAAAAAATCTATATGAATGCTTAAAACAATAAAGAACTTATGAATTTTTGTATTCAGCCAAATAAGGATCAAATGCCTCATTTACGGTAGCAGAAGTAAGAAAATATTTTTCTCCTTGCAATGTATTATGAAATACGTTTTAAAGATAATCAAACCTTTGAACATTCCAAATGCCACGCAAAAGGAAAATGAGGGGAAGTAAAAGTTGTTATAAAAGTGACAGTATAGGCAATAAGGTCAATGGCTTACAATTGTGTGACCATCACCTGGAAGTTGAGAATTGCCAATTCATACAATTTGTCTTAATTCTTGAAATTGGTCTTTCTCTTGAGATCCTGGTTTAGGTTAAGGGCAACGGAGATAATATTGCTTGATCCTGCCAGATGGAATCGGGTTGATCCGTAATTGAATTGAAAACGCGAAATCTTAAAGCCAAAGCCCCAGGAGAAGCCCACGGTCGACATGACTTCCTTCATGCCCAGTTCCTGCCTCATCTGATAGTTGTATCCTCCACGGATGGTGAAATTGGGAGAGGGGAGTAGTTCCACCCCCAAAACCAGGTGGCGTAAAAATTTCTTGGTAAAGTTGTCCTCCTTGTAAACAATGGTTGAACCTGTTTTATCTTCTTCAGCCTTGGCCAGGTCCCATTTCTGAAGGTGCTGCATGGTGGCCGCAAAACGAATAGGGGCATGTTGTAGCTTTTGAGACACCCCAAACTGAATGTCAAAGGGGATCTTTTCCCTGTCTGCGCCATCGTAATAGGTCGTAATCTGGGTTCCTATATTTCTCAATACCAGCGAAGTAACCGTTAGGCCGCTTCTACTGAAATAACTAAGACCCAGATCGGCAGCAATCCCTAGGGATTGATAACTCTCGAAAGAGGAAAACAGGGGCTTTAGATTTACCCCGTAAGCAAGTCTTCGATGGCTCAAAACTCTCGCTGAATCATTTGAGGTAGCCCACAGGGAATCTTTTTTGTTGTATTTGAATTTGTATTCATTGGACCAGATCATGTTCAGGGCATATTCGGCAGCATTGAAATTGGCCCCTGTTTTTACCCCGTTGGGCAATGCTTCTATAAAATTTCCATAGTTGATGTAATGCATCCCAATGGCAAAATTCCCGAGTAAAGGGGTACCGAATGAATAGGCCGCATATCCATATTTGGTTCCTGCAAAATAATTGACATAGTTCAGGGCCAGCATATTTTTCATGCCCGGCATCAATAAGGATGGGTTATTATACGAAACGTTTAAATCCGTGGAGTCATGAATTGCGATCTGATTGCCTCCCAATGCAGCCATACGTGCCGAATTGGTAAGGTTCAGAAACTCGTAGGTGCTTTCTCCCCCGATCTGGCTATAAGCCAATGGAGAAACAAAAACAAGGAGCGTAATCA
>DMFR01000245.1:0-1806 GCA_003450125.1 Prolixibacteraceae bacterium | reverse complement strand
AAAACAAGGAGCGTAATCAGGATAATAAGTTTGCGCATAATTCTTAGGGTTCGGCTTTTTAACCTAACGTTTAAATCAAATTTTTAGTATAACTATATATCAAGTTGGCTATCCAATTCTTCCGGCTTTGGCACGTAATTGAAATGGTACTTCCGAATGATGGTTCCCTTCTTCATGACAATTAAACCGGGATTTGAGCGTACCATGGTTTTTAAGACTATTTCATCGGTATTGAAAAGGTCAAATTCTATGCCCGTTTCTTTTTTGAATGCTTCAAAACCATCGGGTGATGAGGCGGTCAATCCAATGAATTTATACCCTTTGCTCTTTGCCATTACTGCCAGTTCTGCAATTCTTTTCATCCCTTGACGATCAGCTTTTTGAAGGTTGGGAGAAATAACCATAAAGGTATAATTTTCATCGTAAAGAAAAAAATCCTTGATGTCTTCGCCTTCGGGAGTTTCGATCCTGAAATCATGAATGGGAGGGGTGTATCCTTTTTGAATCAGCTTTTGCTCTCCCATTTTCACAAATTTCCAGTTCAGGGTGTCCTGCCAGGGATAATTGGCCTCTGTAAATTTCTTTTCTTCTCCCGTTTTTATATTTTTATAAATTAAATTGTTCTCGTAAATGGCTTTTTGAGCGCCTTCGGGCATTTTCATCGCATCGGGAATATTGACTCCCACTTTGTAAGGGCTAAAATCTATGATGGGCAGATGGTTGTATGAATAATCCACCAGGTAAAAGTAAAAGACGATGGTCATGCCCGTAAGTGCTATGGAAAGAAGCGGTCCGTCCTTGCTCTTGAATTTCTTTCGCTCATAGAAGATGTATATTGCCAAAGCCAGCAGTACGATGTTCTTGTAGAAAGTCTGCCAGTTGGTGATAACCAGTGCATCGCCAAAGCAGCCACAATCTGTGACCGGATTGGTAAGGGCCAAAACAAAGGTCAGGCCGGTAAAAAACACCATAAATGCCAGGGTAAACCAGCTTGTTATCCGCAGGAAGAAGTTAAATATCATCGCCGTACCCATTGCAAATTCAACAGCTGCAAGCAGAATACCCAGGGCAAAAGCTCCGTTGGTAAGCCAGGGCATGTGAAAAGCATTGAAATAATCGGTAAACTTATAGGCCGAACCCCAGGGGTCGATTCCTTTTACAAAACCGGAAAAGACAAAGGTCAGACCCAGCAGGATACGCGCGATGTGTTTAAACATGATAGTTGATTTAAAATTCTATCTTTATTAACGCAAAAACTGCATAATTGATCATGTCCAGGTAATTTGCCTCGATCCCTTCTGAAATCAGGGTCTTCCCCAGGTTGTCCTCTATTTGTTTGGTCCGCTTTAACTTCATCAGGATCAAATCGGTAAACGAACTCATGCGCATGTTGCGCCAGGCCTCGTCGTAATCGTGGTTTTTGTCCATCATCAGTGTCTTGGCCTGATTGAAATAGTTGATGTAAAGCCGTAGGGTTTCCTCTTCCGTCAGGTCATCGCTTTCCGATGTTCCCTTTTCAAGCTGAATCAGGGCCATGATGCAATAGTTCACAATACCGATATATTCCGACCGGATGCCTTCATCAATTTTGCTGATGCCTTTCTGTTCAATGCTTCTGATCCGCTGGGCTTTGATATAAATCTGATCGGTCATCGAACTGGGACGAAGAATGCGCCATGCAATGCCGTAATCTTTCATCTTTTTCGTAAATATATCCTGGCAGACAGCGATTACATGGTCATATTGCTGAGAAGTTTTATCCATAATTATCTTAATTTTTCGAGGCATAAAAGTATTAAATTAATA
>DMFR01000361.1:5037-5394 GCA_003450125.1 Prolixibacteraceae bacterium | reverse complement strand
TGGAATGCTTTTAGTCTCATGAAATGCAATTCTACGATGGATGTATTGTTGAACGAAATTACATCTTTGTTTTGAAGTAATTGCTCAATAACAAAAATAGTTCTTTTAAAAGTACGAAATGAAAGTACTTTGTAAATTTGGTCAATTCTTCCCAAAAGGTTACCTTTAGCAAGACTAAAATCTTTATATAAACCATATCGCTGCCATGAAAAAATCGTTCCTATTTGTTCTGTCATTATTCATTACCATTCAATTCTTTGCACAATCAGGGCCCCCTCCTGAATTGGAAAAGCAAATTGTAATAGAAACCCAACATTCATCCCTGGTTTATTCCATCGGGAAAAATAAAAAGCTTTA
>DMFR01000361.1:2711-4822 GCA_003450125.1 Prolixibacteraceae bacterium | reverse complement strand
TGTGTATAAGAGACAGCAGATAACCTGTTTGAACCGGCCATCAGGATGCTGCACAATGACGGCAACCCTTCGCTGGAGTTGCTGTATGCAGAAGATAAGACGGTTCGTGATGGTAACCTGACTACCACTTCCATCATCCTGAAAGACCCTGTATATCCGGTGACCGTGAAACTTGTTTTTGTGGCCTATTACAATGAAGATATTATAAAAACATGGACTGAAATCAGTCACCAGGAAAAGAATCCAGTCATTTTGAGCAATTTCGCCTCGGCCATGATTCACCTGGAGGCCGATCATTACTGGTTGACACAGTTTCATGGTGACTGGGCAAGAGAAATGAGAATGGAGGAGAGTGAACTGACCAGCGGGATAAAAACCATTGACAGCAAACTGGGCACACGGGCTAATATCTTCCAGACTCCTGTCTTTATGCTGGCAAAGAACAAGGCTGCCGATGAAAACTCGGGAGAAGTGATTGCAGGAACCCTTGGATGGACCGGCAGTTTCCAATTGTCGTTCGAAATTGACAATTCCAATTCCCTCAGGATGATTGCCGGTATGAATCCCTTTGCCTCGGAATACCATCTGAAACCCAATGAGAACTTTGTAACCCCCGAATTTATCTTCACCTTCAGCGCTCAGGGGAAAGGACTGGCAAGCCGCAACTTCCACCAGTGGGCGCGTAATTACGGGGTGATGGACGGACATGCCAATCGTCTGACTTTGCTCAATAACTGGGAATCGACCTATTTCGATTTTAACGAGAAGACACTCACCGAATTGTTTGGAGGGGCCAAAGAACTGGGTGTCGATGTGTTTTTACTCGATGATGGCTGGTTTGGGAACAAATATCCTCGTAACAGCGATCAAACAGGCTTGGGTGACTGGCAGGCCAACAAACAGAAATTGCCCCATGGATTGGGTTACCTGGTTGAACAGGCTGAAGCCAAGGGCGTGAAATTTGGGATCTGGATTGAACCTGAAATGGTGAACCCCAAGAGTGAATTGTATGAAAAGCACCCCGACTGGATACTCAAATTGCCCAATCGGGATGAAAATTATTACCGCAATCAATTGGTGCTCGATTTGACCAATCCTCAGGTACAGGACTTTGTCTTCAATGTGGTGGATGAAATGATGACCAAAAATCCCAGCATTGCTTTTATTAAATGGGATTGCAACCGCATGATGACCAATACCTATTCGCCCTATATGAAGGACAATCAATCCAATGTTCAGATTGACTATGTTCGCAGTTTTTATCAGGTGATGCAGCGCCTTCGGGCCAAGTATCCGCACCTGCCCATCATGCTTTGCTCGGGTGGTGGTGGAAGGACCGATTACGGCGCTTTAAAATACTTTACAGAATTCTGGCCCAGTGACAATACCGATGCCCTGGAAAGGGTGTTCATCCAATGGGGGTATTCCTATTTCTTCCCCAACATCACTTCCTGCAACCACATCACCACCATGGGCAAACAATCGCTGAAGTACAAAACCGATGTGGCCATGATGGGAAAAATGGGATATGATATCCGTGTCAATGAATTGTCTGCCCAGGAATTGGAATTCAGCAAAATGGCGGTCCAGAATTACAACCGGCTGAAGGGCCTGATCTGGAATGGCGATTTATACCGCCTGGTGTCGCCCTACGAGGAGGAAAGGGCTGTCCTGATGTATGTAAGTGCGGATAAAACAAAGTCCTTGCTTTTCGCCTATTCCCTTCATCCACGGGCATTCAGTCATTTCAGCCCTGTGCGGTTAACCGGTTTGGATCCTCAGAAAACCTATAAAGTGGAGGAAACCAATAAGATGCCCGGCGTACACACCGGATTCAACCTGGAGGGGAAAACCTTTTCGGGCGACTACCTGATTAAAGTGGGATTGTCGTTGCCCAACAACAGTGAACTGACCAGCGCAGTGATTGAAATTACCGAGGTGAAATAGTTCATGTAGAAAATATCAGCATGGCGGTGGATTTCGAACATCGCTCTTTTTACAAAAGGCTCAGGGAAGATGTAAATCCCTGAGCCTTTTGTATTTATAGGTTGAACTTTTCTTTTGATTTATATTAATTAAAACCAAAGTATTTACTATATTTATGTCACCAA
>DMFR01000361.1:0-2565 GCA_003450125.1 Prolixibacteraceae bacterium | reverse complement strand
AAATATCTACTGTCTATGAAAACAACCTCTTTCATTGCCTGTATTTTTGTTCTATTTATTTTGTCATTTTCTTCCTGTAATGATGAAGTTAATACTGAAATCATTACCAAGGAAAAATTGTCTGGTTTTATTCAGAAGGGGCCTTTTCTGAACGGCACTTCCATCTTAATTTCAGAATTGAATCCCAATTTATACCAGACCGGCAAGTTATTCAGTTCCCAGATCATGGATAATGAGGGAACCTATGAACTGACCAACCTTCAACTCTCATCGCCCTATGTACAGCTTAAAGCTGACGGGTTTTACTTCAACGAAGTTACGGGCGAGACTTCCAAATCGCAGATTACCTTGTTTGCCCTGGCCGATATATCCAACACCAGTACGATGAATGTGAATGTATTGACAACTTTGGAAAAGGGCAGGGTAGAGAAGCTGGTAGCCGGCAGACTTTCCTTTTCGAAGGCCAAAAGGCAAGCCATGCAAGAAATTCTTGCCATTTTTAACATGAAGAAGGGTGATATGCAACGCTCGGAGTTGCTCGATATCAATAAACCGGGTGATGACAACGCTATTTTGCTGGCCATTTCGTCTATTTTACAGGGTTTCCGCTCCGAGGCTGAACTTTCGGAACTGCTGGCCAACATAAGCGCCGATATCAGTCCGGATGGAAAATTAGACAATGAAGATCTGCGTTCTTCTTTGATTAGCCAGGCTAAATACCTGAACAATGTTACAATCCGGGAAAACATGGACAATCGTTACCATGAAATTGGGGGAACTGTCCAGATTCCCGAATTTGAAAAATACATTACACAGTTTATTGCCATATCTAATCCAAATTAACAGTAATCAACAGTAATCAACTATCTTTCGGCCATCAACTGTCGGACTTCCTGCTGAAGGATAACAGGCAGATGAATGTGACGGCGACCGATGCTGATCAGCCATTTGTTGATCTCTTCGGGCCTTAAGGTGTACAAGACTTCACGCAACTGGTCTATTTGTTCAGTAATCATGGGCATAAAAGTATAAAATGAAACCTGATTCCCCGTCTTTGAACCGATGCATCTAAACTATAATCAAACATTCTTCACCATGACAGTGGTCATTTTGTTGACCATTCTATTTTGTTATATTTGTTATTCATATTAAAGCCAACTTTTCATGTTAAAATATTTTCTTTGGATCTTTTTTGTTGTAGGCGCAGTACAGCATTCAATGGCTCAGTTCAGCAAAATATTTGAATCAAAGTCCTTGAGGCTTGATTATTATCATTGTGGGAATGCTGATTCTGAGACCTTCTATTTCGGTCAATTAAAGCAGGAGCCATTTTGGGGAGGTTCAAAATCCCACCTTGTTGATACCAATGGCTACGGGTCCTACCAGATGGAGGTCCGCTCTGCTGAAAACAATGTACTGCTCTATTCCCATGGCTTCTCCACCTTGTTTTCCGAATGGCAGTCAAGCCCTGAAGCAAAATCCACAGGCCGATGTTTCCCTGAATCAGTGGTCATGCCTTTTCCCCGACAGAAAGTGATGGTTTCCATTTCCTCCAGGAACAAAAAAGGGGAGTTTGAAAAGAAGTTTGAATACCTGATCGATCCAACTAGTAAATTTATCAACAAGGAACGTGAAAACCTTGAAGTTTTTGACCTCGTCCATTCAGGCGATCCGGCTGACAAGGTGGATATTGTGTTGCTTTCTGAAGGATATACCGAAAATCAGCAGGAGCTGTTTAAGACCGATTGCCAGAAGTTTGCCGCCAGTTTCTTTACCTATGCACCCTATTCCCAGAACAAGGACAAGTTTAACATCCGCGGGGTATGGGCGCCCTCCAAGCAGGCCGGTGCTGACATTCCCGGTGACAGCATCTGGACTCAAACCCGCCTGAAAAGCTCCTATTATACCTTTGATTCGGAACGCTATCTGATGGTGACCGACTACCAGGGCGTATGTGATGTGGCCGGCAATGCTCCTTACGATTACATCTACATCCTGGCCAATACTGAAAAATACGGCGGTGGGGCCATCTATAATTTCTATGGCATCAGCGCTGCCCATCATAAGAATGAAACAGGCAAGATTTTCCTCCATGAGTTCGGCCATTTGTTTGCCGGACTGGGTGATGAATACGTGGGGGGTACCGATTTATCGGACTTGTATTTCCCAACCGTTGAACCATGGGAACCCAACCTGACCACCCTGTTTGCCTTTGAAAAGAAGTGGAAGAACATGCTGCCCGAGGGAACTCCCATTCCCACGCCCGTCAGTCCAGAGAACAGTAAAAAATTAGGCGTTTATGAAGGCGGCGGTTATGTTTCCAAAGGCGTTTACCGCCCCTGGATCAATTGCATGATGAATAACATGCACACCATTGATGTGTTCTGCCCGGTTTGCAGTAAAGCCATTCAGGATATGATTGATTTTAACTGTAAGTAGGAAATAAGGGCAATAACGGCCAATCCGATCTTGCCCTGAAAGACTTCAGATCACTTATTTTGTTTCCTTCTGCTTGGGTACAGGTTGGGTACAAGTAGCCTGTTTGTGTATACCTTGTGTATACCT
>DMFR01000454.1:4899-6743 GCA_003450125.1 Prolixibacteraceae bacterium | reverse complement strand
ACATTCAACCACGTTGTGGTTAAATGAATCCAACATTTCCACCATGCATTGCATAAATGGCTATTTATATTCCACCACGTTGTGGTTAAATGAATCCAACATTTTCATCATGCATTGCATACATGCCTATTTATATTCAATCAAGTTGTGGTTAAATGTGAATGGCATCATAGGAAATGCAGGGCTTCAGTGAACAATCATTCCTGTACCATTTCTTTCGGATCAATCTAAAAAATGTCGGCAGACAAGTCCCGGATAAGAATCCCTTATACTTGTTGCAGTCGTTAACCCCTTTCACTAACAGGAATATAAATACCCTTTCCCCGATCCCCTTCGGCATATAATTCTCCAGCTACCAGGTAACCATTGCATCCCTATTTTCTGATACCTTTTTGATACTTTTCTGTAACCTTTCTGTAAGATGAGGTTACAGAAAGGTTACAGAAAGGTTACAGATGAGTTACAGATGAGTTACAGATGATAGGGCCCAGGTAGGTTTCGTCCACTGGCTTTTGTCCTTTATTTCATGTATGCAATGAATGGATTGGTATGTTCATTTTCGGTTATCTATATGAAAATTCATTCCAGCCCTACTTTTAAATTCAGGATTAATGTATAAATAACAATAAATGAATATTTTTACCTCAGATTCAGGTAAACAGGATGGATTGATTTTGATAATTGACCTGGTATGCCTTTTCTATTCAATGAAAATGAATACAAATTATTGATCTTAACAAATAAACTAACACCTACAAAATGAAAAAAATAATCATGCTGCTTTTTGTGTTGACAAGCGTTCTGGCTTCTGCACAAAAATTTCAGAATTTGGCAATGACCCCTCCTATGGGATGGAACAGCTGGAATAAATTTGCCTGCAATGTGAGTGAGAAACTGTTGAAGGAAACGGCTGACGCCATGGTTTCAAACGGGATGCGGGATGCCGGATACCAGTATATCGTCATTGATGATTGCTGGCAGATAGCACGTGACAGTGCAGGTTTTATCATTGCTGATCCTGTAAGGTTCCCTTCAGGGATTAAAGCTTTGGCCGACTATATTCACTCAAAAGGACTGAAATTTGGGATTTATTCCTGTGCCGGAACCAAGACCTGTGCAGGTCGTCCCGGTGGTCGTGGTCATGAATTCCAGGATGCCTACATGTATGCCAAATGGGGGGTCGATTACCTGAAATATGACTGGTGCAGCTCCGATGGTCAGACCCAGAAGGAATCTTACAAGCTCATGAGCCAGATGCTGAAAGATGCAGGACATCCGATTGTGTTCAGCCTTTGCGAATGGGGTGGCAGCAAACCCTGGGAATGGGCCGGTGATGTAGGTCACCTGTGGAGGACAACCGGTGACATCTACGATTGTTTCGATTGTTTTAAAGAGCAGGGCGGATGGACAGCCAACGGAGTGATGAAAATCCTGGATATGCAGAAAGACATGCGTCAGTATGCAGGACCGGGCCATTGGAATGATCCTGACATGTTGGAAGTTGGAAATGGCGGAATGAATGAAAATGAAAACAGGGCTCATTTTGCCATGTGGTGTATGATTGCAGCTCCTCTGATTGCCGGAAACGACTTAAGGAATATGGACCCAAAGACCCAGGCGATCTTAACCAATGAGGGTGCGATTGCCATCAACCAGGATGCCTTGGGTATCCAGGGATTGAAATATGCCTCAGAAGGAGGTTTTGAAACATGGATGAAACCTTTGGCTGGCGGTGATTGGGCAGTATGTTTTCTGAACCGTTCACCTGAAGCAAAGGCAATTGATTTTGACTGGGCAAAGAATGTGGTGAATGATGACTTCTCCAAACGTAAACTGGATGCCTC
>DMFR01000454.1:0-4719 GCA_003450125.1 Prolixibacteraceae bacterium | reverse complement strand
GTTCTCCTCTTGGGGTACACGGCACAACTTTATAGACCCAAATCAACCATGAAGAATCCACAAACCTTTCGTCTGATCATCTGTATAGCCCTTATTTTGAGTGGCTTAAATTCCGTCATTGGACAGACAGCCATGACCAACGCCTCTGGCCGACATTGCATCAGTTTGAATGGTCAGTGGCAATCCATACCGGATCCAACGGGAGTTGGCAACTGGCGCGAAGTATGGAAGGAACGAAAACCGGCAAAGAAGACCGATTTTGTGGAGTCTTCCTTTGAAGGAGGTCCGCTGTTAAATGTACCGGGCGATTTCAATAGCCAAATGCCTGAACTGACTTTCCTCGAAGGGACGGTTTGGTACAAGAAGACCTTCAGCTACAAAAAAAACAGGCAACGGCTTTTTCTTCATTTTGGCGCTGTCAATTACAAGTCGGACGTCTACCTGAATGGAATTCTCCTTGGTAGCCACGAAGGAGGGTTCACCCCTTTTCAGTTTGAATTGACCAATTCGGTAAAGGAAGGCGAAAATACAATCGTTGTAAAGGTGAACAACAGCCGTCAGGCAGATGGAATCCCCGGAACCGGATACGATTGGTTCAATTATGGAGGAATCACCAGAGATGTGAACCTGATTGAAACAGGAAGCACATTTGTGGAAGATTACTTTATTCAGTTGAAGAAACATTCCACGACCGATGTGCTTGGATGGGTTAAATTAAACGGCCATCAACTTTCGCAAAAGGTATCGGTCCGGATTCCCGAACTGGGAATTGACTGCAAGGCCCAGGCCAATGCTCAAGGGATGGCAGAAGTTAAATTTACCGCTAAGTTTAACCTCTGGTCTCCCAAAAACCCTAAGCTTTATTCAGTGATCGTTGAAAGTGAAACCGATACTGTAACTGATCAAATTGGCTTCAGGAGCATTGAAGCCAAGGGAACTAAAATCTTATTGAACGGACAGCCTCTCTTCTTGAAAGGAGTCAACATCCATGAGGAAAATCCTTACAGGGCTGCCAAAGCGTTTTCAGAATCGGATGCTCTTACCCTGTTGACCTGGGCCAGGGAACTGGGATGTAACTTTGTGCGCCTGGCACATTATCCCCACAATGAATACATGGTCAGGCTGGCCGAAAAGATGGGCATCATGGTTTGGGATGAGATCCCGGTGTACCAACACATTGAATTTGCCACTCCTGGGGTAACGGATAAAATGAGCCTGATGCTCAAAGAAATGATCCGCCGTGACCGTAACCGTTGCGGGGTTTTCCTTTGGAGCATTGCCAATGAAACCTATACCACCACACCCAACAGGGATCATGCTCTGATCGAACTTTCCAAAGAATGCCGCCAGCAGGATTCTACCCGGTTGATTACTACCGTAACGTGCAGCCAGGGGTATGAAAACAATACCATCAACGTGTGGGAAAAACTATACAATTACTTTGATGTGGTATCAGTCAATGAATACCTGGGCTGGTATTCACCCTGGCAGGGCAAACCCTCAGAGGTAAAATGGAAATTGGTTTGCCCCGATAAACCCATGATTATTTCTGAACTTGGGGGAGAGGCCCGCTTTGGAAGCAATTTTGGTCCCAAAGATGAAGCCGATTCATGGAGTGAAGAATACCAGGAACAGATTTACAAAGATCAGGTTGAGCTATTTGCCGTTACGCCTAACCTGGCAGGAGTCTGCCCCTGGCTATTGGTCGATTACCGTTCACTTGGACGCATGCACCCCACCAAGCAAGGGGGATGGAACCGCAAGGGACTGCTTTCGGATAGGGGTGAAAAAAAGAAAGCCTGGTATGTGCTGAAATCGTATTACGAGGAAAAATAACTTGGATAAAATAAGCAAATGAAAACTACCACCTACTTTTCGATTCTGCTGCTACTGATTGGTGCATTTGCTCAAGCACAATCTACACCAAAAGAATATCAGCTTCCCGGCAAAGGGTTGAAGCAACACGACTTCGTTTATGTGGGCGAATGGGACATGCGCAAGCCAAAAGCCCAATCCATGTTTGTCGTCAGAGATGGCAAGGTTGTTTGGCAGTATTCGATTCCCATGAGAACCGCTACGGGTGGTATCCAGGAGTTTGATGATGCAACAATGCTACCCAATGGCAACATTGTATATGCCTGTATGTCAGGGGCGGGAATAGTGACTCCGGAAAAGAATTTGATCTGGCAGTATATATGTGCCCCTGGAACTGAAACCCATTCGTGCCAACCTATAGGGAAGGACAGCGTTTTGATGGTCCTCAACGGAACGGTTGGCAAAGTGTTGATATTTAACACCGCTACCAATACTTTGCTGAAAGAGATTGTCATTCCAACAGCATCAACCAGTTCTCATGGACAGTTTCGCCATGTACGTTGGACTCAGAATAAAACCATTATGGTGGGTCTATTTGCTGAAAAGAAAGTCGTTGAATTCGATTTGGATGGCAAGGCGCTTTGGTCAGTGGAGGCGCCTTCAGCATGGTCGGCTATTCGCCTTCACAATGGGAACACACTGATTTCAGGAGATGGATTAGGATACACTCGCGAAGTAAATCCGAAAGGTGAAACGGTATGGGAATTTACAAGGGCAGATGCACCCTTTACCATTGGAAATACCCAGACAGCGAATCGGTTGGCCAATGGGAACACGGTAATCTGCAACTGGATAGCTGGAAACAACAAGACCGAAGAATGGGCAGGAACGGTTCAGGTATTTGAAGTCACCAAGGATAAAAAGGTAGTTTGGGCACTGTCATCATGGGAGAATCCTGACTTAGGCCCTGCTACTTATATTCAACTACTGGACGAACCGGATAATGCTGAAAATGGAGAATTGCAGCGTTAGCAATAAATGCATACATTCGAATGACATAAATTAATCTTTGAAACTATGAAAAAGTCCTATTTCAGCTTTTTGATCTTTGCTTCTATGTTATTATTCGGATGTAACAATGCAAATTCAGAAGCGCCTGCGGTAATTCCTCCTGTAATTCCTCCTGTTGTAATTCAAGATACTAGTTTTGTGAAAGGGGCAGATATTAGCTGGCTTCCGCAAATGGAGGCCACGGGATACAAATTCTACAACGATCAGGGAGTAGAGCAGGACTGTTTCCAGATTTTAAAAGATCACGGGATCAATACCATCAGGCTCCGTACCTGGGTAAATCCTTCAAACGATAAGGCAAGTGGTCATTGCAGTAAAGCGGAAACCGTTGCCATGGCAGTCAGGGCACAACAATGGGGCATGCGGGTGATGATTGACTTCCATTACAATGATTCATGGGCTGATCCCTCCAAACAGAAGAAGCCTGCGGCCTGGGTGGGGCATAGTTTTCCCCAATTGCTGACCGATGTTTATGACTATACTTTGGATGTGATGACAGCCTTGAAAACGGCAGGTGTTTCGCCGGAATGGGTTCAGGTAGGAAATGAAATCCCCGGTGGCCTGCTTTTACCGGAGGGAAGTACTTCAAACTGGAGTCAGTGTGTACAATTGCTGAATAAAGGGTATGATGCTGTTAAAGCGGTAAACCCTCAAACAAAAGTAGTCCTTCATGTTGATCAGGGGAACAACAACGCCCGGTTCAGGTGGTGGTTTGACAATGCCAAGGCCAATGGAGCCAAATACGATGTGATTGGAATGTCTTATTATCCCTACTGGCTGGAAGGCAAACCTGATTATACCCTCTCCATTAATGATCTTGGTAATAACTTGAAGGATATGGTTTCAAGGTATGGAAAGGAAGTGATGGTGGTAGAAGTGGGAGGAGACGATACCAAGGCACAAAATACCTACGACATGCTGATGGCCGTTCAGCAGAAGGTAAAGGCTGTTCCGGATACCAAGGGTCTTGGGGTGATTTACTGGGAACCTGAAGGGGCTAAAAGCTGGAGCGGCTATTCGCTAAGTGCCTGGGGAGAGGATGGAAGACCTACAAAGGCATTGGATGCATTTCTGGACTTTAAAATAGAAGCCAAATAATAGCCTACCTTTGGTGAAAATAATTGTTTATGCAAGACTCTAATACATGGAACCTTCTATCCAGACATTTGGCAAAGGATGAGTCCAAAGAAGAAAAAGAAATGTTCCTGGAATGGTTCAATAAAAGTGAAAAGAACAAAGCATACTTCTATCAAGTAGAAGGTATCTGGAATCATTCCGAGATCATGGATGAAGAGTTTTCCAGGATTAAGGCATCCTGGGCTTTACGTGAAAAATTCTCTTTTCCCAGAATAAAGAAGTTTATACTTCAACAAGCTCTTGGGAACCTGGTCGGTTTTACTGTTGGGATGTGGGTAACGACAACGTTCTCCCACAGCGTTTTAGAAAGAAAGAATATTAAGAATCTTTTTGGAATAATGAAACGGAAAGATGTTGTTGTCAATGATATTCCTCATTGGCTGCAAGTCGGCATATCCATTTTAGTGGGCTTTATTGTACTTGAGTTGATTAATTATTTCTTTCAAACGAAACAATATCTGATCTTGTGGGAGTATATCAAAAAGCATCTGCAAGCTGCACATAAAAACTAAATGATACAAGTTAATGTTATATAAAGGAGGAATTGCAATGGTTCTACGAAATTGTCTTGTTATAACGATATTCATTTTATTCTCAGTCGTTTCAACCGATCTGTCTGCACAGGTAAAGGAACAACCAGTTCCAAGATTGATTGAAAAAGATGGCCGTCATGCCCTTCTGGTGGATGGACAACCT
>DMFR01000311.1:3024-3818 GCA_003450125.1 Prolixibacteraceae bacterium | reverse complement strand
TTAGTAACCTTCGTAACCCGAGTCACCACCCCAGTCCTCGGACCTTAGTAAGCTTCGTTTTCAAACATTTAATCCTCCGAATCAGGTGAATTAACTTAATTTATGGCCAAATCTGATAAATTTGATAAATCTGCTTAATCTGTGGTCTAATGTTGTACTTTAGTAGATTGTTTAATTAAAATAATTTCACCCAATAAAAAACATTCAAAAATGGAAACATTAGCAGGATCACAGACGGAGAAAAATCTGTTAAAAGCCTTTGCCGGAGAATCACAGGCCCGTAACCGATATGAATTCTTTGCCAAAGTAGCTCAGAAAGAAGGTCTGGAACAAATCGCCTCCCTCTTCATGGAAACGGCTGAAAACGAGCGTTCTCATGCCAAGCAGTTTTTCAAACAACTGGAAGGACGGCCAGTTGAAATTACAGCCACCTACCCAGCCGGTAAGATCGGGACTACCCTGGAAAACCTGAAAGCTGCCGCTGATGGTGAAAATGAAGAATGGACAGAGTTGTATCCTGAATTTGGACGTATCGCCGATGAAGAAGGATTTAAAAAGATAGGCCTGCTGTTCCGCTTGATTGCCAAAATTGAGAAATCACATGAGGAACGCTACCGTCAATTGTTTAACAATTTGGAAGAAGGAAAGGTATTTGAACGGGAAGATAAGGTAGTCTGGAAATGCCGTGTTTGCGGGTTCCTGCACGAAGCCACCAAACCCCCATTGAAATGCCCTGTATGTGAACACCCCCAGGCCTACTTTGAGGTTGCGTAAAAAGATTACACGGATTAAAA
>DMFR01000311.1:0-2994 GCA_003450125.1 Prolixibacteraceae bacterium | reverse complement strand
GATTAAAACGGATTACACGGATTGGAACGGATCCGCGTAATCCGTTTTAATCCGTGTAATCTTTTTTTATAGGTTCTTTATCCGTTCCATGGCTTCCAACACATTGTCACGATCGGCAAAGGCTGAAAAACGGAAATAACCTTCACCCGATGGCCCGAAGCCTGATCCGGGAGTCCCTACTACATTGGCTTCAATGAGCAGTTGATCGAAAAACTCCCATGATTTTAATCCATTGGGAGTCTTCACCCACACATAAGGAGCATTCACCCCGCCAAAGACCGTAAATCCGCAGGCTTTCAGGCTTTCACACATGATCCGTGCATTTTCCAGGTAATAATCCACCACGGCCTTGACCTGCTTCTTGCCTTCAGGGGTATAAATAGCTGCCGCGGCTTTCTGTACCGGGTACGATACCCCGTTGAACTTGGTCGTATGACGTCGGTTCCACAAGGCTTTCACCTGGTGGGCATTTCCCTGGTTGTCGAAAGCTTTCAGTTCTTTTGGAATCACTGTAAAGGCGCAACGCGTACCGGTAAAGCCTGCTGTCTTGGAGAAACTGCGAAATTCAAGGGCTACCTCTTTTGCACCTTCTATCTCGAAGATCGAGTGGGGGATAGAATCATCGGTAATATAGGCTTCGTAGGCGGCATCGTAAAGAATGATGCATTTATTGGCACGGGCATAGTTGACCCATTTGGTCAGCTCTTTTTTGCTGGCCACTGTTCCCGTGGGATTGTTTGGGTAGCAAAGGAAAATCAGGTCAGGACGCTCCGCAGGCAGCTCTGGGATAAACCCGTTGGCCTCGTTGCAGGGCATATAGATGATTCCCTCGAAATAGCCATTGCTTTGTATCTTACCTGTCTTGCCCGACATCACCGTAGTATCGGCATAGACCGGATAAACGGGGTCGCAGATGGCGATCTTGTTTCCGGCACCGAATATTTCCTGGATATTACCCGTATCACATTTTGAACCGTCAGATACAAAGATGTCGTCGGCCGTGATGTCTGTTCCGCGCATCTGGTAGTCGTTCAGGGCGATGGCATCACGCAGGAAGTCGTAGCCCTGTTCAGGTCCGTAGCCCTTGAAGGTGGCTGCACTGGCCAACTCTTCAACGCCTTCGTGGAAAGCCTTGATGACAGCAGGTACCAGCGGTTGGGTGACATCGCCGATTCCCATGCGGATGATCTTCTTGTCCGGGTTGGCTTCTGCAAACTCGCGCACTCTTCTTCCTATTTCTGGGAATAAATACCCTGCCTGAAGTTTCAGGTAATTCTCATTGATCAATGCCATTGTATGTTGTTTTTTAGTTTTGTTCTGGAAAGTGCAAAGTTATAAATTAGATTACACGGATTAAAACGGATTACACGGATCGCTTTGATGGAGGGTAGATTTTACCACAGGTTAACAATGACCAAAAATAAAACTGATTAAAGGGGAACACAGATGACACAGATTGAACGGATGAACAGGGATCAATAATCAGGACTCTGTACTCACGATTTGAGATGTCGGGATGTCCTGATTTTCCTAATGCTTGAATGTGAATGGAGTATCCTCAATACTTCCACGCGTTCGGATGTGAGTCTATAAATAATGAGGTATGCTATAAAACTTTCCCAAAGTTTTTAACCCTGTTTAAAAACTTTGGGAAAGTTTATCCGAATACTTCTTCCCCGAATGTATAAACGGAAATAATGTCAAGTTCGAATTGTTTGGAGATTCTTACTTCTTTTCTCTGGAGTTCAGCCATTGCTCAAAGTTTTCCATCGATTCCTGAACAGTGAAAAACGGACCTTCTTCGGCATTCAATATTCCAGAAAGAAATTCATCTTGACTCAAAGAATTTCCGGGTAAAGTCCAGTTATTAATCTCCTCTTTTTGATTTGCTGTTTTGATCTGCTTCATGGTTCCATTTTTATTTTTGATGTGAGCACATGGACAACGATAATAATAAATGGATGACTGGTTTTCAAGAGTAACCCATTAATAATTCATCTAAACAAAACATCGATATCCCGGTTAAAAAGTGGTCATTAATAAAGCAATCATGATTACCTTTCAATCCCATGCCGGAATTTACACCCTGGAAGTCCAGCAATATCTTAATAGTTCCATTGACGATGCCTGGAAGTTCTTTTCCTCACCGGGCAACCTGGCCAGGATTACTCCTCCCCACATGGGCTTTCACATTACCTCCGGAACACCTGTTAGGATGTACGAGGGACAAATCATTTCCTACAGGGTATCTCCCTTTCCCGGCTTTACTACCAATTGGGTAACTGAAATCACCCATGTATCGCCCAAGAATTATTTTGTGGATGAGCAGCGTTTCGGCCCTTACCGAATGTGGCACCACGAACATCATTTCGAACCCCGTGACGGTGGAGTCCTGATGACCGACCGGGTAACTTACAAATTGCCTTTTGGAGTAATCGGCAGGATGGCCCATTTCCTCTTTGTACGCAAACAACTGGAGCAAATCTTTTCTTATAGGGAAAAACGAATTACGTTAAAAAACGAATTACACTAATTTTGACGAATTACACTAATTTTGACGAATTACACGAATGATGCCACCTCAGGCTCTTTCAGAGCCTAAGACCCGATCTTTAAACGAGATTCTACCAGACTATCACCCTGCCACGCCTTATGGACCAACAGGCGGCAGGCGGGCGCTAAAGCGGCTTTTAATGTGCGTAGCACAGACAGTATGGTAGAACCAGTATCTATGCGACTTTTAATGTGCGTAGCACAGACAGTATGGTAGAAGAAGAATGCACCCATGCACAAAACCGCTTTAGCGGTGACAATATGGTAGAACTCTCCATTTTTCACACTTCCAGACTGATACTGCTAGAATAATCCTTGCCATCCCGGGCGGCAAAGAACAGGTAAATTAAAGTGATATCGGTCGGTTTTAAAGGCAGTTCAAACGTTCCTTCCATCACTGATCGGCTTAAGCCGGTTCCTATTGCACCTGAATATTGTTGG
>DMFR01000313.1:20466-20836 GCA_003450125.1 Prolixibacteraceae bacterium | reverse complement strand
TTCCTTTTTTTCAGTGTTCATGCAGAAATTGAGTAGATAATTTAATTCTTCATAATAAAGAACTTTTATTGAACTATCGCTTGTTCAATTGAGATTGTCTTTGTAAATTTAGGTAGCGCTAAATCCAATACAATCCATTCATGCTGATTAAAACCTTTGCCAGTGCGGTCCATGGCATCGATGCCACTACCATTACCATTGAGACAGAAATATCAAATGGGATCAAATTCTATATGGTGGGCCTGCCCGACAGTGCGGTCAGGGAAAGCCAGCAACGCATCGAATCGGCTATCCGGCTCAACCACTACAAGTGGCCGCACCAGAAGGTGGTGATCAACATGGCCCCGGCTGATATCCGCAAGGAAGGTTC
>DMFR01000313.1:18922-20347 GCA_003450125.1 Prolixibacteraceae bacterium | reverse complement strand
GCTGATATCCGCAAGGAAGGTTCTGCCTATGACCTACCTTTGGCCATTGGCATTTTAGCCGCCTCTGACCTCATTAAATCTGAAAAGGTATCCAATTACATCATGATGGGCGAACTGTCCCTTGACGGCAATTTACAGCCCATAAAAGGAGCCTTGTCCATTGCCATTAAAGCACGCCAGGAAGGGATTGAAGGTTTTATCCTTCCTTTGGAAAATGCAAGGGAGGCCGCTGTGGTAGATACCCTGAAAGTGTATGGTGTTGAAACGCTCAGCGAAGTGATTGACTTTTTCAATGGAAAGACCGAACTTAAACAAGTCATTGTCAATACACGGGAGGAATTCTTTACCAAGGTGAATGAGTGTGATGAGGACTTCTCGGATGTCAAAGGACAGGAGAATGTGAAGCGGGCCCTCGAAATAGCCGCAGCTGGTGGACACAATGTGATCATGATAGGGCCTCCGGGCGCTGGTAAAACCATGTTGGCCAAGCGGATTCCAACCATCCTGCCTCCATTTACCTTGAGAGAAGCGTTGGAAACTACCAAGATCCATTCTGTAGTTGGAAAAATTGATAGAAATACCTCTTTGATGACTCAAAGGCCCTTTCGTTCTCCTCATCATACCATATCAGATGTAGCTTTGGTAGGCGGAGGTGCATTCCCTCAACCGGGAGAAATAAGCCTAGCCCACAATGGAGTGCTCTTTTTAGATGAGCTGCCCGAATTTAAACGTCAGGTACTGGAAGTCATGCGACAGCCGCTGGAAGACCGGACCATTACCATCTCAAGGGCCAAGTTCTCTGTTGAATTCCCGGCCAGTTTTATGCTGGTCACCTCGATGAATCCCTGTCCTTGCGGATATTATAACCATCCTACCAAAGAATGCGTCTGCGGGCCTGGAATCGTAGCCAAGTACCTCAACAAGATCTCGGGGCCTTTGCTTGACCGCATTGACATTCACCTTGAAGTAGTCCCAGTACCCTTTAAGAAGTTATCAGAGCATTCGGCCACAGAACCTAGCCTGGATATCCGCCTTCGGGTGATCAAGGCCCGTGAGATACAGTCACACCGCTTCTCGGGCAATGATGGAGTCTTTTGCAATGCCCAGATGTCCTCCAAGATGATCCGTCAGTATGTCGACCTGGATGAAACCAGCAGCAACCTTTTGAAGAATGCCATGGAGCGGTTAGGTCTGTCAGCCCGTGCATACGACCGTATCCTTAAAGTCTCTCGCACCATTGCTGATTTGGAGCAATGCAAGAATGTTGAAAGCCATCATTTGTCCGAAGCCATCCAGTATAGAAGTTTGGACAGGGAGAGCTGGGGCGGATAGGGAGATTTGATTAAAAAAGCATTCTCCATCACAACTCCAAAGTCATGCAATTTCAATTATTTTTGCAGGACAATAAGATTGACGGGGGGGCTT
>DMFR01000313.1:11626-18770 GCA_003450125.1 Prolixibacteraceae bacterium | reverse complement strand
TGACGGGGTGACTTGAAGTCACCCCGTCAATTGAGCAACTATTGAATTTTTACTATGCCCCGCAACCCCTATTTCCAGTTTAAACAATTCCGCATCGTTCATGAGCAGTCGGCCATGAAGGTGGGAGTAGATGGCGTATTATTGGGCGCATGGGCAGATGTGGAGGGCGCCAACCGGATACTGGATATCGGCACAGGGACAGGGTTGATTGCCCTGATGATGGCCCAGCGCAATCTATCAGCGATGATTGATGCCGTTGAAATTGAGCCTTCAGCCTACAAGGAATCCCTGTTCAACATCCGGCAATCGCCCTGGAGCGAACGTATTTCCGTTGAGTGTTGTGCATTTCAGGAACTGGCAAGCAATTTAGACCTGAAATATGACCTGATCGTAAGCAATCCTCCCTTTTTTGACAACGGACTGAAAGCGCCCCTTGAAAGCCGTGCACAGGCCCGTCATTCCGATGGGTTGCCCCTTGTGGAGTTGATATCAGGCATAGCCCAACTACTGAACAAAAATGGCAAGGCCGCTCTGGTATTGGCTGTAGAAAGCCTTTCGGAACTGGAACAATTGGTTGCAGTCAATAACTTGTTCATTTCCCGCATTTGCAGGGTAAAACCCAATCCGCAGAAACCTATCTTTCGGGTACTGGTCGAGATCAGTGATTCAGAATGTACTTTACTGGAAGAAACACTGTTGATCGAATTTGAGACCCATTTCGATTATACGCCTGAATATAGACACCTTACCAAAGAATTTTACCTTAAATTCTGATACCACTGCCCGAAATTTAAACACAAAGTCACAAAAGAATTCACCACAGATTACTCTGATGAACACAGAATAAAAAAATAAGAATAATCTGTGTCTATCTGTATAATCTGTGGTGAATTCCTTTGAGACTTTGAGTCTTCGTGTTTAATTTATCTTTTGAACTTTTAAGACAGCTTCATCCCTTATTTACTTCCTGCAGCTATTTGCGAAAGCTTTGGGTTGCGATATGTATATACTAATTCAATATTAACTCAATGCTGATTCAATACCAAGTCAATTGTTAATGGGTAGATTACAGGTACATTACGGGTACATTACGGGTTCATGAACCTGTAATGTACCCGTAATGTACCCATTATGTACCCGTAATGTACCCATTAACTATTGACTTGGTATTGAGTTAATATGGAATTGGTATTGACTTAGTATTGGAAAAATATGATTCGGATACAGGTAGAATGCCTTGAAAAATCCATAGGTACTGAACCCTTGTTCAGATGCAATAGCTGCCAGTCATATTATAGGAATTGAAAAATAAAGGAGGAAAAATACCTGAAGTTGGTAACAAAAAAAAGGCTGTATTGAAAGCCTCACGACTTTCAATACAGCCTTTTAAAACTTAAAACAGTGTCTTATTGGTTCACCTGGGCTGAGGTATGAAATCCAGAAGCCACTACAGTGGTTTCAATGTTGTTTTTATTAACAACCGTTGCATCGATCAGTACAGATTTTACAAGCACCTTACCATTGCTTTCGGTAGTGAATTTCATGGTCAATGGCTTCTCCGTGGCAAGCTCAACGGCCAGTTCAGCAGTAGTCTGAGCCATCTCTTTTAAGGGTTTCAGAATATCGCAGGTTTGGGTTCCATGTACGATGTCCCTTATGTTGTCCAATTCAGCATCCTGTCCTGTCACCATGACTTTTCCTTCAAGGCCGCGTTCTTTCAAAGTGGTCAGCACTCCGTCGGTAATGGCATCACTTCCGCAGATAATGGCATTGATGGAATCTCCATTTTGATCAAGGATAGCGTTGGTATGCAGAGATCCTTCGGCAGGGGTCCAGGCTTCAGTAAATTCACTGTATACCAACTGAATATCGCCTTTTTCCATATAGGGTTGCAAAACGTTCATCTGTCCGATAAATATCTTCATGGCATTGTTGTCATATTTCGATCCGGGAATGATGGCATATTTGCCTCTTGGTTTCAACGATGTCACATAGGAAGTCATCAGGCCGCCAATCTGAGTACTGTTGGCCGTCACATAATAATCGAGCGAGCAGTTGTTGATCAAACGGTCATAGCCAATGACCTTCACATTTTCCTTGTGTGCCATGTCTACAATCTGTCCGGCTTCATCCTGATTGATGGCGACAACAATCAACACCTTGGCTCCTTTACTGATCATATCCTGGGCCTGGGCAATCTGTTTCTGTTGGTTGTTATCAGCAACTTCAAGCATGACTTCTGCACCCAGCTTTTTCAGGTTTTCCACCAGATAGTCCTTGTCCTTTGTCCAGCGGTCATTTTCATAACTGTGGAGCAGAATTCCGACCTTGGGGGTTTGTTGTTTACAGCCCGATAAAATAGGAATACAGGCCAAAAACATAAAAAGAAGTGAAAAAGTTGAAGTTTTCATAGTTTAGATTTTTTGAAAGAGAATTTGCGTCCAAGATAGTAAATCAATTTTGATTACTAATAAAGACCTTACAATAATATTAGAAAGTCTTCAGATGCTCGTACAGGCTTTGTACCGGAAGGCCCATGACGTTAAAAAATGAACCTTCAATGCGTTGGATGCCGATGTAGCCGATCCATTCCTGGATGCCGTAAGCCCCTGCCTTATCGTAGGGGCGAAAGGTTTCAAGGTAATAATGAATTTCTTCATCACTCAGCACTTTAAACCATACGTCGGTGGAGGCAAAAAAGGAGATTTTCTTGTGGGTTGAAAGCAGGCAAACGCCCGTAATGACCTGGTGCTTCTTACCGGATAAGTCTTTGAGCATCCGAAATCCATCGTCATATCCGGAGGGCTTATTCATCACCTGCCCCTCGAGCCAGACAATGGTGTCGGCGGTAATCACCAGTTGATTGTCTTTTAACTGGGGAAGAAAGGCGGCCGCTTTCAGCTCTGCCAGGTAAACCGGGACTTCAGTCATTCCAAGATCTGAGGGGAACACTTCGTCCACATCCATCGAACGGACTTCAAAGGGAAGGCCTAAATCGCTTAAAAGTTGCTGACGCCGGGGCGACTGGGAAGCCAGGATGATTTCATACGGCTCAAGATTTTGTAGCACCATGGTCTTAATCCGCTTTCAGGTTTCTGACTTCCTGTCCCATCCATTTACCCTGTGAGCGCATCACCTGTTCGATGACATCGCGAACGCATCCCTCCCCTCCTTTTCTGTCCGAAATATAGAGCGAAACGGCCTTTATTTCAGGAACGGCATCCAGAGGGCATACAGGTACTCCAATTTGCTTCATGATGTTTAAATCGACCAAATCGTCCCCCATATAAAGGATTTCATCCGCTGTCAAATTCATCTTGAGCAGGATTTCTTCCAGGAATTCAGTTTTGTTAAAGCAATTCAGGTAAATGTGTTCTACGCCCAGTTTTTCGTACCGAAGTTTAACCCTTTGGGTATTGGCCCCGGTGATAATGGCCATCTGGAATCCATTCAGAAGGGCGTAGCGGATGGCAAAGCCATCTTTAATATTGGCAGTTCTTACCGGATCACCGTTTTCATCGAGCGGCGAGGTGTCCATGGAAAGGACGCCATCCACATCAAAGATAAATCCCTTGATATTTTTCAATTTTTCTTTAAAGAAGGTCATTGTTCTGCTTTTGGTGAATATGGTAGATGCTTTGGCTCACAAAACTATAGATTTTCTGAAATTCAGGATGGTCCTGAAGCATATTTAATTGGTCACTGATCACCCCCAGATCGTTTCGCCTGGCAGGGCCTGTTTGCGCATTCAAGGGACTCATGGATTCAATTTTATCAGCAGTTTCCTGAATCAGTGGCTTCAGTAAATCAAAATTAAGCTTTTTATCCTGAAGAATTTCATACCCTATGGTATAAAAGTGATTGACAAAGTTGTTGACAAAGACAGCAGCCAGGTGAAGGGTCTTCCGCTCTTGAGAATTGACCAGGTGAACCGATGAAGATAACCTTTCAGCCAATTGCTGAAGTTGCAGCAGGGTTGCAGCATGATGGGCTTCAATACAAATGGGAATGCCTGAAAAATCGACATTTCGGTATTTAGAGAAGGATTGAAGGGGATAAAATACCCCGTAGTTATTGGTAAACCTGCTCAGCGCCTCCATTGGAATGCTTCCGGCAGTATGTACAACCAGCCTGTTTTTATCCGCAGGAAGATTCATCATTACTTCCTGAATGGCAGAATCCTTGACCGAAACAATGTACAAATCACTGCCGGGCATCAAAGCGGAAAGGTTATTGGTAAATTGAGCATTCACTTTCCCGGCAAGCTCACAGGCCGCTTCAAGGGTACGGCTGAAGACCTGTTTAACCTGTATCCCTTTGCCGGTTAAGGCCAGGGCCAACTGAGTGGCAAGGTTTCCTGCCCCGATGATCACTACGTTTTCAATCATTTGATAGGCTATTTACTTTGGAAAGGTATAAAAAAGAAAGCAATAAACTTTGAATAGGGACAACGAAAAAGAGGATTCCCAAAAAGACAAACTTAACCACGAAGAGATAAAGTTAAAAAGAAATTCACCACAGATTACACAGATAGACACAGATTATTGTTATTTTTAAATCTGTGTTCATTTGTGTAATCTGTGGTGAATTTCTCTTTAACTTTATCTCTTGTGTTTAAATTTATACTACTTAACTTTTAAGATAGCTTCTTCTCTCTTTTGGGAACAATTGTGATTAAATATTGGTATCCTTTAAGATTACATCATGGGCCCCGCCTTCGATGATGCTGGTCGAGGAAACAAGGGTGATTTTGGCATTCTTTTCAAGATCCGGGAGGTTGAATGCCCCACAGCTGCACATGGTGGAGATGATCTTTCCAACAGTGATGTCCAGGTTGTCTTTCAGCTTTCCGGCATAAGGGACAAAACTATCCACCCCTTCTTCAAATTTGAGGCTTTCATTGCCCCCCATGTCGTAACGTTGCCAGTTGCGGGCACGGTTGGAACCCTCGCCCCAGTATTCTTTTACATAGCTGTTGCCAATCTTCAGTTTCTTGGTAGGACTTTCATCAAAGCGGGCAAAGTAACGGCCCATCATGATAAAGTCGGCCCCCATGGCCAAAGCCAGCACCATGTGGTAATCCTGCACAATGCCGCCATCAGAACAAATGGGAACATAGATACCGGTTTTTTCAAAGTATTCATTGCGCGCCTCAGCCACTTCAATCAATGAGGTAGCCTGTCCACGTCCAATGCCTTTTTGTTCACGTGTGATGCAGATAGATCCCCCGCCAATGCCCACTTTCACAAAGTCGGCACCTGCTTCCACCAGGTAAAGAAAACCTTCCTTGTCCACCACATTGCCTGCCCCTACTTTTACTTTTCCGGCATAGGTAGTTTTGATGAATTCAATGGTTTCCTTTTGCCATTCCGAGAATCCATCCGAGGAGTCGATGCACAATACATCGGCACCAGCTTCAACCAACAGGGGCACTCTTTCTTTGTAATCGCGGGTGTTGATACCAGCTCCCACCAATAACTTTTTATTGGAGTCAAGCAGTTCACTAGGATTTTCCTTGTGTTCATCGTAATCTTTCCTGAACACAAAGTATTGAAGGTGCTGGTCTTTATCGATGATGGGAAGCGTGTTGAGTTTGTGTTCCCAGATGATATCATTGGCTTCGGTGAGCGAAATGCCAAGCCTTCCGGTTACCAGTTTCGAAAAGGGAGTCATAAACTCCTTGATGCTGGTTTCCAGGTTGTCTTTGGTTTGACGGTAATCACGGCTGGTGACAATGCCCAGCAGTTTCCCGTTAGAGCTTCCGTTGTCTGTAATTCCGATGGTTGAATGGCCCGTCCTTTCTTTCAAAGCAATGACATCACCCAGGGTATTATCAGGTTTCAGGTTGGCATCGCTGACCACAAACCCGGCTTTGAACTTCTTCACTTTACGTACCATCTCACATTGCGGTTCAATGGGTTGTGATCCGAAAATAAAGGAAAGCCCTCCGTTTTTAGCCAATGCAATAGCCATTTTATGATCGGAAACCGATTGCATAATGGCTGAAACAAATGGAATATTCAACTCCAATTCTGGGGTTTCTCCTTTGTGGAACCTTACAAGAGGCGTTTTTAATGAAATGTTCTCAGGATAACACTCCTTGGTCGTTAAACCTGGAATTAAAAGGTATTCATTAAATGTTCTGGAAACATGGTTGAAATATCTGGCCATATGGTTTTCTTTAAAATAGGAAATTGTGCAAATTTAAATAAAAATTGGTCTCTAAACCAATCTGGGTTTTATCAATACTCCCCTTTCAGGAATGCGGCGCCGGTAAAATAGGCAATTTTGACCCCTTTCTCATCCACAATATCAACTGAATAATGGGACAGGGTTTTACCTGAATTCAATTCTTTGGCCACAGCCGTAAGCTTACCAGAGGAAATACCTTTGAAAAAGGTGATGTTGGCCTGGGTAGCCACTGCAATACGTCCATGTGAATTGGAAGCGGCTGCAAAAGCGAAATCGGCCAAAGTAAACAAGGCTCCTCCCTGAATGATGTTCACCCCGTTCAGGTGTTTTTCAGATACCGGCATCTCGGCCACAGCTGTACCAATTCCCACTGATACCAGACGAATTTCATTGTGGTTTGCAAACCGGTCCTTCTTTAAAATCTGCTCCAGTCTTTTTAGTCTGTCTTCCATTTCCAGGGGTTTGAGTGAATAAAAAAAGCGGGTTGATAGCCCGCTTTTTTCCTTATCGTTTCTACTAATAGAATTTTGATCGTTTGTCATCAATCTCGACCAGCTTCTTCAAGCTTTCGAACACTTCTGAGCCGGCCCTGTAACTTAAGGTCTGGGCAAGCCTTGCTTTTTCTCCCTTTATGTTGGTATCGCCGCTCTTTGTGATGGCCGTTACCTTAGCAAGATATACGCCGTTGATTCCTTCAATGGGCGAAGAAACCTTATTTTCAGGAAGATTGGATACCGCTCCGATCACTGCCGGTTCGAATCCTAAAGATGGAATAGAGTATGATTCAAAGTTTACACCAGCAGCCTGTTTTACTTCAACAGACAACTTGGAAGCAACTCCTTCCAGACTGCCTCCTGAGGCAGCGGCGCTTAATTTCTCGGCAAGTACTTTGCCTTTTTTCTCTTTGCGAACAGCCAGATCTACCAGTGATTTAGCTTCTTCGAAAGTAGAA
>DMFR01000313.1:7920-11617 GCA_003450125.1 Prolixibacteraceae bacterium | reverse complement strand
AGAAGTACCCGCTTCGGTAGCATCGGTAAGGGCGCCAATTACGAATTTATTTCCAAATTCAAAGATGGGCGAGCCTTCGTTGTTCACCAACATTTTGCCTTTTTCAGCTGTGAAAGAGGCACGTACCAATTGACGCGATGACTCAAGACCGGGAACTTCCTGGTCTATTTCTTTCAAGGTGGCTAATTTCTTATCCATTTTCTCTGCAAGGACAGCTTTATTGAAACTTTCCATGGTTTGGTTTTCACTTGCGAACTTGCTCGTTGCAGCGTATATTTTCTGATAGGTTTCACTGCTTGGTTCTACATTTCTTGATAGAATAGCCAGTCTGACCTGGTTGGTTTCTTTTCCTTTTTTGGTGGTTTTAATCAAGTGGAAGCCGTATTGTGTTCTGGCAATGGTCAATTCATTGACTGCATCTGAAAAGGCAGCTTCCTCAAATTCAGGAACCATCTGTTTGCTTTTAAACCATCCGAGGTTTCCGCCCTTTAAAGCTGAACCCTTATCTTCAGAGAATTTCATGGCCATTTCACTAAAACTGGCCCCTCTTGCAATCAGGCCCTTAATACTGTCAATCTTGGCCTGTGCTTTTGCCACACTACCAGCAGTTTGAGGGCTGATCAGGATATGACTGGCCTCTACGGAGTCGGGTAGCATTTTGAACTGATCAATCTTGGCCAGTTTATAAGCATTGTTTTCAAAGTACGGTCCATAGATGGCTCCAGGCTGATTTGAAAAAGCCCATTCTCCCAAGGCTGGTGAAAGTTCTTCTCTTTTGGAAAAGGAAGGATTAAAGCGGGTTTCAGAATTTACATTGATGTACTGTTGATTGTCAGTCACTGAAGCAAACTCAGCTTTGCTGTCTTCCACCCATTTTTGAGCGGCAGCATTGTCGGCTGCCGAAGGAAGAACATCGAAGGTGACGTATTCAATTTTACGGGTCTTTTCCTGTTTGTATTGGTCTTTGTGCGTATTGTAGTAATCCTTCAGTTCACTATCCGACACTTTAATGTCAGCATCCGGCACCGCAGAGTAATTCAATACCACGTACTGGAAGCTTACATTCTGGTTCTTGGCTTCCAGACTTTCTTTGGCTTCCTGCGAAGTCACATACAGTCCCTTTGAAATTAAATCGTTGTATTTTGTACGCAGCTTGTCTTGCTTGATCTGGTTTTCGATGTACAACCAATAAGACTTTTGCTGAGGAGTCGCATTGGTTTCAAGTGATTTTAAGAACTGAAGAATCGATGCCTTGTCTACCTGACCAGTCTTTGGATTCTTGAAAAGCTGCTGGATAATGGGATGAGGGTTGTTTCCCTGAATCAGGTCAAACAGTTCATCTGAACTGACTGTAATGCCCAATTCTCCAGAGGCTTTACCCAAAATATTATCCTGAAGATAGCTCTGCCATACCTGTTCGCGGATTTGTTCCCAAGTCTTCTCATCAATTTGGGTTTGCTGGGTATTCATTTTATATATTTCAGAAAGCTCTTCTACTTTCCTCTGAAAATCAGGATACTGAATAGCTTCGCCATCAATTTCCGCAATCTTCATTTGGCTGGGTCCCATTAATTTTCTGCCTGAGTTCAGCATATCCCCCAAAATAAATGCACCTAAGGCAAGACCGATTACGATCGCTACCATTAAACCCCCACGATTCCTTATGTTCTGTAATGTAGCCATTGACTGTTGTTATTTTATTATAATTATTTCTATGGATTTTTCGAGGGACGAAGATAATAATTTTCAATATTAAACCTCCAAATTCAATTTTTATTTTAGTTATTGTCCAATATATTAAGGTGTACCAACTCGATTTTGGTATTGGTGGCTTTCAATATTTTAAAGCGATAGGAACCAATGGCAATGACTGTATTGATTTTGGGAATACTTTCGTAATGAAACAGGATGTACCCGGCAAGGGTCTCATAATTTTCGTCTTCCGGAAAATCAAGGTTGAATTTTTCATTCAGCTCATCCAGTTCTACGCGTCCCGAGAGGATAAATTCATTGGCCGACACCTGCTTTTCAATTAAATATACCGTATCGTGCTCATCCTCAATTTCCCCGAATATCTCTTCCAGAATGTCCTCGCTGGTGACCATTCCCGAGGTTCCGCCAAACTCATCCACCACGATGGCAATGCTGAGCCGACGCTGAATTAATTTGCTCAACAGTTTACTGGCCGGCATGGTTTCCGGAACAATCAATACCTGACTCAGATTCGATTTGATGGAATCGGGGTTGGTGAAAATGACCGAATGGTGAAGGTACCCTATGATGTTGTCAATGTTCTCTTCATAAAAAAGGATGCGCGAATAACCCGTTTCAATGAATTTCTGCCGCAATTCCTCCACCGTGGAATCGATATCCAAAACCGCCATTTCGGTACGGGGCACCATTATTTCGCGTAACTTTACTTTTGAAAAGTCCAGTGCATTGCGGAACAGTTTAACTTCATTGTCAATTTCTTCCCTGTGCTGTGAATTATTGGCGCTTTCCGATTCGTTGACAAAATGGTCAAGGTCGATGCGGCTGAACACCACCTTTTCGTTCACGTCCCGAATATCTTCATTCAACAACACTTTCAGTACGATCTTTGAAATACCCATGGTGATGCGGGTAATGGGATAAAACAGGAAGTAGAAAAATGCAATGGGAACCGTAAATACCTTTAAAAGCCCGTTGGGGTTAATCCTGAAAAACATCTTGGGCAAATATTCCGCCGTAGCCAGAATAAGAATGGTGGAAATGAACGTTTGTACCAACAATACCAGTGACTCGGGAAGATATTGGTTAAAAAAGGGCTGTAGGAGTTTGGCAAATGCAATACCATAAATGACCAGCGATACATTGTTCCCAATCAGCATGGTAGCTATAAACTGGGCCGGATGCAGCGTGAAAAGGGTAATAAGTTTTGAATAAATGAAATTCTGTTTCTTGTCCAGTTCCAGCCTTAATTTATTGGCCGTAATAAAAGCGATCTCCATTCCAGAGAAAAAGGCCGAAAAGAGGATAGTCGCAATTATTACAAGGAACAAATCCATAGGTTGGTTTATTGATTTTGAACGTCCACGTACTTTTTCATGGTCAGGTTTTTTAACACGTAATCAGAAAAGTCCTGGTTGGATTCAAAGCTGGTTCCGGTGGTCACCTGGCCATCATTCCCGATGATTTTCACAAACTGGTCGGAATAGATCTTCCCCTTTTTCTGGTCCCATACCAGGTATTCTGTTTTCAGGGTATCGCCCTTCTGGTTCACCGCCACCACGTTGTTTTTAGCCTCCCACCGATCTTCTTTCTGAAAGTTCTTGGCATAGAGTGCGGTAATGTTCGAAGTGACATTCATCTTGCTGTCATATTGGGTAAGGACCAGTCCACGGGGGAATTCGGTATAAGGTTCCTTTTCATTGTTGTGAATGATCATTTGCGGGGTCTGAAGTTTGGTTCTGATGACCGTTGAATCATAAGAAAGCACTTCATAGCCTTCCGCAGCGATGTCTGGTAAATCCTCATTATTCGAAAATTGCTTAATCTTCTCAATGTCATTTTCACAGGAGATAAACAAGCCGCCCAACGCCATGATTATAAATCCGAGTCTAACCCATTGATAAGGATTATAACTTTTCATAGATTGAAATTTATATTTAAGGACACTAAAATTCATGGTCTAAAAATAGATCAGCGGGAGCAAAAT
>DMFR01000313.1:7511-7775 GCA_003450125.1 Prolixibacteraceae bacterium | reverse complement strand
ATCAGCGGGAGCAAAATTGTTCTCTTCTATCTCCTTATCTGATTATTGGGTCAAAGCTATGAATAAAACGGTAATAAATGAAAAGCAACGCATTTCTATTCACGGTTATTCAATTCTCAAGAATTGGTGGATACCGATCTCAGGCTGTCTGTCTTTCCATCTGGTTTTTCTCTTATATCATCAATACAAAGTCAATACAAAGTCCATATAGAATCAATAGTAAATAGGGTGTTAACAGGTAGTAAATAGGGTGTAAATAGGTTC
>DMFR01000313.1:690-7228 GCA_003450125.1 Prolixibacteraceae bacterium | reverse complement strand
GTTCTTAATAGGTTCCTGAACCTGTTTACAAACTATTTACACCCTATTTTGAACCTGTTTACCATTGACTTTGTATGGAGGGTATATTGAGCGAATATGGGCTCAATATTGATCTATAATGATTCAGATAAAACAAGGGATACACTCTATGTTTTGGGAAAAGATGGACGCATTGGCCCATGTAGAATTCATTGACTTAAATCAGGGGAAAGGTATCGCGGTGCAAAAAGGATCCATGCACCATGGGGATGTTACAGCATTTTCACTCGCCAGCGCCGCTGGCCTTGAAAACCTGATCGATATGATCCTTTGCGGTGATATAATTGTGTGAAGCCGGATCTTTCTGCAGCGCCTTGGAAATGATATTGGACACTATGCCATAATTTTCAATTACTTTCTCTTTTTTCAATTCCCCCATGCTGTATAAACCACGGGTGGTCTGCATCAAAAGAAGTAAAACAGGGGCCTCTGATTGAAGATTTTGAAGTTTCACCGATTCTTCCAGATAGCCATATCCCTTTTTTAAGATGGGCTTTCTTTGTGCATCGGACATGTCTTCCCTGGTAAGGTTATATTTCAAAAAGTCGGTTCCCTGACGGCCTAAAATGTACCCTCTTTGATTAAAGTACTTGATACGACGATCATAAATTGACATCAAGGTATCACTATACCGTCCTTTAAGATTTTTATCCGTGGTTCCTTCTGCCAGTCCCTGATAGATAGCAATACCGTGCAGGTAGATGTTAAGGGTTGATTTTGGATATTTTTCATACAGTTTCCGCCAAAGAGGTAAAGCGGATGGATAGTCCCTCTGTTCGTAATATTGCTTTTCAAGGAAATAAGAATCCTTGAAATCCTTATTTCCTTCAGCCAGAAGTTCGTCAACAGTTTTAAGGATTGCTCCGTTATCAGGGGTCACTTTTTCAGGGCGGTCAACCTTCCCCTTTTTTACACCTTGTGCGGCAGATGTAAAGGAACCCCATGTTCCAAATGCCAGGATGAGAATAAGTAATTGATTTAAAAAAGCTTTCATCTCATTGAATTAACAATTCTGTTAATCAAATTTACGCTTAATAAACCAATAATCGTAAAAATTCAGGTATAGACTCACCTTTGCATAATTGTTTTTAACAAGATCGTATTTTGTGGTTCCCCTTTTTCCTACCTCAATGGCAAAATTAGCCGTTGATTTGGATTTTGGAAGGGGTAATCCAAGGCCGAAACTTACCCCGGTTTCATTGATCTGCTGGTTGTTGAGCATTAGGTACGAGTTTTCATAATGTGCGCCAGCCCTGTATTTCACCCTTTTCACATAGCTCCTGATGGAAGCTGCATCGGGGATATATTCAAATCCTGCAGAGAATCTATCCTGATCAGTAACCATTTCGTTGATCTTGCCCGGGAAAGAGGATTTGCTCCATCCGGCATGGTAGTAATCGGCATTGATCTCCAGTTTATTGACCTGGTTATAGGACAGCCCTACTCCATAGGTGGAGGGCATTTTCATAATTTGCTTTGCTTCTGAACTTCCAAGGATCGTATCGGTCCCACCCACCAAAGCCAGGGATTGGTAAAGAATCGTAAAGTCGGATTGTCTTTCAAAGGTTACCCCAAGGGTAAGATACCGGTTTTTCTTCAATTGCATATCGTATTGCAATCCGTAGGTGAGGGTAAAGTCACGAAGACGGATTCCTTCTGTTTTGGAATAGGAGAAAGATGCAGCGTCGGCGAACTGGAATACTGTATTCTTGCTGAGCCGTCCAAAGATGTAATTCAGATTAGCCCCGATTGAAAGGCCCTTAAAGGGACGGATGGATGCTCCAAAATAGGCTTTTGAGGTACTTCCTGCACCAAAATAGTGTTGGGTGGTATTGCCGATCCCGCTAATGGAGTCGATAGTTGAAAATCCCACGTCATAGCCCATGTCCGAGAAAGGTTGGAGGCCGAAACCTGCACCCATCCACTTGGTAACGGGGAAGGATAAAGAGAAATAACGGAAATTGATGTCGTTGGTTCTCCTGGAGGCATTATCGCTTTTATAATTCGAAAACGTACCATCAATCCCGAAATCAAAGATAAAGGATAAACTGTCATTGGCTGTGTAGGATGCCGGGTTAGCCGAATTGATCTGTACAGCGTGCCTGCTGCCCAGGATTGCTCCTCCCATGGCGGCTGAACGTCCATATCCGTATGGGTTGAGATCACCTAATCCAAATCGGGAATAGGGAGACGAAGTATTGTTGTTTTGCGCATAGCCAGATATTCCGCAGAAAATCAAAACCATCACGACTGCTAGGGCATTATTTATTTTTCGCATTGTATTCCAGAATCCGGTTTAAACCTATTAGGGTTAAATTAAAGTGTACAAATATGGAGTAATTTAATTTTTTATCAAAAAAATTAGAATCACCCCCCGTCATAATGATATGTAAATTTTGATAATTTCTGTTAAAGAAATCTATATTTTGGGCCATTTCATACAAAATACCATTCTGAACCCCGGCACGGATGGCCTCTGTTGTGTTCCTTCCAATGGGCTCAAAATGATCGCTATAGCTGACTAGCGGAAGCTTGCCTGTATAATGATTCAGGGCTTTAAAACGCATCTCAAGACCGGGTGAGATATTTCCTCCAATAAACTGATTCTTTTCTGAAACCAGGTCATAAGTGATGGCTGTACCGGCATCGATTACCAGCAGATTTTGATCTGGAAAGAGTTCATTGGCCCCAACGGCTGCTGCCAGCCTGTCCTTTCCAAGGGTCTGAGGGGTTTGGTAAAGATTTTCTATCGGAAGCTTGGTCCGGTGATCCAGTTCAATAAATTGATCAAATTCCTCCTGCAATACCTGCTTTAATTCCATGTCATCAGGTTTCACCGAAGAAAGAATCACCCTGTTCAACTGGGGATGTTCGTCCTTGAGCATTTTCACATGCTTGACGGTTAAATGGTCGATGGGAACATTAAACATCAGGTCATGTTCATTGAACAAAGCAATCTTTGTCCGGCTATTACCGATATCTATAACGAGGTTGATCAATTCAGTTAATCTTCAATACGTTGACTAATGTCCAAAGCCCTGACCGAATGGGTAAGCGCCCCGATTGAAATATAATCGACACCAGTAGCCGCTACTTCGCGCAAACGTTCAAGAGTAATATTCCCTGAAGCTTCCACTTTTGCCCTGCCTGCGATTAGTTCAACGCCTTTTCGCATGGTTTCATTGTCCATGTTGTCGAGCATGATAATATCCACCTTTGCATCAATGGCTTCCTGAACCTGGGCAAGTGTGGTCGTTTCAACTTCTATCTTAATTCCGTGGTCAATGCTCTTGCGAACTGCTATTACAGCTGCTGTAATTCCCCCTGCCACTTCGATGTGATTGTCCTTGATCATGGCCATGTCATGAAGTCCATGACGGTGGTTGCTTGCCCCGCCGGTCTTTACGGCATATTTATCCAGTTTATTGAAGCCGGGCAAGGTTTTCCGCGTATCCAGAATCACGGTTTGAAAATCTTTTACCGCATCTGCATATAGGGCAGACATGGTTGCAATTCCAGACAAACGTTGTAAGAAATTGAGAGCCGTGCGCTCTCCTGTAAGCAGGGCACGGTAGCTGCCTTCAAACTGAACCAGCACATCCCCTTTTTTTACCTTAGCCCCATCCAAGACCACTTCGTCCCATACCAAATCAGGATCAAGTTTTCTAAAAACCATCTCGGCAACGGGAAGTCCGGCAACTACACCATCTTCCTTGGCAACCATTTTGGCTTTACGCCTGATCTCGGCTGGAACAATATTGTTGGTAGTGATATCCCCGTCTCCCACATCATCTTTTAATGCCAGATCAATAAGGGTATTGGCTGCTTTTAATGCGTGTTTGTTCATACTCTAATTCCTGATTTCCTGAAATTTAAATTTTTTATCCTTTTGTTGAATCAAGTGGACACATAGTGCAGGATCTTCCAGCGGATAATCCTCCCGAATGTGCCCCCCGCGGCTTTCTGTCCGGATGAATGCCGATTCACAAATGAGGAAACAAATATCGGCAATGTGTTTGATTTTTAAAAGATTATATTCCTTAATATTTTCCGGCAGCTGTTCTTTTATGATCTGAAGTTCTTCAATGGCTTCACTTAATTTTACTCCAGACCTTACTATACCGGCCTTCTTGCTCATCAAAGCGGCAATCTGGTTCTTGGTATCCAGAAAAATATTCTCATTTTGCGGGTCCACATGAATGACGTTTATTTCGGGCAAGTCGATGGGTACAACTTCCTTTTCCATGGCCTTTTCGGCTGCCCGTTTCCCGAAGACCAGGCATTCAAGCAACGAGTTACTTGCCAGCCGGTTGGCTCCCATGACTCCGGTAGAAGCCACTTCTCCACAGGCAAAAAGTCCTTCAATGTTGGTTTCCCCATTCAGATCAGTCTGTATGCCCCCCACCATGTAATGGGCAGCAGGAGAGATAGGCAGAAGATCAGTGGTGATGTCGATGTTATATTTAAGCAGGGTATGGTAGATGGTAGAAAACCGTTTTCTGATCAATTCAGGATTGAGGTGCTTTAAACTCAGGTAAAGAAAATCAGCCTGATGAAATTGAAGCTCATTGTAAATGGCATGGGCAACCACATCCCGGGGTGCAAGTTCTGCCAGGGGATGAATATACTGCATGAACCGTTCACCTTTTGGATTTAACAGCCAGGCCCCTTCGCCTCGAACGGCTTCACTGATCAGAAAGGCTTCCTCGCCCGGAATATACAAGGCTGAAGGATGGAACTGAATGAATTCAATGTCCGATAGCCTTGCCCCTGCATGATAGGCCAAGGCAATTCCATCGCCTGTGGCTGTATGCGGGTTGGTTGAACGGTCATAGATACGCGATAAACCTCCTGTTGCAATGATGGTGGCCTTTGACTTGAAGATGATATTCTTTCCGCTTACAAAATCAAACGCCTGTACCCCAAGGCAGGTATGATTACTCACCAACAGTTCGACCACGGTGGAATACTCGAAGGCCTGTATGTTTTTCTGCTGCTGAACTTTTTTCAGCATAAAGGAAGTAAGCCCTTTTCCCGTTGCATCGCCTCCTGCGTGCAGAATACGGCGATGGGTATGACCACCTTCCAATCCAAGGACAAAATGACCGTCTTCCTTGTCGAATTGCATTCCCAGATCAATCAATTCCTGTACACAGGTCTGACCTTCTGTCACCAGTATCTTTACCGCATCCAGGTCACACAAGCCACGCCCTGCAAGCAAGGTATCTTCAATATGCGATTCCACAGAATCATCCTTGTCGGTCACAACGGCAATCCCGCCCTGTGCATAATAGGAATTGCTGATATCCAGCTGCGATTTGGTAATGATGGCAACACTTCCGTTTTTGGAAGCATGATAGGCTGCCGTCAGGCCCGCTAAGCCGCTTCCAACGATAATGGTGTCAAATTCTTTAATTTCCATTGAATGAACGTATGCCATCTGTAGAATTTTTCTTTCGAGGCGCAAAGGTATAAAATCCGTTTGAGAGGAGTATGACAATCAGCATATTATTCCCTCCTGCTTTATGGCCAAAGTTCTAAAGTTGGATCAGGATAAAAACATTTTTATTCCTGAACTGTTTCAAATAAAAGATAGCCAGATGGTAATCAGACCGATAGCTCTCTTATGATTGTTAAGAATTGCTTGTATTTTATTCACTTTATTCATGGATCATGACCAATAATATAGCAACAGTTAATAACATTTATCAGGCCTTCGCCAAAGGCGACGTATTTACCATTCTCAATTGTCTTTCAGATGATGTGGAATGGGAGCCCTGGAACGGCAATTATGGACAAAGAACTGGTATTCCACGACTGAAAGAAGGAAAAGGGAAAGATGGCGCCCTTGAATTTTTCATGATCGTTGGAGGGTTTATCATTAACGACTTTCTTGTATTATCTGTCATGGGCAATGAAAACCATGTGGCAGCTGAGATTCAATTTGATGCAGATATTCCTGCAACGGGAGCTCATTTAAAAGAGGAGGAAATTCATCTGTGGACTTTTGATACGCATGGTATCGTAACCCGGTTTAAACACTTTTCTGATGCTACCAAGCAAATTGCAGCTTCCCAGTCATCTTCACATTTAAACGATTGACTCACTATCCTTTTATTTCAAGCATGAACCCGCTACCATGGATATTGCGGATCTCCACCGATGGATCATCTGCAAAAAGCTTGCGCAGTTTGGTCAGGTATACATCCATGCTACGGCCTGGAAAATAACCATCGTCACCCCATATTTTCCTAAGTGCCGTTTCTCGCGGCAACAGTTCATTCTGGTTATCACACAACATTTTCAACAAGTCAGCTTCCTTGGGCGAGAGTTTTTGCCTGCCGGAGTCATGTTCGATAGTCCTAAGTTTATAGTCGAACAGGTAGCTGCCAATCTTGTAGTAATCTGATTCCTTGGCCTGATGGCCCGACTGCCTTTTTAAGATGGCCTTCAATTTAAAAATCAGCACCTCGGTGTCGAATGGCTTGGTGATGTAATC
>DMFR01000313.1:363-611 GCA_003450125.1 Prolixibacteraceae bacterium | reverse complement strand
TTGGTGATGTAATCATCAGCCCCAATGCGGTAACCTTTCAGAACATCGTCCCTGAGACTTTTAGCTGTGAGGAATAATATGGGGACACCGGAGTTTATTTTCCTGATCTCTGTACCAATGGTAAAACCATCCACGTTGGGAAGCATCACATCCAAAATACAAATGTCAAAATTGTCCCTTTGAAACCGCTCCATGGCATGTTGACCGTCATCCACCCAATCCACCTCAAAATCATTGATCTCAAGGTA
>DMFR01000313.1:0-136 GCA_003450125.1 Prolixibacteraceae bacterium | reverse complement strand
TCAAAATCATTGATCTCAAGGTATGATTTCAGGACAGCGCCAAAACTGAGGTCATCTTCCACCAAAAACAAACGAGGCTTTACAATCATTTTTGAATTTTAACCATTTAACCATCAACCATCTAACCATTTAACCA
>DMFR01000135.1 GCA_003450125.1 Prolixibacteraceae bacterium | reverse complement strand
GGTAAAGACACAACTATTAACTCATATATTTATAAAACAATACTTGATTATCGTGGTGATTCGATAGAAGGTAATAGTAAAGCAACTATTTTAGGATTTATTAGAGAAACGGCTGATAAGAAAGTTTATTGGTATGTTGGATTCTTTGGTCGAGCTGCATCAGACATATTATTGTATGATTATAATGCAAAAATTAATGATACAATTGACAATTGGATTGTCTCTAAGATTGATACAGTTAAGATTTTAAACATTAATCGTAAACGGTTAACTTTAAAAAATTGTGAACCTTATAAAAAATATTGGATTGATGGGATTGGGGATATGGCTGATTTATTATCATATAATAGTCGAACAATTTGTGATTATAAAACTGGCATAGTAATGATGACATCTGGAGGCTCTGGATATAGACAAAATTGTGTGAAACAAGGGAATGAATATATTTTTAAGGATTCTTTGGCTAATGATTGTTGGATTTATAAAGGATTTAAAGAATAAAAAACAACCGCTAACAGCAAAATACCCGCAAGCCGGGTTTCGTCGCTTCGTTGACAGGAAATTGAAATTTTGAAATGCAATACTTCGTAGGAAGTTTATCGGGAAACTCCCGCCCTGCGTGTATTTGCGGAACGTTAGCGGCAAGCCAAACGTCGCTTTGTGACACTTTATCGCTGACTTGACAATGACTGCAAATAAAAATAGAGTTTGGATTAATGCTTTTGGAAACCTTTCTGCAAGGGGTTATAATTTTTTTACCCCACGCGCATTGCGCCTTTTGGGCGCATTAGGGAAAGCACCGATCAACAGCCCCCGCACATTGCAGCACATTTGCAAGCCCCCACGAGCCAACGCTCAATCCAAAGGCTTTCAAAAGAGCTGCAATTTTGCCCTCGCACCCCTGCGATTTTGTTTGTTTGAGCTTATACGAAAATCTGAATTTGAAAAATGAACGCAGAATAAAAAACAGAAGACTCAATATAAAACACCTTTGAAAGTGACATATAGCCTTTGAACCCAGAAGTTAACTATGATGAACAAAATGAAAATCCCCGCTGCAAGGTGGCAATTTCCTATGCATCCACTACTAATGGCAAAATCATCATGGTTTCAGCTAATAAATTATTAGTTTTAAAGTCAATTTCAATGAACAAGAGCCAAAGATTAATAATCTATGCCTATGACTGCCGAAATTTTAGATTTAATTGATTTTGAAAAAGTGGATACCTTGCTTGAAGGATTCAATAAAACGACCGGATTTGTAACTGCCATTTTAGATCTCCAGGGAAATGTATTGTCAAAATCAGGCTGGAGACAAATATGTACCGAATTTCATCGTGTACATCCTGAAACATCCAAAAAGTGTACAATTAGCGATACCAAATTGGCTGGGAAAATGGCCGAGGGCGAAAAATATCATTTTTATCAATGTTTAAACGGACTGATTGATGTGGCTGTGCCTATTATTATTAAAGGGGAACATATTGCCAACCTGTTTTCCGGGCAATTCTTTTTTGAAGAACCCGATAGCGCCTTCTTCAAAAAACAGTCAGAAAAGTACGGTTTCAATCAGGAAATTTATCTCAAAGCCCTGGGGAAAGTCCCGGTTGTTTCAAAAGAAAAAGTTCTGGTGGCTATGGATTTTTTGCTGAATATGACCCAGATGATCAGTGAAATGACCTTCCAAAAAATTGAACAAATGGAGCTGAATAAAACCATCAAGGAAAGCGAAGAAAAATATCGATATTTATTTGCCAATAATCCACAGCCCATGTGGATTTACGATCTCGATACCCTTGCATTCCTTGAAGTAAACGAAGCTGCAGTAACTCATTATGGATATTCACATGAGGAATTTATGTTGATGACGTTAAAAGATATTCGTCCGGCTGAAGACATACCTGCACTTTTAAAAGATGTTGAATTCACCGGACAGAATTATTACGCTGCCGGAGAATGGCAGCATATTAAGAAAAACGGAGAAGTCGTAATTGTTGAAATTACATCACATTCCGTTGAATACAATGGAAGAAAGGCACGACATGTGCTTGTTCATGATATCACACAGCGCAAGAACACAGAAGTGGCGCTCCGAAATAACGAAATTCGTTTGCAGACACTAATTCAAACCATACCTGACTTGGTTTGGATGAAAAGTCCGGATGGCGTTTTTATAGGTTGTAACAAGACCTTTGAACTATTATTTGGAGCAAAAGAAGCTGATATAATCGGAAAAACTGATTATGAATTTGTTCCCAAAGAAATTGCAGACTTATTCCGGGAGAATGATAGAAAAGCTATTTTAGCAGGAAAACCAACAAGCAATGAGGAGTTGCTTACTTTTGCAGACAATAGCCATCAGGCTTATATCGACGTTGTAAAAACTCCGACCTATGATGCTAGCGGAACGCTCATTGGAGTTTTGGGTATAGGTAGAGATATTACTGAGCGTAAACTAGCCGAAAAGACCTTACACGATTCACGAGAGGATTTATACCGGTTACTTAATTCGATGTATGAGGGCGCATATGGGGTTGATATTAATGGTAACTGTACATTTGTTAACCGGGCATTTTTAAAAATGCTGGGTTATCAGAATGAATTGGAAGTTCTTGGCAAGCACATTCATGATTTGATTCACCATTCTCATCCTGATGGAAGTTCATATATAGAAAGTGAATGTAGGATGTATTACGCCTATAAGATGAACCAGTCAATCAATGTTTCTGACGAAGTGTTCTGGCGCAAGGACGGGACTGCAATTCCTGTGGAATACTGGTCGCATCCAATTGAAAAAAACGGGATGGTCATTGGGTCAATAGCTACATTCATTGATATCACAGAGCGCAAACTTTCGGATGAAAAACTTAACCGAGTGAATATTGAGCTAGAGAATCTTCTAGGTAATTTGGATAAAGCAGTCTTTACAGTTGATATAGTTCATAACAGAATGCTCAGAGTCTCCATTGCACATGAAGCTGTATTTGGATATCCCCAGTCAGAATTTTACAATAACCCACAATTTTGGTATGAGATTGTCGTACCGGAGGATAAACCCATTATTGATGCGGGATATCCTATCCTATTCTCAGGGAAAAATCTTCAACATGAGTTTCGAATAATTGATGCCAATGGGCAAATTCGATGGATCGAAGCAAAAATGAACCCAACCATTGATGCGCACGGAAAATTAATTCGCATTGATGGTATAGCAGCTAATATTACAAGACGAAAACTGGTAGAAACTGAACTAATTGAAAAAGAGGTTCAATATCGAAATCTTGCCGACTCTGGAATGGCGCTTGTATGGGCCGCGGATACCGATAAACTTTGTATGTATTTTAACAAGCCATGGCTTGAATTTACAGGTCGAACTCTTGAACAAGAGTTGGGTAATGGTTGGATCGAAGGTGTTCATCCGGATGAATTAGAATCATGTTTTAACACTTTTAATGCCGCTTTCGACAATCGCGAAAAATTTGCCATGGAATACCGTTTGCGGAATGCAAGTGGAGAGTACAGGTGGATCAGTGATTTAGGCACGCCAAATTATAATAGTAACAATGAATTTATTGGATACATTGGTCATTGTTTCGATATCACCGATCATAAGCAATCCGAACAGGAGTTAATCAATGCCAAAGAAAAAGCAGAAGAGAGTGATCGATTGAAATCAGCTTTTTTGGCTAACATGAGCCATGAAGTTCGGACTCCATTGAATAGCATTATCGGTTTTTCTGAATTACTGGCCGATTCTGATTTCGACGAGGACCAAAAGAAGGAATTTATTCAACTAATTATCACAAATGGGAATAGCCTTTTAAATATTATCAGTGATATCATGGATATTTCGAAACTTGAATCTGGGGAAATAAAAATTTATAAGAAACAAATCAATGCTCACAAATTTATCACATCCATAAAAAACGAATTCGTACTTCAGGTAGAAGAAAAAAACCTTGAGTTAAAACTTTCTATTGAAGACAATAATTCGGAAATCGTTATAACTGCCGATGATGGCAGGCTCAGGCAAATATTCCATAATTTGTTGAGTAATGCCATTAAGTTTACTAAAAAGGGGTCAATTGAGATTGGATATCAAGCCAAAGGCAATATGGTAGAGTTTTATGTCAGCGACTCCGGTATTGGTATTTCTCAAGAATTTCACAATGAAATATTTGAGCGATTTCGACAGGCAGATAACACTACTACAAGAAAATATGGTGGCAATGGTCTTGGATTAACTATATCTAAGAATCTAGTTGAGTTGATGGATGGGAAAATATGGCTTGACTCTGTGCCATGTAAAGGCTCAACATTTTATGTTTCAATTCCTTGTAGTGATATAAAATGAATTTATACAGGCACTTAATAACATTAATTAATAACCGGGATATTCAAGAATATTCTCAACTCAACTAATTGCATGAAATGTAATACGGTTGGTAAAGTTCTTTCTGACACCGTTAAAGTTGTAACTCAGCTTGACAAAGTTGCAACAACCGCCGGATAATATAAAACAAGGCTTGCGGAGTTTGTATCAAGCAATCGCACAAAGTCAAGCACATTTGCAATTCACGCAAAAGCTCCCCACAGAGCTAAAATTGCAAAAGAGCTTGACTTTTTTCCCTCCCGCAAGGATACATTTCAGCAACTTGAACGGTTTTAAAACCCCCACCCTCAAAAAATTAAAACCCCAAACAGCATTTGTGCCTTGACTTAAAAATAAGGTTCATCCCACTAATGCGTACC
>DMFR01000038.1 GCA_003450125.1 Prolixibacteraceae bacterium | reverse complement strand
GTATTCAATACCAAAGATATTTTTTATTGAAGTCAACAATAATTTTAAACATTATGGGGTAAAAATCCGTACGACAATATAATTTTCAATTAAACGTTTTTTTAAAAATTAAACGATATGAAAAAATTAACAATCATCATCTTACTGGCAGCATTTGCCCTCAGAGGCGAAGCTCAGGAAATATTTAACTTTGGCTTGAAAGCTGGAGTAAATACTTCAAAAATGACATCTCACTTGAATACTTATGATGCTAACTCCATCAACAATTATCAATTTGGCGCATTTGCCCGTATAAATTTGGGCATGCTTTACATTCAACCAGAAGCTTATTACAATTCCAAAGGAGGTGAAATTAATACAACTACCGGTGCATCAACTGTTAATTCTTTTAATCTAAATACCATTGACGTTCCGGCTTTGGTGGGTATTAAAATTATTGATCAAAAACCTTTTAACATTCATGCAATGATTGGTCCTGTATTTTCATTTGCATTGCACAAAAGTGTGGAAGGAAGTGTATTTACCAGGCAGAATATTGAAAACAATTTCTTTGGATGGCAGTATGGCGCCGGGGTGGACTTTCTGTTTCTAACCCTTGATCTGCGGATGGAATCCCATGGCAGTAACCTTTATGCCTCTCCTGATTTTAAAACGAAAGACAATAATTTTATAGTAAGTCTGGGAGTTAAATTCTAATCCAAAGATTCTTATCTTTGCCGTATGAGACGGTTAATTCTACTACTAATATCCTCCTGTGCAGTGTTTTTTGCATCTGCACAGGAGGATATTTTTTCAGATAGTATTTCAAAAAAGCATCCTGAGTTACTGGTCAAGCAACCCAGCATGGAGAGGTCTTTGATGCTCGATGCAACCACATTCCCCATTGAAATTAATACATTGAATTATTCCATTTTTGATCAGCCGCTTCTGCCCTTACAGAATAAAAACCTTGATTTTCTGAAGTATCTAAATCCCTCGAAACAGAACAATCTATCTTATTCCTTTTCGGGAACTTCATTCAATCCGGTATACCCTTTTGGAACTATCTTTAATCAAAGTATCTATCGGTTAAATGATCGTTTAATGATTGGAGGAAACAGTTTTGGCGCACAATCGGTATTTGATCCGCCGAAATTGAATTCTTCAATACAGGATATGAGCATTAAAGGAGCTTCCATGTTTATGCAATATAAAGTTTCAGACCATTTTAAAGTAGAAACACGAGTTAGCATTTCAAATGGGCGTTCTACTCCTTGGGAACCTTGAGTTGGAATTCACTAAATAAAAGCCACATTTTCACTTCAGAATCATTTTAAGGTCATAATTATCAACATTTGAACTAAATTTGCCAATCTTTTACACGGGTTATTGCTATGTTGGACAAAATCAGAAATGTAGAACAGGTTTTCAAACAATTGGACAAGGAAACTGAAAAATTTGGCAATTGGTCAAACCTTAAATGCCTGACCAATTGCAATTTGTGTTGCATGAAAAAAGGTTTGGAGGCCAATGTTCTTGAATTTCTTCCCCTGGCCTATTATCTGGTCAAAAATAATCTGCATGAAGCTGCACTTGATCTTTTGGAGACCAATCCAGAACATTGCATCAATCTGGCCAAGAGTCAGATTCCCGGACACACGGCAGGCTGTTCAAATTATGAGCACAGGGGTATGATCTGCAGGCTTTTTGGCTTTTCAGGCATAAAGGACAAAAACTCTAAACTGGCCGTTTACACCTGTTCGCACATGAAAAATGAATATCCTCAGGAGTTCAAAAGTGCAATGGAGCGCATAAATTCAGGAATGGAAATTCCTATGGTTACAGATTTTTATTATCAGATCTATTTCATTGACACCCATATGGCCAACGATTACAATCCCATCAATGTCAGTATTCGGAAAGCCATTGAAAAAGTAGCCTACTATTTGGCGAATAAGCCCGAAGAACAACAAACGATTGATCCGATAATTCAGACTGAAAAAAAGGATTAAATGCCAGAAACAAGTATATATATACCGGATCTTTCGGCTGAATTTATCTTTCAGGCTTCAAGGAGCAGTGGTCCCGGAGGGCAGAATGTGAACAAGGTCAATTCTAAAATTGAACTCCGATTCAACATTCAAAATTCTTCGCTTCTAATGGAAGAACAAAAGGAAATCCTCTTAACAAAGCTTTCCACAAAAATAAGTTCTGATGGATTTCTGATTGTTGTTTCGCAAGGAGACCGGTCACAGTTGGTGAACAAAGAGGATGCCATCAGGAAGCTTTACGAATTGATTGAAAAGGCATTACGTCCCGTCAAACGACGCAAAAGCACCAAGCCTACCCGAAGTTCAATAGAAAAGCGGTTAACAGGGAAACGTATAAAAGCAGACATCAAACAGAAACGACAAAAACTTGACGAATAGAATTAATTTTTAATTTCGTAAATTAGATCATTTTACAATCAATGATTAAGGTAATTCCGGCTTCCAATTTGAGGGAAATGAGCGAAGAACTCAAACAAATGTATATTGATTCATTTCCTTCTAATGAAAGAAGGGAATGGGAGGAACTGCAAAAACTGGTTGAACATCCCCATTTCAACATACATCAGGTATTTATAGATCAAAAATCAATCGGCTTAATCTCCATCTGGAATCTGTTGAATTTTACCTTTATTGAGCATTTTGCCATTGAAGAATCCTTTCAAGGCAAAGGAGTTGGAAGTCAAGTGATAATGCAAATTATTGAAGGGAAAACAACAAAGGTCGTTTTGGAAGTGGAGGAGCCTACTGATGAACCTTCAAGAAGAAGAATCACTTTTTATGAACGGCTGGGTTTTTCTGTATGTGAAAGCAACTATTTTCAACCGCCCTATGCTATGGGCAAGGATAAAGTTAAAATGCTACTAATGAGCTTTCCTGACAAGATCACGGCCTTGGAATTTACTGAAATTAAGGATTTGCTTTACAAGGAAGTTTACCAGTTGAAATGAGCAAATAGGTCTTCAGTAATTAATGAATGGTTAAATATTATAAGATTGGAAGTTGCCAAAACCAAGAGGCTGATAAATTGTTTCAAATGTTGATTTTGGCAAATTTACTTTCAGTTGTTAACAAACAAGATGTTTTTTCACAAGAATATTTAAAATTTATCAATTTATTATACCTTTGAGTTTCAATTTTTCAAACGACTGTTTTAACTATACATTATGGATGATCTGCATATAGAACCGCTACCCAACATTGACGAACTGGACGAAAAGATTCTAAAACTGATTACAAAAAATGCCAGGATCCCATTCCTTGAAGTTGCCCGGGAATGTGGAGTATCCGGAGCCGCAATTCATCAGCGCGTTCAACGGTTGCTCAACCTTGGGGTCGTATCCGGCAGTGAGTTTCTGGTTAATCCCCAGAAGATGGGCTATTTTACCTGTGCCTATATGGGTATTCACCTGGAAAAGGCCAAATTCCATCAGCAGGTGGTTGCTGAACTAACTAAAATTCCAGAGGTGGTCGAATGCCATTACGTGACGGGATCATACGCCATTTTCATTAAAGTTCAGACAAAAACCAATAAGCACCTGAAAAAACTAATAGACGAGGATCTACAGGAAATTGAGGGAATCGCCAGAACTGAAACCTTTATTTCACTTGAAATGGAATTTAAACGTCAGGTTCCAATCAAATAAAATTATATCTCCCAAAATGACCTTAAGACATCAACTAGACGACATTGACCTGAATATTCTGGAAATCATTTCCAAGAATGCACGTATTCCATTTAAAGATGTTGCTACTGAAGTTGGAGTTTCCAGAGCAGCTGTCCATCAGCGGGTAAACCGGATGATTGAGCTCAATGTAATTGTTGGCTCAGGCTATCACATTGATCCAAAGAAAATTGATTATAAAACCTGTACTTATATAGGCATCTTCCTTGAAAAGGGCAGCTTGTACCAAACGGTCGCCGAAAAACTAAAATTAATTCCTGAAATAGTTGAATGTCATTATACGACAGGGCAATATGCCATTTTTGCCAAAGTATATGCCAAGGACAATGAGCACCTTCGTGACATACTGAGCGATAAAATCCAAAAAATAAGTGGAATAGCCAGTACAGAAACTTTTATCTCCTTAGATGAAACTTTTAAACGCGAAGTCCCGATTTTATAAATAAACCAGAAGAGTGATCTGTTTATACGTTTGCGTCAAAACGACAAAACGTCAAAACGACAACGTTGTCATTTTGACGTTTTGTCGTTTTGACGCAAATACATCCTCAACTTGCCCTCTTATTCTGTTTTGAAAGCAAAGCCTCCGGGAGAAATGCCTACTTTAAATTCATCTATGAGTTCTCCTAACCTGTTGTAACGGTGAATTAGCCCATTCTGGGCATGATCAATGGCATCGCCTACATAGATGTCAGAATTCGATGGATCTACTGCCAGACTGTAAAAACCGCCATATAAAGCAGTATATGCTGATTGGATGAAAGGCTGATCGGGAAGCCTCTTATCACTTACAGCCATTTTCCAGACATGCCTGTTTAAAAACAAAAGAGAATCCTTCCCTGCATTCAGGCAAAGGCTCAACGGATGTTCTCCCAAAGCAAACCGAAAGGTACGTTCAATTTCATGGGTTTCAGCATCAATCTTCAATAATCCAGGTCTTTCATAGCCATAGGCACTGCCTTCAAACCCTCCATCGGTCAATACCCATATCTTATTATCCTTGTCAATGATCAGACTATTGGGTTGTTTAAACACTTCAATTGAATCTATCAATTGATCTGACTCTGTGTTTATTACAAGTATTTTATTGTCATAAGACCAGCAGTTGGTAAAGACCATGTTTTTATATTGTACCATTTGTTCGGTAGCATGTTGACTAAATTCAGAAGTAGAATTGCCGACTGGAATACTACCTGTCACCTTGAAGGTGGAAGGATCAAAAACAGTAATCTTTCGGGCATATAAATCAGTCACATAGGCTTTATGAGAATTAATAAAATGAATATACCGAGGAGAACTTAACCCTGTTATACTTCCCTTGTATTCAGCAGTGCTGCTGTCAACGATGTATATTTTCCCTGAGTTGTTCACCACTATAAAGCCGAGGTTGTTCCAGATACTCATTGATTGGGCCACATCTCCTAATGGGGCGCCGTTTCTTGCCTGGAATACATGATTAACCACATGCCTTGTTTGGGGATCATAAAAAGAAAGCGATGAATTCCCGTACATGAAATTTCCCTCATTGACAATGTAAACACCACGGTTGCCTGTAAAATCAAAAAACACTGTATCTACAGGACTTTTAGAGCATGAATAAAATCCAAGTGTACAAATCAGGAGATATAAAATCTGTTTCATTTTCTGAATTGAATTTGTACTGTTAACGAATAATACCTTCCCGGCATTGGCCTGTATAAAATGGCCATGTAATCCTGATTGGTCAAATTCTCTACATTGAGCGATACATCGGCCAGCAAACGCTTCCAATCCAGTTTCTTTCCCATGGTCAAATTGACCATCCAATACGGGTTCAGCACCTTTTCATAGTCGGATTCCTCATTGTTACTGGTAATATACCGTTTACCTGTAAAAGGAACATTCATTTTCAGGTAATAGCTTCTAAAATCAGCCTCGGCAAATAAATTTGCTTTGTGTTTTGGTATGTACATCAGCTGCTTACCCCTTGATTCATCTACCGAATGCACTGCATCGATATTTGAAGTGGCTGTATACGAATAATTCCCTCTTAAATTAAACTGCATGGCATTCGCAGTCATTATTTGTTCTGAAGCCTGAATTTCAGCTCCACGGACAAATACTTTCCTAAGATTAACCGGCTCCCAATAGGTAGCCCCACTTACCGAAGGACGCCATTCAATCCAGTTATCAATTAAGGAAGCAAATCCTGCAATCTGGCCTGAAAATTTAGCCCTTCCCTCTTTACCCTTATATGCAAATGCCGCATCCCCCGAAATACCGTCTTCAGGTTTTAAATCTGGATTACCTCCCGGAATCCAGTACAAATCATTCAGACTGGGCTGGTGGTAATTGTGTGAAAGGTTGAACTTGAAAGAACTCAACTGCTCCTTATCGAGCCAATATTCAGTTCCAAAGGAAGGTATGAAACCAACTATCTGTCCATCATACCATTCACTGCGTGCTAAAAATGAAACTACCCAATCAGGAAGCAGCTGTATATGAGCTGAATTGAGTAGTGAAAACTCCAGTCGATCATGATCGTAGCCTTCTTTCTTAGCCCGGTCAAATGCAGAAACTTTACTGTATGAAGTATTAAAAGACCAGTCAAAACTTATAGTCTCCTTTGGTGTCCAGTTATAATTGAACTCATTGGTAAAACTCTGTTCTTCGTTATGGCTGTCATAATTCACAAAGTTGGCTTCAGTACTGGATCTAAAATACTTTAACCGACTCATATTCAATCCTGACAACCACTCCATCTTACTTTTTTCTTTAACTACTTTCCACGAAAGAACTGCCCTTATATTCTGGTCATTCTGTGTTTCTTTTCTCGCATCACCTTCAAAAGACATCAATTGGGGAAGATTCCGATCACTTTGGTAAGCCCACAATTTGGCTGACAGGGTTTGATTTTTAAACCGAGTGTATATTTCCTGAAGCAAACCCGACTTGTTATATTCGGCATTCTGTTGAACAGCCTCATGCATGGGCAAAACACCATAATTGAAGTAAGGAAAATCATTCTTACTGCGATCTGAAAATACCCTTGTCTTAAACTGTATTTTGTCGTTCCCATAGCCAAGGTTAAGATACTCCTTGTAGGTATTGAAACTCTCTAAGGTTTGAACATATCGGACACTGAAACGGTCAGTCCAATCTGCCGTGTTGTTGATGATCACACTGCCTCCCAGAGCACCGGAACCCGACTGGAGTGAACTTCCACCATGTTGAAGGCTCATACCATCAATGAAATAGACGGGAAACAGAGAAAAATCAACATCACCACGCATCAGGGAATTCACTTTCATCCCATTCCAGTATACCTGTGTATGAGAGGGAGCCGTTCCCCTGAAAGAGACTGTTGCAGATGAACCTCTTCCATAAGATTTGATAAAAACAGGAGAATAGGAAGACAGCAGTTCTGAAAGGGTATGTGTTTGCAGGGTTTGAAGTACCAGGGTATCAATGTGGGTGGTCATGGTCCCGGCTTCCTCAATAGGATATTTCCCAAAAACCTTCACCTCTCGAATTGAAATAGTATCAGTAAGCTTCTGTGCTTCAGCATTTAAAATCATCAGCAAAAAAAGTGGAAGGACAAAAATAACTTTGACCAATAACTTCCCCTTCCCTCTTTTATCCGCCTTCACTCCCTTATTGTTTGATTAATTTCTGCTGAAAAACTTGGTTCCCTGATCTTATTTTTAAGATATATAATCCTATAGACAAATGAGGCAAATCAATTCCTTCATTCAAATAGGCTTTGGCATAAACGACTCTTCCCTGTAAATCAGCAATTTCAATAGACTGTACTGGCAACTGGCTTTCTATACGAAGATGATCTGTAAAAGGATTGGGGTAAACTTTAAATGAATACTTGTTGGATATTTGGATTGAATTGCTTGTCAATGATTCAACATACAGCCTTGATTCGTCCATTCCTGAAACAAACAGATAATTACCTGCTTTATCAAAGCTTAAGGCCAATTTTCCAAATTCATCAGTGAGGTAAGTCGTTGCACTCTTGATTGCATTCTGAAGTTCAATTTGAACGGTATGGTAAGCCAGCACTTCTGATGAATTGATCACTACTGCCCTGTCCTGATTCATGGAACAGTTGTATTTCATGAGCTGAAGATCAGCTGTCTGATTCAACTTTAATGAATCTGTCCCGGTTGTCAAATGGGTTACCGACCAGGGTAACTCGTTGTCTGCAATCTGGTAGACCAGGATTTCATCGTTGTTGTTCACTTTAATTTGATCCAGTCCAGTGACAAAGGATTCTTGATTGAGCATCACCATCCATGTTTTGCGGTAGGATTCCGATGTACGTGAACCTCCATAGCCAAAATAATAACCTGTTGATCCTTCATCAATTTCAGGAATACGCCACAGGTAAAGGGCTGATCCGCCTTCTGCATCATCCCTGAAAGACCATTCATTCTCCAGTTCTGTATTTAGATAGATCGCGGCAACGGCATCAGCCAGTGACACAAAAGAGGTATCTGTTAACGGGTAAGTCTTTTGCGCCTTATTGACTTTGGCAGTCAGATCAAGGGTTTCAACCCAGACTGAATGGCGGGGAACCAATGTCTTATCAATAGTTTTTACTGAAATGTAGACCTTTTTTAATGCCGATTCAGGTAATACCTGTACCTGTATGGAATCACGGAGTGAATTAATCTCAACTGATTCCAAATACAACCAGCATTTGCCAGTTTGCTTCCCTTTTAGGAAATAGGTTCCGTCAAGCTGAATAACATCGGCAACTAACTGGTTGTCAATTCTCCACTTGGGAGTAATGCCTGTCAAAATATTCCCACTCTGATCGGTTAATTTACCCGTCAAAGGAAGTTTGTCATTCACCTTTACACTTTTTGAGGACAGTGTAATTACAGCTTTCCCCGCAGAATAAATCTCCACTTCTTTTTCTGCATAAATACCTGGATTGGAAGCAGATGAAGCACGAATTATAGTTTTGCCGTTTTGCAATGCTCTCAACTTACCATTTTCAATCAACGCCAAATCGTTATTGGCTATGGACCAATTGATGGGAGCATTTCCAATTTTAATGCCTGATTCAAATAATAGGGCAAAGACATTCTCTGATTCCCCTACTCTCAATTTAGGTGGCAGATCCGGAATGACTACCATAGAACGCGATCCATTCACTGCGGCAGGTTCCACATCACGGATGCCTGTTATTTCAGTTGAAATCTCTCCCAGCCATCCTGCCAGTGCATTCATGCCTGTATATATTCGGATAAAATGTATTTCATCTAACTTTACATGATTGCCTTCCTTGTCAACAGCCCAGTCAATGTCAATGGCATCGCCTCCGCTGCCTTCAATGGCCTTGGTATAAGGGTTATCAGGCAGCTTTTCATACAAAGAAACAACAGGAATATTATCAGCATAACCAAAAGCCCTGGGATAGGCATTTACCACTCCTGGCGTTGACAAATCAATTTGTCCATCGAGACGCGTTCCTTTGAGTATATATTGATCTGATGCCACTTGTGGAAATAAATCAGACTTGGGATAGTAGCCTTGAAGGTGAAAACTATTCTCAGCAATCACCCCTGATTTCCCTTGGTTATCCGACCATGGAATATCAACGGCTGAATTTTGTCCACTGTTTTTATAAGTGACTTCATAATTTGAAATCGTTGAATTCCAATAATGGTCACTACCGGCAATTTCGTACCAAGTATCATCCGGTAGTCCATTATTATTCTCATCCTTCATGACCTGTATGATTCCCGGTTCTGACCAAGTGGATGTAGGATTTCCAAAGATTGTAAAGTCAACCCCATAAGGGTTATTGGGATCATTTTTAATGCCGGAAGTAAATTCAAGGGTAATTGATCCCCCAAATGCCCCAAGGCTCACCAGTCCCCTATTGGTTCCAATAAGCGACTGTGCAGCTGATGGAGTACCAATAAAATCAGCATTGGTATATTGTCCGGGTGCCGGTAAATAGTCAACCACTCCTGTGGCAAACTGCCCCTGAGCCTTCTGAATCATCAGCATCAAAATACTGAGGACAAACAATTTACTCATGCAATAAAAGTGATTCATTTGCTGCTAAATCTTAAACTTGATTGGATTTTGCAGCTTTTCAGGATTGAACAATGAAAAGTATACGGTTTTATGCTTTTTCGCCGAAAGCCTCAAAATCCAGGTTCGCTTAGGCAGGTCTTCTGACTTATCCCCTCTTTAACACCTTCCCGCCCCGATTGAATCTTGACAGTGGTACATTGTTAAAAAGTTATACAGGACTTACAGCAGCGGGAACTGTACAGGAATCATCCTTTTGAACGGATTCACCTGTTTCCCTTTTACATTCCGAAAATCGGAAACCTAATCTTGTACAAAGGTACACAAAAGTTCGAAACAGAAGGTTATTTCTGGTAAAAGTGGTTATTTTTGTACCATACAAAATGGGGCATTTATCTATGTTTGAAAAAATCATTCATCTGGAAGGAATTGATCCGCTGGAATTCTTCGGTGTGAACAATGCCAAAATGAATCTGATCAAATCTTTCTTTCCCAAACTGATTATTGTATACCGGGGCAATGATGTCATTCTTAAAGGCGATGATGCTGAAATTCTTCGCTTCGAAAATAAATTCCACCTGATCCTGGATCATTACAACCAGTTCAACGTATTGCCTGATGACATTATCAACCAGGTCTTTCTGGAAGAAGGAGGCCCCATCGATATCCTTGAAGAAGAAAAGGATGTATTGGTGTTTGGCATCAATGGTAAGGCTATCAAGGCAAGGACTCCCAATCAAAAGGTGATGGTGGATGCCTGTAAAACCTCTGATCTTGTTTTTGCCATTGGTCCTGCCGGAACAGGGAAAACCTATACGGCCATTGCTCTGGCAGTAAAAGCATTGAAAAACAGGGAAATCAAACGCATCATCCTCAGCAGGCCTGCTGTAGAAGCTGGTGAACGCCTTGGATTTCTGCCCGGTGACCTGAAAGAAAAGATCGATCCTTACCTACAACCATTATATGATGCCCTTTTGGATATGATTCCTGCCAAAAAGCTGGAAGAATTCATGAAAGATGGAATTATTCAGATTGCTCCTCTGGCTTTTATGCGTGGTCGTACCCTGAGCAATGCCTTTGTGATTCTTGACGAGGCACAAAACACCACTATCCTTCAATTGAAAATGTTCCTTACCCGTATGGGACTCAATACCAAGTTTGTGGTTACTGGCGATGAAACACAGATCGATTTGCCTTTCCAAAGTCCTTCAGGATTAATCCTTGCCAAGAAAATACTCAAAAACATTCCCAACATCTCATTCGTTCAATTCGAAGTAAAAGATATTGTGCGTCACCGATTGGTGCGTGATATCGTAATAGCTTACGAAAAGCACCATGCACATGAATTGCTAAGACGAGAGAAGGAAAAAGATAAAAACAAAATAGATAAAACCGAAGAAAAATGAGCAAAGCATTAACTCGCACCGATTTTAATTTTGCCGGACAAAAAGATGTCTACCATGGAAAAGTGAGAGATGTGTACAACATCAATGACGAATACCTGGTGATGGTAGCAACCGATCGCATTTCAGCCTTCGATGTCGTTTTACCCGAAGGAATTCCTTACAAAGGACAGGTTCTTAACCAGATAGCTGCCAAGTTTCTGGATGCTACCAGTGACATTGTTCCCAACTGGAAAATCGCTACTCCCGACCCCAATGTGACCGTTGGCCACCATTGTGATCCCTTTAAAGTTGAAATGGTGATCCGTGGTTATTTAACCGGTCATGCATGGCGTGAATACCGCAGTGGCAAAAGAATGTTGTGTGGAGTTCCTATGCCTGACGGTATGGTTGAAAACCAGAAGTTTGCTGAACCGATCATCACTCCTACCACCAAAGCCTCGGAAGGTCATGATGAAGACATTTCCAGGGAAGATATTATCGCACAAGGCATTGTAAGTAAAGTTGATTACGAAACCCTTGAGAAATATACCCGCGAAGTATTTCAGCGTGGTACAGAAATAGCAGCCGAAAAAGGTTTGATCTTAGTCGATACCAAATACGAATTTGGAAAGAAGAACGGGCAAATTTATCTCATCGATGAAATTCATACCCCTGATTCATCGCGCTATTTTTATTCTGAAGGTTATACAGAGCGCCTGGCCAAAGGCGAAAATCAAAAACAGTTGTCCAAGGAATTCGTCCGTCAATGGCTGATTGAAAATGGCTTCCAGGGTCATGAAGGACAGGTAGTCCCCAAGATGGATGAGGCATTTGTCCAATCCGTTTCCGAAAGATACATTGAACTCTTTGAGAGTATCACCGGCGACCGGTTCATCAAGTCGGATCTGGACAACATCAAGGGTCGTATTGAAAACAACATCAACGATTATCTGAAAAGTTTATAAAACATGAAAGCTGCCTCGTTCCCAATGAGGCAGCTTTTATATTAAATTATATTTGAATCCTTCAAACCCGCTTATCTGGATTTGAAGCCTGAACCATTTTAAGAGCCTATCCCAGTCTACCTGGGCACTGCGACTTGACACTGCTACCATTAAACTTCATACTTATAGCTCCCGATTGCTGCATCTACAGCCTGAATTGCTTATCTTAAAATTTCTCTTCTGCCCTGTTTGTATCAGAATTAAAATTGATTTACCTTTGATCAATCACTTGTGCACATCCCTCTTCCCCTTTGGATTTGGCAGGCAAAAACCATTTTGTTGCTTTATGCTTATTTTCCGGTTATTGGAAAAATAGTTAATCCTTACAAAATCCTCACCTTCCTACTACCTGAGCCTTACCTGGGTTTAAGTTTCTG
>DMFR01000320.1 GCA_003450125.1 Prolixibacteraceae bacterium | reverse complement strand
CGAAGTTAACGCGAATCCGAGGATTCGGGACCCGCAATCCGTCCCTGCGTGTAGCTTCCTAGGTTGTGTGTAGTTTTATCAAAAAACCGTTCCGAGATTTTGAATTGATACCAAGAATTGGTATTTTTGAATAAAATATATTTACAATGGCAAAGAATACATCAATACTACTTGGAGAATATTTCGAGAACTTTGTTAATGAGAAAATCTCTACCGGAAGGTTTTCGTCTGTCAGTGAGGTTATTAGAACAGCTCTTCGTCTTTTGGAGAATGAGGAGAATAGGTATAAAGCTCTAATTAAGGAGCTTGAAGTTGGAGAGAAGAGTGGATTTATAAAAGACTTTGACCGAACCGAAAACCTTAAAAAGCTTCATGCTAAACACTTGAAGAAATGAGATACTCCATTAGCGAGAAAGCAAATCAAGATATCGAAAAGATATGGTTGTACACATTTGAAAACTGGTCGCTTGAGCAAGCTGATAGATACTACAATTTAATTTTAGACGAAATCGAATTTATATCTGAGAACTTTGAAAGTGGAAAATCCGTTGACTATATTAAAAAAGGATATAGAGCATCAATTGTGAAGTCGCACATTATTTTCTATAAGAAATCCAGAAGAAATATTGTTGAAATAATAAGAGTTTTACACCAGAAAATGGACATTGAAAACCGAATAGACGAATAAAAAGCTACACAATATCAGCTACCCGTCAAGTGCGGCAGCAGTGGTTTTCGGTGTGCATCTTTCAGCTCAGTCTTGATCGGGATTGATCATGAGAAATTGGGACCCGCAATCCGCCCCTGCGTGTAGCTTCCAACGTTGTGGTGCATTTAAGTAGGCAGCTTTAGTATTCCATTTAAAACTTTTAAAATTAAAAAAGATTGCGTAAGTTTGTATCCAAATGAATACAAAAATAAATGTACTTTATTGAGAAAACAGATGAGTTCGATAAATGGCTAAGGAAACTAAAAGATTTAAGAGCCAAAGCAAAAATATTATTCCGAATTCAAAAAGTTGAAAGTGATGAACATTTTGGAGATTGCAAATCCGTTGGCGAGGGCATTCGTGAATTAAAAATTGACTACGCCAAAGGGTATAGAGTTTACTTCAATGAAAAAGATGGAAAAATAATTCTTCTGCTTATTGGAGGGGACAAATCTACTCAACAAAAGGACATTGAAAAGGCAAAAGAGATTTGGAGAAAAATTAAAAAATAGAGATATGGAAACTTCAAGATTTGACATCGCAGATTATTTAGACAATAAAGAAATGATTGCAGAATATCTCAATACTGTTCTGGAGGAAGGGGATAATTCACACGTTATTGCTGCAATTGGACATATTGCAAAATCAATTGGAATGACAAAAATTGCTGATGAAACTGGATTAAGTAGACCAAGTTTATACAAAGCTTTATCAGATGGATCGAAACCGCAATTTGAGACAATAATGAAAGTATTAAAAGCAATTGGAGGACAGATAAGAATAAAACCGATGACAACATAAAAAACGCACCACCATAAATAGGACTTCATGTGGTCGGAACGACCCAGCATGAGTCTCGGTTGCACTACATCCCTGCTATAGCTACCCGGTAAGTGCGGCAGCAGTGGTTTTCGGTGTGTATCTTTCCACTCAGTTCCGGTTAACGGGATTGATCCTAATACATCGGCACAATCCGCCTCTGCGTGTAGCTTCATACGTTATAGGCAATGCCAGTCGCTTACAATCAGCATCCATAATAATAGATACTGACAACAATTTTTCGTAAATTAGCTGTATGGAAAAAGACAAAGAAATGGGACTTGATTTCATAATTGATAAGTTGACCAACAGTATTGAAAACGTGGTGACTGGAGATAGTTTCGCAACCGAAATTTCTATATTGACAGTCAATGACCTCAAAACAGCAGCGACAAAAACGGTTGGCTTTTTAACTGGAAAGACGAGTTTAAAGAACCTGCCAGAGACATTTACAAACTTACCATTATAAATAACCCGACAATTATTCAAGGTCTGATAAGTTTAGAAGTAAAATCCGATCACGTTTATATGCACTTGGTTGAGAGTGCTCCTTTTAATAAAGGCAAGACAAAAATGTATTCAGGTGTCCCTGGTAATTTGGTGGCTTTTGCATGCAAACTGTCATTTCAACGGGGACACGAAGGCAATGTTTCTTTTCTTTCAAAGACACAGCTTGTTGATCATTATATATAAACACTTGGTGCATTTCATTTTGGAGGCAGAGTAATGATTATTGAAACACAAGCTGCCCTTAAACTCATTAACAGATATTTTCAAAGTAAATAAGATGAAAACGAAAAAAATAGATTTAGATGTGGACTATATCGGGGGACAAGGTTCCTTAACTGACGCCGAGGAAAAGGCTCTTAGTGAATTCTTTAGACAAAGTAAAAAAACTTCAAATAGGGCTGGCAATAAAAGAACCACGCAAGTTAAACGGCCAAACGTTACAGCCTAAATTTTAGATAGATAAAGTCACGCGCCATAACATCAGCTGCCGGCAAGTGCGGCCCCGAGTACTCGGGGTGGTTTTCGGGTTGTATCTTTCCGCTCAGTCCCGAGGATTCGGGACCCGCAGTCCGCTCCTGCGTGTAGCTTCCTACGTTATTGGCAATGATAGGACGACCGTACAAAAATGACCATCTTCGACAACCTATTCCATTGCGGTGAAAAAATAAAACTATCGCCGCATATTTGCGGTAATTAATTCCTATATTTACCGCACAATAGGATGAGGCCATGGCAAAATACATTTACGAATACGACAACTGGACAGATTTTTCTTGGCAGGACAAAGCCATCAATATCATATTTGGTGAGGTGCGGCACATGCAAGGTAAAATAATAGGGCAGATGAACGCTTTGGGCTTTTTTGCTAAAGAAGAAGCCACGCTAAGCGCCTTAACCTTAGAGGTAGTAAAATCATCAGAAATTGAAGGCGAATTACTCAATTATGACCAGGTACGTTCGTCCATTGCAAGGCGTTTGGGCATAAACACTGCAGGGCTTGTATCGAGCAGCCGCCACATAGAAGGCGTTGTAGAAATGATGCTGGATGCCACCCAACGGTACACTTTACCTTTAACCGAAAAACGTTTGTTTGGTTGGCACGCAGCACTTTTTCCCACTGGGTACAGCGGACCTTACTCAATAGAAGTGGGACGATACCGAACTGGTGAAATGCAAGTTGTTTCGGGAGCAATGGGCAAAGAAAAAGTGCATTACGAAGCCGTGAAGCCTGAATTAGTAAAAACGGAAATGGACAAGTTTTTGAATTGGTTCAACAACGAAAACGGCCTTGACCCTGTTTTGAAAGCCGCCATAGCACACTTTTGGCTGATCATCATTCACCCCTTTGATGACGGAAACGGCAGAATTGGAAGAGCCATAACCGACCTATTGCTTGCCCGTGCCGAAGGCAGTGGAGAACGTTTTTACAGTATGTCAAGCCAAATATTAGTCGAACGCAAAATCTATTACGAAGTATTGCAAAAAGTGCAACATAGTTTAGGCGACATTACAGAATGGATCGACTGGTTTTTGCATTGTCTCAAAAATGCGATGCTCTCCACCGAAAACACCATGCAGAAAATAGTACGTAAAGCTGAGTTTTGGAAATTACACGAACACACACCCATCAACGAACGGCAACGCTTAATACTTAACAAACTCTTTGACGATTTTGAAGGAAAACTACAAACCTCAAAATGGGCTAAAATTGTCAAAACTTCTACCGACACCGCCTTACGGGACATAAAAGACTTGGTAGAAAAAGGCATCTTGAAACAAACTGACGAAGGAGGACGAAACGCAAACTACGAATTAGTAAACTTCAAATTAGAATAACCACTGGTTATATCAGCTACCTAGACTGAAAATACCTCGGGAATCACAAAGAAAAAAAATTGAAACTGCCCTGCATAAATTAGGCACGGAACTTTTATCAGTAGAATTATAACTTAGCTGAGCTGGTGACTCCATGTCACCTGCTCAATATGCTCCACCAGTTGGAGATTACTCAGCAGGTGACCTGGAGTCACCAGCTGAGAAGCCTTCAATAACCGAAGTCAAGTTCTGTATAGTTAACTAGTCTATACATCTCCCTTTCTCCTTCTTCCTTCTACTACCGATGGTTTCAGGTGGTTTCCTATGATACCCCGGCGATATTTTATGGTGGATTCCCATTATCTATAAAGTTAGTGGTTTTTATAATACTTTTATGCAGGGATTAGAAACCATATTTCAAAAAAACAGAATGCATGAAAAAGAAATTCACAATTGTTAGCGCTTTAAAACTTCTATTATTCGTCATTACATTCAGTTCCGGCCTGCGGGTTAATGCACAGTTTATTGAGAATAGTAAATTGGAAAAGCGAATTGATACGCTGATTAATGCAATGACAGTTCAGGAAAAACTAGAGCAATTGTACAATAACTCCTTCATGACTACGCCGGACAATTCTCGGTTGAATATTCCGGGTTTTGTAATGGACGATGGTCCGCATGGTGTTCGGTTTAACAATGCAACTGCTTTTCCTACGGGAATTGCAATGGCTTCAACTTTTGATAAAACAATGCTTTTCAATATAGGAAAAGCGATGGGCGAAGAGTTTTGGGCTTATGGAAAACAGCAGCAACTTGGTCCATGCATTGATTTAGCTCGCGACCCCCGAGCGGGACGTAGCGCGGAAAGCAGTGGCGAAGACCCGTATTTGAGTGGACAAATCGGTGCAGCTGTTATTAAAGGAATTCAAACTACGCCTGTAATTGCAACAGTGAAACACTTCATGGTGGAAAGTAAACAGGCCTATCGAAATTCTTGTAACGAAATCTATACAGAACGCTGGTTAATGGAACATTACGGTTATAATTTCCGCACGGCTGTTCAGGAAGGCGGCAGTATGAGTATTATGTCTTCTTATAATTTGATAAACGGTATTCAGGCAGCACAAAGCGATTTACTATTACATAAAGCACTTCGATCGCGTTGGGGATTCCCGTTTTATGTGGTATCGGACTGGGGCGCGGTGCACGATACAAAACAAGCGGTTATTGCCGGGAATGATGTGTGTATGGGTTCGGACAATTATAAGAATGATTTGCCAACGTTAGTTTCTTCGGGACAACTTGGAATAAATTACATCAATGCGGCAGTTAGAAATGTATTGCGCACAAAGATTTTATCCGGAATGATGGATTATTATCCAAAAGCTGATATAACTTTGATAAATTCAGATAACCATGTAAAAGTAACGCTTGAAGGAGCAAGAAAATCAATTATTCTGTTGAAGAATCAAGATAATATTCTGCCTTTAAACAAAACGAAAATCACGAAAATAGCTGTGATTGGACCAAATGCCAACAAAGGTAATCTGAATTGCTTTGGAAGTAGCGAAACGACACCGCCCTATTCAGTGAGCGTATTGCAGGGAATTACTACAAAATTGGGCGCTGCAAAAGTTGTCTATTCATTGGGTTGCGACATGAATAGCACCAGCGTAACGGGATATGCCGATGCAAAAAGCAAAGCGGCTCAGGCTGATGTGGTGGTTTTTGTGGGCGGATTAGACGACACGCAGGAAGGAGAAGCATACAGCTATGGAAACGACCGTGCAAACGGTTCGCCGGATGTGCCAGGGAAACAGCAAGATTTAATTAATCAATTGGCGGCAGTAAATCCGAATATGGTGGTTGTGTTGCAAAGTGGCGGTGTATGTTCAGTACATAGTTGTATTTCGAATATCAAAGGATTTGTCTATTCGTTTTATGCCGGAATGGAAGCTGGAACTGCCATCGCTGATGTGTTGTTTGGTGATTATAATCCGGCTGGTCGTATGCCGGTAAGCATGCCAACGGGCGTGAGTCAACTGCCGGCCTGGGACGATGATTTCACCAATGATTTTGGTTGTGGTTATCGCTGGTTTGATGATAAGGGCTATATACCAGAATTTGCTTTCGGTTTCGGATTGAGTTACACGAAGTTTGATTATACCAATCTTCAAATTTCTTCTACCTCCATAGATGCAGGTGCGCCGGTTACTATAAGCGTGGATGTGCAGAATGTAGGTAAAACAGCGGGTGAAGAAGTGGTTCAATTGTATTTGACCAATAAAGCGGCTTCAATTTGGATGCCGAAAAAAGAATTAAAGGGTTACGAAAGAATTAGTCTGGTTTCCGGTGAGAAGAAAACGGTTTCTTTTACATTGACTTCTGAAGATTTCTATTATTGGAATATGACCTCTTCAACATATGATATTTTTTCAGGATCTTACAATTATGGTGTTGGGGGTTCGTCTGATAATTTACCTTTAACAGGAAGTTTTCAGCTAAATAGCGCCTCAGCGAAACCAGACTTGAAAATTACACAGGTATACACCATGCCCCGCTATCCGTTGAAAGGACAAAAAGTTACATTTTATGCTTTAGTAAAGAATCAGGGAAGCGCGAGTGTTCAGCCTTCTGATAACTTCGATATTGCCTTCAATATAGACACAAAAAATGTGGCAAATGCAAAGAATATTTCCGTAACACTGAGTCCAGGACAGGCAACTTTAATTGCAAGTAACGATACTTCGTGGATAGCTTCCAATTACGGGAAACATTTTCTTTCTGCCCAAATAGATGCAAACAATAACGTGGCGGAATGGATTGAAAGCAATAATTCTTTCAGCAGAAATATCGAAGTTTTTAATCAGACTGTTACTACGAACCTGGCATTGAAAAAGCCGGTTTATGTTTCTTCGGTAGAAAATAACGATGCCACTTTAGGCGGTTCGTATATTGTTGACGGAAATATGACGAGCCGTTGGTCTTCAGCTTTTACCGACCCGCAAACGGTGGTCATTGATTTGCAGAAAACTTGTACTATTTCGAAAATAAATCTCTACTGGGAAGCTGCATTCGCTTCGTCTTATGTATTAGCGGTTTCCGCAGACAGTGTAAATTGGAATGTGGTTAAAACCACAACTACAGGGAAAGGTGGAACGGAAACATATCCGGTAACATTCGATCATCAGCGCTATGTGCGGTTGATTTGTACAAAACGTTCTACTGCTTACGGAAATTCTTTGTATGAAATTGAAGTTATTGATGGCAGCACTTCGGCAATTGCTTTGCCTCCGGTTGCTGTGGCTGGTTCTTCGCACCAAATTACGCTTCCTGTAAATTCAACCACACTCGATGGTTCAGCCAGTAGCGACCCAAGCGCAAAAGCATTGACATTTACGTGGGAACAATTAGCGGGAACTTCGAAAGCTACATTTACCGATGCAAATACCTCAAAAGTTACTGTTAGTGATTTAGCGGAAGGAAATTATACCTTCAAACTTACTGTACATAATGGCTTGGATACAGCAACGGATATAGCGAATGTGCAAGTGTTACCGGCTGTTAGAATAGAACCAATTACAGTAGGAATTTCAAAAGTGAAAACAAGCGAGGTAAATGTTTTCCCGAATCCGGCAAAAGATGTATTGAATATTAATTTACCGGAGAATGCATATAACAGGCTTTGTGTATTTGATATTACAGGAAGAAAAGTGGCAGAGAAAAACATAAGTGCCCAATTTTTTAACCTGAATATTGCAGGCTTTAAAGCAGGTTTGTATTTAATTGCATTTTATGGAAATAATGGAACGACTGTGCGAAAAATTGAGGTTCAATGAAAGAATTAAGTAATAGAAACTAAATAATG
>DMFR01000215.1:1703-4425 GCA_003450125.1 Prolixibacteraceae bacterium | reverse complement strand
GGTTAATAATTCCAAAGATAATAATTAATTATGAATATTAAAACAATCGTTTCATCATAATAATTTATCTCTCTGAAAGGCTCAACCTGCTTGCCTGCAAAATTGGAAATGGTAAATTGTCCAATAGTAAATACTTATTCATTTCCTTTTGGACTGATCGACTTTTTAATGATTAACTTTGGCTTGTCCTTTTTCACGATCTCCTTCTCCGAAACAGGCTTGCGATCCTGTCCTTCAGGGCCCCGCATGTAGATGATCAGTCCGTTGAGGAAATACCGCAGCAGCTGGTCGCCGCATTCCTTGTAGTTGGGATGGTCTTCACTACGGAAAAGGGCATTGATTTCACTTTTGGTTACTTCAAAATCAGCCAGCTTCAATACCTGGATTATGTCCTCATCTCGAAGTTTAAGGGCTACACGCAGTTTTTTCAGGATATCATTGTTGGTCATCGAAATCAAGTTTTAAAAGATGAAATTATTGATGACAAAGAAACAAAAACTTCAGCATAGAACTCTCCTATGATCTTATGAAATTCGAAACAGCAGCATATCCAATCTTCGGCATCTGTAAGTAGAATTGAAATTACTATCTTTGATAAAAAAAGTCATGTTAGCAGTTAAAGGCATTTATGATGGTAAATCTGTTAAATTATTGGATAAATTGACAGACCGTAGAAAATACAAAGTGGGGGTCACATTCCTGGAAGAAATTGAGCCAGCAGATGAGGACCTTAGAGACTTTACTTCACAAACATCCGGCTTGGCCTTCTGGAATGATAAAAGAGAAGATATCTATCAGGATTTCTTAAAACAGAAATAGATATGAAAACCGGAGATATCATACGAATACCATTCCCCTTTACTGAATCGAAAAACACAAAAGTGAGACCAGCTGTTGTCATTACTGAAACGGCTGATAAGTATAAGGATTTAGTCATCTCCGCCATTAGTTCAGTAGTTCCTGATTCCTTGAATAAAAATGAAATCTAAATAAATACAAACAATACCAATAACTTAAGGATTCAATCTGTAATAAAGGTTGACCGGATTGTTACCTTAAAACAAAAAGACAAGATTGCTCATTTGGGAAAATTATCTTCTGTTGAAATTCTCAATTTCAAAAAAGTCTTTTCTAACTTAGTCATAAACAAGCCAGGGCTCCACACTGTGTGAAACCCTGACCCTGACTTAATACTATAATAATTTAATAACCTCCTTTATTCGTTGCCCCAAAGCTGCGGCTTGTTGCCATTGTCGATGCGCCAGGCGTTGCGCCATTTGTGCATTTCAGTAGCCCCGATGATCGGCTTGAAGGCCCGTTCTGCCTTGGTAAATGATCTGGGCAGAGCAGTTGCCTTATCCTGGTACCAATAGGCGACCGATGCCAGATCGAGCGTCAGGTTGTTGTTGTGTCCATGTTCGATGGTAAAGCGGCATGAGGTGTCAAAGTAGATGGGATCGGCAATGAAATAACGGTAGATATGGGTATGGCCCAGCCATCCGGTTTCATTGTTCACCCTTGGATAGCCGAAGTAAGGGTGCTGGAACAACTCCTTGGGGCACCATGAGGTATTGAAAAAGTCTTCGGTACCCGTACCATTTAACGTGGGGGTGGTATCGCCGTCAATAAAAACCATCTCGTCGCCTTCGCCATACCACATCGGGGTGGGGCAATTGACGTAATAGTTCACGCCCACGAACTGACCTTTTCCCTTGATATCTGCAAATACATAATTGTCCTTGCCCGTTGGGTTTTTACCCGTTTCGCCCAAAGTTCCCCATTCGTTTTCTCCCCCCGGCAGGGCTTCCGTCAGCTCGTGGTTGTACCAGGCATGAAACCGTCCTGAATTCTCAGGCAATGTTGGCATTTCAGTATAGTCGATGTTGAAATAAAAGGATTCGATCTTGGCCCCTGTCTGGTTTTCAATCTCGATCTTTGCACCATTGGCAAATGGCATGGCAAAATAACAGACATACGATTTGCCCCATCCCGGTGAAACGGTCAGGGGAGCGCTTACAAAGTTATAAGTTTCATTCCAGCCGTTGCCAAAGAAAGGCCCGATGGGCGATTCAACCGATGGAAAGGTATTCCCGTCCCAATACATGCGAAGGATGATATCGTTGCGGCTTGCCTTGGCTGCTTCCGGGGCAATGGTAATCCATATATGGTCAATTACGCCGGCTCCCTTCACATCCATGAGGGTAATTTTCTCGCCATCCTTAATTCCTCCAAGGCAATCACCGTTGCCCCCACTCTTATCATAACTGCCTACCCGTTTGGTTTTTACATGGTGTTTGATCTGGGAGAGGGATAACATTTCAGTGGCTGAATTCTGGGAATACAGAAGGCTGATGCTAAAAACAAACAGCAGTGAAAGAACAATTCGTTTCATAAATTTAAGTTTTATTGGTTAGCGTATGGATTGTCCGTAAAGTTTGAAAACGGAAAGAACAAATATCTGCTTAATCGTTTAAATTTCCAATGCCAATTTTCAGGTTATACAACATTAAAGTTAACATTTTAATTCTCCTGAACGATCCGCCGGAAGTTTCAATGAACGCATGTTGAAAATAAGGCAACTTCCCTTTCCAGGAATAGTTCAAAGAAAAGTCATGAACAAGGTTTTTCAGGAACCCGGATCACATATTGCCCTTGATTGCTTCCTATTTGAGTCTTATTTGAGTCTTGCCTAATTCATACATTATTCGAAGCTTATTCGAAG
>DMFR01000215.1:377-1593 GCA_003450125.1 Prolixibacteraceae bacterium | reverse complement strand
GCTTATTCGAAGCTTATTCGAATATTATTCGAAGCTTATTCGAGTAAATTCCTATAAGCTTCGAATAAGCTTCAAATAATGTTCGAATTAGTTACGAATTATATAATACACAAATAAGCAGCGAATAGGACTTAAATAGAATTTAATCCCCCTGCGGAAGAATCGGATATATGAAGACTTGGTTTACCTAAACTGCACCTGGTTAAAGGGCAGAAAAGGAAATTTGGGCAGTAAACAAGATGGTTCCATTGTTTAATCAAAGCTTGGAAATTTTTGATTAATTTTCCCGCTGCTAAAAACAATCAAAATGAAGACGATCCTTTCCTATATCCTGACCCCTGTTTACATGCTCATTTTCGGGCTGTTGCTGCTTGTTTTCCACCCTATACAAATGGTCACCCGTTGGATATGGGGCTACCCGGTACGGAAAAAAGCGGTGGATATTTTGAACTTCGGCCTGCTCTACAGCCTGTGGATATTGGGGACAAGAATTACCTACAAGGGACTTGAAAAAATCCCCAGGAACCGCCCGTTGATCATTGTAGCCAACCATCAGAGCACTTTGGATATCCCTGCCGTAATTATAGGGTTCAGGAAAAATCATCCCAAATTTATCTCGAAAATAGAACTGGGCAAGGGGATCCCAAGCATCTCGTATAACCTGCGTTACGGAGGCTCGGTATTGATTGACCGCAAAAATAAGTCGCAATCGGTCAAGGATATTCTGATGCTGGGCAAGCACATCGAGAAAAACAATTACTCGGCCTGCATTTTTCCCGAAGGAACCCGCACCAAAACAGGGCTTGTGGGCTCTTTCCAGCCTGCCGGTATTGCTTCCCTGATCAGGACTTCGCCTTCGGCCATCATCATTCCTTTTGCCATTGACGGGCACTTCCAATTGTCGCAAAACAAGAAATTCCCCATGACTTTTGGCTCTCACTTAAAATATACCGTGCTTGATCCCATCGAACCCAAGGGAATGGACTCTGCCGAACTGGCTCAAATGATCGAGGACGGAATCAGGAAAGAGCTGGGACAGGAAAAAGTGGACAATCTCAGTTGACAGATAGGGCGAGAGGAGAAGATGAGAGGATGAGAAGGGGATCAGATGACATTATTGTGGGAAAAGCAAGTCAATTATGAGTTTTAAAAACCTTATTTTTACATAAAAACCTTATTAACAGGACTATAAACCCCAGAGCCCAATCTTATTTAC
>DMFR01000215.1:0-203 GCA_003450125.1 Prolixibacteraceae bacterium | reverse complement strand
GTAAATAAGATTGGGCTCTGGGGGTTATAGTCCTGTTACTAAGGTTTATAGGAAAGAGTAAGGTTTCTATTAAAAAACATTCTCGTGGTTGGTTTTGAAAAAACATTTCCCTACAAAAATAGGAAGTGATCTGAGAAAAGTAGAGCTTGGAAAATTAGGAATATGACCTTGTCTATTATTTTGGTTCATCCCACTAATGCGTA
>DMFR01000350.1:7748-18416 GCA_003450125.1 Prolixibacteraceae bacterium | reverse complement strand
AACCATCCAACCCTTTAACCATCTAACCATTCAACCATTCAACCCTTTAACCATCCAACCATCTAACCCTTTAACCATCCAACCATCCAACCATTCAACCATCCAACCATCTAACCATCTAACCATCCAACCATCCAACCATCTAACCATCCAACCATCTAACCATCTAACCATCCAGCCATCCAACCCTCCAACCATCTAACCCTCCAACCATCCAACCATCCAACCCTTCTCAAACCGTCGTGCATCCTTCAGATGCTGTACTTACTGTATCAATATATTTTTTCAATATACCGGTGGTGGCTTTATAGGACGGCTTTTTCCATGCCTTTCTTCTGGCAGCAATTTCGGATTCACTCAGATCAACCTCCAGGCGATTGTTTACCGCATCGATGCTGATCAGGTCTCCATCCTGAAGTAATCCGATCAATCCACCTTCAGAGGCTTCCGGCGTAATATGCCCCACGACAAATCCGTGGGAGCCCCCTGAAAACCTGCCATCGGTGATCAATGCCACCTCTTTGCCCAACCCGGCGCCCATGACCACACTCGTTGGTTTCAACATTTCTGGCATCCCCGGACCTCCTTTGGGCCCTGAATACCTGATCACGATCACATCTCCTTTACGGACTCTTGACTGTATGCCTCTGATGGCTTCAAATTCATCTTCAAATACGATGGCCGGGCCGGTAAACAGTTCGCCTTCTTTACCGGTGATCTTGGCCACTGCGCCTTCTTCCGCCAGGTTGCCGTACAGGATTTGTATGTGCCCATGTTTTTGAATAGGCTCTCTAAAGGTATGAATAATTTGTTGCCCTTTTGCAAGGTCGGAAACTTCTTCAAGGTTCTCTCCCAAGGTCTTTCCAGTCACCGTCATGCAGTTGCCCTGCAGGAATCCTTCCTTGAGCAGATACCTCATCACTCCGGGAATCCCTCCGGCATCATGCAAATCCTCAAATAAATATTTACCGCTGGGCTTCAGATCGGCAATGTAAGGCGTCTGATTGCTGATGCGCTGGAAGTCATTGATATTCAAGGCCACATCTACCGCTTTTGCCATGGCGATGAGGTGAATAACCGCGTTGGTCGATCCGCCCAGGGCCATGATCAAGGTGATGGCATTTTCAAATGCTTCCCGTGTCATGATGTCTTTGGGTTTGATGTCCCTTTCCATGAGGTTTTTGATGGCCCGTCCAATTTGTCCGCATTCCAGCCCCTTTTCCAAAGCCAGGGCCGGACTGGAGGATGAATAGGGTAAACTCATCCCCATGCATTCAATGGCCGAAGCCATGGTATTGGCCGTGTACATACCCCCGCAAGCTCCCGCTCCCGGGATGCAGTTTCGGATGATGCCTTTGTAGTCTTCGTCCGAAATATTTCCTTTGATCCTTTCCCCATAGGCCTCGAAAGCGGAAACGATGTTCAGATCCTCCCCTTTCCACTTTCCTTTTTTTACCGTGCCTCCATAGACCAGTATCGAGGGCCTGTTCAGTCGTCCCAGGGCAATCATGGCGCCGGGCATATTTTTATCGCAACCCACAATGGGAATCACGGCATCGTAAAATTGGGCACTGACAACCAATTCAATGGAATCGGCGATGACCTCTCTCGAGGGCAGGGAATATTTCATCCCTTCGGTTCCATTGGTGATCCCGTCGCTAACCCCGATGGTATGGAAGATCAAACCGTAGAGCCCCTCCTGGTCATCCACCCCCTTTTTTACCTCCCCGGCCAACCCGTTTAAGTGCATGTTACAGGGATTTCCCTGAAAGCCTGTACTTACAATACCCACCTGACCTTTTTTAAGATCATTTTCATCCATACCAATGGCATAGAGCATGGCCTGTGCTGCAGGAAGGGTATCGTCCTGGGTAATGATTTCACTGTACGGGTTGATCTTTTTGTTCACGATTGCTTTGCGTTAATCCATCCGGATCGGATGAAAATACAAACACATCAATACCGGTTTTGTTTTTAACCATGGATTAAGTACATTTGATTCTGATAAGTAAGATACTTGCTATTGGCTAGCAGCTAGCCGCCAGTCACCTTAAAAAGTTAAAACATGAGTGAATTTGATGCCCGGGCCCGTCAATGGGACAAAGATAAAATGCACATCGATCGTGGTGCAGCCATTGCTGCCAGGCTTGAAGAAATGATCCCGCTTGATCATTCCATGAAAGTGCTGGAATACGGGGCAGGTACCGGTATCCTGAGCTTCCTGCTGAAAGATCGGTTTTCGGACATTACCCTGATGGACAACTCTCAGGAAATGATCAAGGTCTGCAGCGAAAAGGCTGAACATTACAAGGCCCGCCATATTCATCCCCTTTGGATGAACCTTGAAAAGGAGGATTTTGATGGAAAGTTTGATCTAATTTACAACCAGATGGTTTTGCACCATGTGAACGATTATGAGGCCCTTATCCACCGGTTTTCGACCATGCTCAACCCTGGAGGCTATCTGGCCATTGCCGATCTGTACAAGGAAGACGGTTCGTTTCATGGCCCCGATGTGACGGTACATTTGGGTTTTGATCCCGAAAAGCTCAGTGAAATCTTTAGTAACAATGACTTTACCCATATATCTTACCAGACCTGTTTTGAGGTAAAGCGCGAATCCGGCAAAAGTTACCCTGTATTTTTATTGGTCGGCCAAAAGTAAGGAGAATGAAATAAGGTATTCTAACCTTTTACCTTCCAACCCTTCGGTTCAGGTTAGGGCCTGATTATTACCTTGTGTGTAGCTTGTGTATACCTTGTGTGTAGCTTGTGTGTTCTAAAGCACAGAAGGTACACACAAGGTACACACAAGCGATACACAAGGTACACACAAACAGGCTACTTGTACCCTATCAATACCCAAGCTAAACCTTCATTCTGGAAATGGCCGTAAAAATGAAATGGATTGCAAATGATTGAAATGGGGAATTGTTAAGTGGATCAGCTCAGCTGGTTAAAATCTTCTCCATGGAGCTTCTTTCCTTGTCGGATAGCGAATCCATTTCTTCAAGGGCATGTTGAATCTTGGTTTTAAAGTTCCAGCAGGTCATCTGCCGCAAAGAAAGGCGGCGGCCAAATTCATAGGTTGAAATATCTTCTTTCCCTTTACATACATTGTAGGCAATATAAAAGGCCTTGCTGATCTGAAATTTCACCCCATGAAAGATCGTTCCGTTGGTGGCTGTTTCTTTGGATTTGCATTTGGTACATCGTCTCGAAAAGGGCTCCTTGCCCGGGCAGGAATTGGTATTTCCACATTTCTTGCAAACAAACCCATCAGCCCATTTGAGGTCAGCCAGGAACTCCAAACACTTTTCATCATTGTTGAACATCTCCTCAAGCTGTTCCGCATTAAGGCCCTCTTTAAATAATTCACCCATTGTAAAAGAATTTCTGACTGCGAAGATAAATAAAATAATAGTGACACTAAAAAGATTTAAGTGTCATTAATGTGATTTATTGTATTCTTTTATTATTTTTGTAAACAAATCATTTACAATTTACCCCGAGTACTTGGGGGCATTTTACAAATAATTAGTCGATTGCAAGTAAGTTAATGTGACAATATTTCTTTCAAATCATTTATAGAAAAGCGCTATGGAAAACAACGAGGAAGTTCAGCCAGCACAAAGGACAATCAAGGAGAATTTCAAGGCCTGGTTTTCATGGAAAATATTTTTAGGAATTCTGATCGGCGGCCTTGCCGGCTATTTGTATTATCATTTTGTAGGCTGCGCTTCGGGTACTTGTCCAATTACAAGCAGTCCTTATGTCAGCACATTATGGGGCAGCATGATGGGCTTGCTGTTCGTTACTAGTCCATGCAGGAACGGCAGATGCTAAGATGCTAAGATGGTTGGATGGTTGGATGGTTAGATGGTTAGATGGTTAAAGGGTTGGATGGTTGAATGATTAAAGGGTTAGATGGTTAGATGGTTAGATGGTTAAAGGGTTGGATGGTTGAATGATTAAAGGGTTGGATGGTTGGATGTTTGAATGGTTAGATGGCTGGATGATTAAATGGTTGGATGGCTGGATGGCTGGATGGTTAAATTTTTAAATTTTTAAATTTTTAATCACCCAACCATGTAACCATCTAACCATGTAACCATCCAGCCATTCAACCATTTAACCATCCAACCATCCAGCCATCCAACCATCCAACCATCCAACCATTTAACCATCCAACCCTCCAGCCATCCAACCCTCCAACCCTCCAGCCATCCAACCACCCAACCATTTATTCAAATAAACCATTTTATAGTAATCAATTTGAAAGATTATTTGTTATAAGAGAACCCAAAGTTGGATAACTAACACTTTACATCTATGCAGAACATTTTATCATTAAACAGCTTTAAGCAACAACTCGAAGAGCACGAACGGGCAGCCATCTTGCTGTTCGATCCGGAAAATGAATCTTCGCGATCTGTCTTCAGGAGCATTACAGAGGCTACTTACCTGAGTGAAAAACTCCCTGTATTTGTTGCTGACATACGAGAAGTGAGCGATATCCAGTCCCATTTTCAGGTTCCGGAAATACCCTCCCTGTTGTTTTTTGTCAAGGCTAAGCTGGTCGAAGTTGTCAATGGCAGTCATGAAAGTGAATTCACAAAAGCATTGATCAACAATGATTTTGCCAAGGAATGAATTACAAAAAATAAACACATGAAAGCGAACTTTAACTCATTGATCAACAATCCCAAACCTGTCATCGTTGATTTCCATGCCTTGTGGTGCGGCCCGTGCAAAGTGCAGTCGCCCATTTTAAAAGAAGTGGCCGGTGAACTTGGAGAGCGTGTCAGGGTGATTAAAATTGATATTGATCAGAACCAGGAGGTAGCCAATCAATATCATATTCAAAGTGTTCCTACGCTGATGATCTTCAAAAACGGGGAGATCAAATACAAACAATCGGGTGTACATACCAAACAACAATTAATGAATGTATTGACAAGCATTATTTAATAAATATACAAAAAAACCAAAGATGAAAAACATGGGTACTGTCGACAGGGTGGTTAGGGTATTGATTGCTCTCACCCTTGGTATTTTATACTTTACACACGCCATATCGGGCCTTACAGCCACTATCCTTATCGTGGTGGCGGTAGTACTGCTGTTGACCAGCCTGGTCAGTTTCTGCCCGCTATGGGCCTTATTGGGCATCAAAACAGTCAAGAAGTAAGAAGAAGAACGGAACCTTGAAGGGGAAGCTATATTTTATCAGTAAAATTGCAGATCAGCCCATTTTTTGCTAATTAAAAACCCCGCACACTGACCGGATAGCAAAAATTCGCCGATAGCGGAGCTGCATGTGCCTGAGGCATAAAATAACTTTGCGATTTTCAAATCGGTGTACTTTCTATTCCATTCTTTCTTCCCATTTGATTGAAATACGACAATTAATAGTTCCCATTACTTATTAGAACAGAAAATAGACTTTAATTGTTATTTTTGTAAAAAGAAATGGTATTATGGGAACTTCAGAAATAAGAAAAGAAATACATGATTATATCGATCATGCAGATGACCGATTTCTAAGGTTGGTATATAGTATGGTTGAAAATGAACAAATAGAAGCCGGGAGTAATTTATTTTCTACAAAGCCAGAAGATATGGTGACAAGGGCAAAAGCATCATTGTTATCAGTCACTGAAGGCAGGACCAGAAATATTAAATCATTTAAAAAAGAAGTTGACTCTTGGAAGAAGCAACAAAATACATTGTAGAAATAACTCCCGAGGCAGAATTATTCTACTATGAAATACTCATGTATTTTTATAAATATCACAGTAAACGCAGCGGGGACAGGAAATCTATTGAGTTACTGAATTTAGCTATCTCTCTGGAAATAAACCCACAAATGGGTACTCAAGAAGAAAATTTAAAAAATTTAGGAAAGAGTCATAAATTTATTCTTTATTATTATACGCCCCGTAAAGCAATAAAAATCATTTATTTTATTGACGAACAGAAAAAGATTGTTTATGTCACTGATTTTTTCCCCTGTCAAATGGATGATAGGAAAATAAGCAACAGGTCTAAATAAAATAGTGCCCTCCTATCAGGGTTTGCCCCCTCACCAGATCCATTTAGTTATTGTAGACCGGGATGGTAAAAGTAAATACACTTCCCTTTTCAGGTTGACTTGCCACCGTCATGGTTCCCTTGTTTTTCTCCACAAATTCCTTGCACAAAATAAGTCCAAGGCCTGAGCCTTTTTCTCCATTGGTGCCCCTATGAATTTCGGTTTCGCTGTTGGCCAGCAATGTTTGGACTTGTTCGCCGGTCATACCGGTTCCGGAATCAATGACGGAAATCTCAATCGATTCGTTTTCCTTGCTGGCGATCACCCGTATGGTTCCCCCACTTGGGGTAAACTTGACGGCATTGCTGATTAGATTGCGCAGCACAGTTTCTAACAGATTAATATCTGCAAAAGCATCCAGTCCATCAGGAATATGATTGGCAAAAATGATGCCTTTTGCTTCGGCAATGGAGAGGTATAAATCCAAGCGGTGGGTTATATCCTTCAGGTCAAAACGGACCGGGTTATATTGGATGCCATTGGTCTGGATCCTGGACCAGCTCAGCAGATTCTCCACCAAGGAATAGACCCTTTGGGAAGTGGCATAGGTTTTTTTGACCATTTCTATACGTTCGTCTTCCGAGCATTTGTTGTAATCATTGACCAGGATATTCTGAAACCCAAGGATGACATTGAAGGGGCCTCTCAGGTCATGGGCTATGATGGAGAAAAGCTGGTTTTTGGTGGCATTTAACTCTTTCAGCTGATCATTTTGCTGTTGCAATATCAAAGCCTGAGACATGAGCAATTCCTTTTTGCTTTGGATCTCCTGGGTCCGCTCTTCCACCAATTCTTTTAATTTTTCTCTTTGATTTTGAAGCCGTTTTATCCTGAAATAAATATAGGCAAAAATGGAAGCTGAAATGGCCAGAACCAACAGGATTTTAAACCACAGGGTCATCCACCATGCCGGATGAACCCTCAGTTCAATGGTGGTCTCTTTGGCGCTCCAGTCCCCATTTTCGTATTTGGCCTTTACCCTGAAGGTGTATTTCCCCGGGTTCAGGTTGGTATAGCTGGCTCCTGTTTCTTTTCCGGCGTTCACCCATTCCTTGTCGAATCCCTCCAGTTTGTAGGCATATTCAATATTGATGGCATCCGTTAGGGTGTTCGCCTGGTAGAGAAAGGTAAGGGAGTTTTGGAAATAGTCCAGTGAAATGGTTTTTGCATAACTGATATGCCGGTCAATGATCTGGCTGTCAATACTGCATGAAATGCTTTTGTTGAACAGTTTAAAATCAGTCAGTACCACTTTGGGTTTTCTCACTTCTGCCTGGATGCTGTCGGGATTAAAATAATTATAGCCATCAGATCCCCCAAAATATAAATTGCCCAGGGAATCTTTGTACGATGTGCGGTCATAAAATTCCTTGGACAAGATTCCATAGTTTTGGTTATAATTGATAAACCGCCCGGTGGTTGTATCCAACATGGAGATACAGGTATTGGTTGATACCCAGATGTTATTGTGCTTGTCGCTCTGGATGTTGGCAATGTGTTTATTTTTAAGTCCAGAAGAATAATGGGTGAACTTTTGGGTTTGGTAATTAAATTTGTTGAGCCCATCATTAGTCCCCACCCAGATATTTTTCAGCTGGTCCTCATAAATGACCTGGATTTCATTGTTGCTGATCGTGGTCGAGTCCTTATTCAGGTGGTGGTAATTTGTAAATACCTCTTCGCCTTTACGCAGGAAAGCTAGCCCCCAGACTGTTGCGACCCATAAATTCCCCCTTGAATCCACAAAAACCTGGATGGTATACTGGTCGCAGAGGTTATTGTTTTTCTTGTTATAATGATAGAATATTTTTTTTCGGGTATCAAACCGGTCAACTCCCAGCCGGTGGGTGGCCAGCCATAAATCGCCATTGCTGTCTTCCGTTATAGAACGGATATCATTACCGGCGATTGAATGCGGATCATTGGGATTGTGCCTGTAGGCATCAAAATCATGGGTCTTGGGATTGTATCTTTGAAGTCCTCCCAGGTAATTTCCAATCCACACCTGTTTTTTCGAATCGCAATAGTTGGTAAAGATGATGCCGTCGGAGATGCTTCTAGGATTGTTCTCCTGATGTCTTATGTTGAAGGTTTTTCGTTTCTTCCAGTTATAAATATCAATGCCGTAAGTATGTTTAAGGATCCAAAACTGGCCATTTTTATCATTTACCACCGCTGGTAAATCCTCTTTGGTGGTAGTCCAGAATTTTTCGGCATTTCCACCGATGAATTTAAAAGGATCATATTTTCTGGCCAGCCTTATTCCGGTAAAGGTATTGATAGTCCAAAAATTTCCTTCCCGGTCCTCATAAATGTTTTGAACGCTTTTGCCAATGGTAAACGGATTGTTGTCATCATTGTAATAATCATAGAAACGGTCGTTGATGGGGTCGAAAAGCTTTAAGTTGCACGACGTGCAAGCCCATACGCTATGGTCTTTGGAAATTGAAATCGAGATGATATAGTTTTCTAAATTCTTGGAAGAAAGATAATGTTTAAAGGTTTTATGGCTCATATCATAGGCATCTATTCCTCCTCCCAGTGTGCCCATCCAAAGAGTTTGGCCCGAAATAGCCAGGTTTTTTATCTCATTAACAGAAATTGACTGATTGTCTAAACGGTTGTGAAAGAAGGGGGTGAGCTGCTTTTTGTTCAGATCAAAACAAAACAAACCTCCGTTGGATAAAGTGCCGATCCACAAATTATTCTGATGGTCGAAAATCAGGGCGCTGATGTCTCCCTGATCCACTTTAACCACTTCGACAAATTGACCTTCTGATGAATTATAGGTATAAATGACCTGATTATAAGCCACATAAAGTTGTCCTGTTCGGTCAAATGTATAAACCTTGATGAATTTATTGTCAAAACTCTTGATTATACTCTTGTCGGGCAGTCTTGTAAAGCAGTCAAACTGACGGTCATATTTGCGGATGCCCTCTTTGGTGCCAATCCAGAGGTTATTGTCATGATCGAGCACCAGATTATTGATCCCGTTGGAAGGCAATGACTTGGGATTGTTAATGTCCATAAAATAAGGGTAAACGGCCTTGCCGTCAAACCGATACAAGCCTTCCTCGGTGCCGATCCACAGATATCCGACAGAGTCTTCAACAATGACACTGATTTTGCTGCTGGTGAAGTCAGAAAGGGGATCAAAAGCTTTAAACTCAAAATCTGGTTGTTGACCATAAGCCACCCGAACCTGTATAATAAGCCACAGAATCAATGCCCATTTGATTTTAGCAACACCATACCCACACACCTTCCCCATCTGCATAATCAGGCTCAATTTAAGAGAATGCTAAAATATCAAAATAAAATTGAAATAAAACCATCTTATTGTGAAAAATACAATTGATATTAATCAATTGTATCAGCTTATAAATTAGGCATTTACCCGTAAATCAGGACTGCAAAATATTCCAGTTTTGAATTGTAAAAATCATTATATTTGGTAAGAAAAAAATACTGAAGGCGGATTCAATGGCAATGCATTAAAAAAAGGCAGGATATGATATCAATGAATATTCAATCTCCGGGTGACGCTTTGGTGAAAAAGCTGACCGAAGTACCTTTCAAAAAAAAGCAGATCAAAACAGGGCATCCCTCTACCTATGCAGATGACCTGAAGCTCCTGCACGAACTGCAGGTGCAGCAGCTGGAGATGGAAATGCATAACGAAGACCTGAGGGCAGACCAATTAACGCTCGAGGAACTACATCAAAAACATACTGAACTTTTCGAATTTGCGCCCAATGGCTATTTTTCCCTCACCCCTGAAGGAGTTATTCAAGAACTGAACCTGACGGGCGCTACCCTGCTGGGCATGCCCAAAGGCCAGCTCATCCACCAACGATTTATCAACTTTATACATCCTGAAGATCAGGAAACCTTTCATATTTGCTGGTTTAACCTGATGGAAACACACGATTACCAGGTCTTTAAAATAAGATTATCCAAGCCTGAGGGCCATCAATTGTATGTAAAAATTGCGCTGGCCATTGGTGAAACCAAACGTGGATTTCAAATTCTGCTTGCCATGACTGATGTCACCATGGTGAAGCAGATCGAAGATGCGCAAACCTTTTTGCTCGGATGCAGCTGGTCAATATCGGGTAAGGATTTCTTCTGTGCCTTGGCTGAATACCTGGCCAAAAGCCTGGGGATGGATTATGTGAGTATCGACAAATTTTTGGATGACAACCTCCATGCACAAACCGTTGCTGTTTATTCAGATGGTCATTATCAGGAGAATAGCATCTACCCGGTCAATGAAACGGCCTTACGGGATTTGATCCCACAAAGGAGCTTTTGCTTTCCCAGGGAGGTTCAGAGCCTGTTTCCCCATGACCTGACCTTAGAGAAAACTTCTGCTGAAAGTTATACAGGGGTGACTTTGTGGGGCTCACAAGGGAAAGCAATCGGACTGATCGTGTTGATCGGGCGCAAGCCCCTGGCAGATGCCCGGCTGACGGAAATGGTGCTCAAACAAGTATCCATCCGCGCTGCAGCAGAACTGGAACACCGGCAATTGGAAGAAGCCATCATTCAATCGCGCGATAAATTGGAAG
>DMFR01000350.1:6879-7675 GCA_003450125.1 Prolixibacteraceae bacterium | reverse complement strand
GTGCTGGTCATGGAAAGAACGGCAGAGCTGGAAAAGTCGAATGAACAATTGAGGAATGAAATCACCCAAAGGAAAAACGCGGAAAGGATATTGCTGGATTCGCAGAAACATTTACGCCAGTTAACGCATCGCATGGATGTGATTACCGAAGAAGAGAGAACACGTATCGCCCGTGAAATCCATGATGAACTGGGCCATTTGCTCACCGCCCTCAAATATGATATGGATGTGCTGATCAATCAATCAGACCTGACCCTGGAGTCGGTAGAAGGCGAATTGGGCATAATGATCGGGATGATTGATTCCCTGATTGATTCGGTCAGGCAGATTGCAACGGACTTAAGGCCTGGCATCTTGGATCACCTGGGCCTTTTCCCTTCCATTGAATGGCAGATCAGTCAGTTCCGCATGAGAACAAAAATTTGCTGTTCATTTACCCTCAGTGAAATGGAAGTCACCTTCGACAAGAATGAAACGACCATCATCTACCGTATTCTTCAGGAGATTTTGACCAATATTACCCGCCATTCCCAGGCCAACCATGTAAAGGTTGTACTGACAAAAAAAGAGAAGGATTTTATCCTTCAGGTCACCGATAACGGGGTCGGTTTCGATAGCAGTGGCAGCGGTAAAACCAGCTCACTGGGCCTGATGGGAATGCAGGAAAGGGCCTTGTCAATCGGGGGTGAATTGCAGATTGAAAGTGCTCCGGGAAAGGGTACCAGGATCACCTTTTCACTGCCAAAAGTGGATGTGGAATATACTGTAAATGAAGAAATAAACACATAGACACATA
>DMFR01000350.1:0-6763 GCA_003450125.1 Prolixibacteraceae bacterium | reverse complement strand
AGAAATAAACACATAGACACATAGGGCACATAGTTTAGACTAATTTTAAGAAAGATATATAATAAATAATAACAAACATCTGGATAAGTAAGACAAATAGTTTTAAAGATTTTCCTAAGTGTCTATGTGTTTAATATTTAATTATCAACCTATTAAAAGTGATGGAACAAGAAAGTATACGGATACTAATCGCCGATGATCACAGTGTTGTTCGCAATGGCATTATCAAGTCGCTCACCTCCAGCTTCCCCAATGCTGAATTTGGGGAAGCCGGCAATGCCATTGAGGTGCTTCAAATCATTAAGCAGGCCAAATGGAAACTGGTTATTCTGGACATCAACATGCCGGGCAGAAGTGGAATGGAGGTGCTGAAAGAAATAAAAACCAATTATCCGCTGATTCCTGTTATTATTTTCAGCATGTACCCCGAGGATCAGTTTGCCATTAGGGCCATGAAGGCAGGGGCTTCTGCCTACCTCACAAAGGATATTTCGTCCAGGGAACTGGAAAAAGCCATCAAGAGCATTCTCAATGGGGAACGGTATTTTACCCCTTCCATTGCCGAATTGCTGACCAACGAGCTTCGGGAAAATAAGAGTAAACACTCGCACGAAATCTTATCCGACCGTGAACACCAGGTTTTCCTGCTCATCGCCAGTGGGAAAAACGTTTCAGACATTGCCCGGGAACTTTTACTGAGTGTAAAAACCATCAGCGTATACCGATCGATCATCCTGAAAAAAATGAGCTTAAAAAACAATTCCGAAATCACCCATTACGCCTTCAAGCACAACCTGGTGGAATAACAGTTGCTGCGGGCTTGCTAGTAGACAGCAGCCACTTTTCATCCATAACACAACATTAGTTCCCTCCATTCAAATTGAGTCGGCCTTTTATGGTTATATTTGTATAATCCCCCGCATAATTGATAGAAAAAACAATTTATTCAGAGAAAAAAGTAGTTACATGACCAATTGCATAAATAACCACAAAAGACTTTCTTTAAATTGTAGTCGAAAGAAGAAAGGGGACAATGGGACAATGGGACGATGAGAAAATGAGAAAATGAGAAAATGAGAATTGTGAAGGGGAGAAATTGAAAAGGGAATAATTATTAGAAATATATACAGGTAATACGATGAGGCTGATTCTTCAAAATATAAGAAAGCTGGTTCAGGTGGATCCCAAAGGCAGGCTTTGGGTGGCCGGGAAATCAATGGCTGAAATCCAGACCATCAACAATGCTTTTCTCATTGTACAGGATGAACGAATTGAAAACTTCGGACCCATGGAAGAGCTTCATGCCGATGAATTTGAAGCCGATGACCTGCTCATGGAAATTGATTGTTCGGGAAAGATGGTTTTTCCAAGCTATTGCGATTCACACACCCACCTGGTTTTCGCTGCTACCCGCGAACAGGAATTTGTAGACCGCATCAAGGGTCTTTCTTATGAAGAAATTGCCCGCAATGGCGGTGGCATCCTGAATTCGGCCCGCCTGCTGCAGGAAATGTCGGAAGATGAACTGTATGACCAGGCCATGGAGCGGCTCGATGAAATCATGAGGACGGGAACCGGAGCCGTTGAAATTAAAAGCGGTTACGGACTGACCACAGAATCGGAATTGAAAATGCTCAGGGTGATCCGCCGGTTGAAGCAAAACTCGCCTTTGATGATCAAATCGACCTTCCTGGCTCATGCCTTTCCACTTGAATTCCGCAGCAGACGAAAGGATTATATCGATATGCTGATCAATGAGCTGCTGCCAAAAATTGCCTTGCAGGAACTGGCCGATTATATAGATGTCTTTTGCGACCGTGGATTCTTTACTGTAGAAGAAACAGAACGGATCCTGTTGGCCGGGATAAAAGGCGGACTGAAGGGGAAAGTTCATGCCAACGAACTGGCCAATTCAGGTGGAGTTCAGGTGGGGGTGAAATGCAATGCCCTGTCGGCTGATCATCTTGAATTTGTGGGTGATGAAGAAATTGCTGCTTTAATGGGCAGTGAGACGATGCCGACTGTTTTGCCCGGTGCTGCCTTCTTTCTCAATCTAAAACTGGCGCCTGTCCGTCAAATGATCGATGCCGGACTGCCTGTAGCCATGGCTTCCGATTATAATCCCGGCACCTCACCTTCAGGCAACATGCATTTTATCCAGTCGCTGGGCTGTCTGAAATATGACATGACTCCTGAAGAAACCATTCACGCCACGACCATCAATTCAGCTTATGCCATGGGAATCAGCGAAAGCTACGGCAGTATTGCCAAAGGGAAGGTAGCCAACCTGTTCATTACCAAAGAAATTTCGAATTATGCGGTGATCCCCTACTCTTTCGGCTCCAACCTTGTTGAAAGTGTTATTCTGAACGGGGAATTGATTGAATAATTGGATGGTTGGATGGTTAATCGTTAAAAGGTTAAATTGTTGGATGGTCAAATTATCAAATTATAAATCTGCTATCTATTTTCTAAAATATGAAACAACTTATTGAATGTGTTCCGAATTTCTCGGAAGGTAGGGATGAAAAGATCATCAACCAGATTACTGAGGCCATCCAGTCGGTGGATGGAATTAAGTTGCTCAATGTGGATCCGGGAAAAGCCACCAACCGCACGGTGGTCACTTTTGTCGGCGAACCTGAACAAGTGATTGAAGCTGCCTTTCGGGGCGCCAAAATGGCTGCACAACTCATCGATATGACCAAGCACAAGGGAGAACATCCACGTTTCGGGGCCATTGACGTATGTCCCCTGGTGCCCATTGCCCATATTTCGATGGAAGAAACGGTGGTCTATGCACGTCGTTTGGCCCAAAGAATGGGCGTTGAATTGGGCATTTCGGTCTATTGCTACGAGGCTGCGGCCTTCAGTGAAGAGCGCCAAAGCCTGGCCAATTGCAGGGCCGGTGAATATGAAGGACTGGCCCTCAAACTGCAGAAAAAGGAATGGGCACCTGATTTCGGCCCTTCGATGCTGAATGTACGCTCGGGAGCCTCGGCAGTGGGGGCACGCAATTTCCTGATCGCCTACAATGTGAACCTGAATACCACTTCGGTGCGACGTGCCAATTCCATCGCTTTTGATGTGCGGGAGGCTGGCCGTATTTTGCGGGAAGGCGATCCGGTGACGGGCACCATTGTAACCGATGCCAACGGCCAGCCGGTCCGGATTCCCGGTACACTTCAGAAAGTAAGGGCCATCGGATGGTTCATTAAGGAATACGGCATTGCCCAAATCTCGATGAACCTGACCGATATTACCATCACTTCCATGCACCAGGCTTTTGCAGAAGTGGAAGAGCGGGCCCGTGAACGCGGAATCAGGGTCACCGGTTCTGAACTGATTGGCGTGATCCCCCTGAAGGCCATGCTCGATGCAGGTAAATATTTTCTGCACAAACAACAGCGCTCCACTGGAATCCCTGAACAGGAAATCATCAAGATTGCCATCAAATCATTGGGCCTGGACGAACTGACTCCTTTTGATCCCAGGAAACGCATCATTGAATACCTGATCGATGACCAGCAAGACCAGCTCATCAACCTTTCATTGCAGGGATTTTCGAATGAGACCTTGTCCGAGTCGCCTGCACCCGGTGGTGGGTCCGTAGCTGCCTATGTAGGCGCCCTGGGAGCTGCCCTGGGTTCGATGGTCGCCAACCTGTCGGCCATCAAGCGGGGATGGGACAGCCGCTGGGAAGAGTTTTCCGATTGGGCTGAGAAGGGAAAAGTGTACCATGACCGGTTGTTAAAACTGGTGGATGAAGATTCGGCCTCCTTTAATGCCATCATGGATGCCTTTGGAATGCCCAAAACATCGGATTCCGAAAAAAAGGAACGCTCCCAAGCCATTCAGGCTGCCACCAAACAGGCCATTGAAATTCCCTTTCAGGTGATGCAAGCCTCTTTCGGATCGATGGAAGTAATCCAGGCCATGGCTACCATTGGGAACCCCAATTCATTGTCGGATGCCGGCGTCGGGGCCTTGTGTGCCAGAACAGCCGTCTATGGCGCTTATCTGAATGTGCGGATCAATGCCGCAAGTTTAACCGACAAGGTGTTTGCACAAGATATGCTGACAAAAGCCAAGGCTCTGCTTCTGGAAACTCAGGCAAAAGAAACCGAAATACTGAGCCTGGTGGAATCAGACTGAGAGTTTCACTTTAAATGAAACTCATAGTCTAGCGGCGTGTCTCAGCTATTGTGATGCTTCTGGCTACTGGTTACTGGCCTTTTGCTGCTGGTTGCCAGTTGCTGGCTAGCAACAAAAGGCCAGTAACCAGTAGTCAGAAGCGCCATTTTAGCTGTTACACGACATTAACCTTTTATAGGCATAATTTCATCAAATTTTGATTCAATGTTCGATGATCTTACTGTTTTTTGGCTCAAGCATTGTGTCGTAATATTTTTTATGACCTTTCTCCATGAGGATGTTGCGATATTGGCAGCTGCCTTTTCACACGTTGAACATGGGATGCCACTTGTATTTGCCTATTCAACCATTTTCCTGGGAATCATTACCGGGGATTTAATGATTTACGGCTTGGGCCATTTTTCCCAAAGAAATGCCTGGCTACGTTCAAAGTTGATTGGTCCTAAAGTGGAAAGAATCAAACTGTGGCTTGAAAACAACCTTGTGCGTGTTCTGTTGCTATGCCGGATTACCCCTGGATTATTATTCCCCACATTTGTGGCCTGTGGCTGGTTCAAAATACCCTTTGGCCGGTTTGCCTTAATTACCACTCTATCGGGAGTTATTTACTCTTCTGTTGTACTTACATTAATTGTCGTTTTTGGTAATTTGGTGCTGGTTCATCTGGATTATTGGGCATGGATACTGATGCTTACAATCGTGGCGGTATTTGCTGTAAGAAAAGCCCTTAAACCGCGCTTCAGTGGTTCAACGGAACAATCAATGGATACTTTTACGAGCTCCTTTCACCGATACCTGCCTTCTCTTAAACATACATTTACCGGGATGCCTTCCCCCAATGGTATCCATCGCATGGTTTCATTTGCCGAGCGGATACCCAACGGATTGTTTTATGTTCCGCTGGGCATTCGGTGGTTACTCTTGTCGGTCCGATACCACAGCTTAACCTTGCCAACGGTTTCCAATCCAATGATTGAAACAGGTGGGTTCTGGGGGGAATCGAAAAGTGATATTATGGGCCAGGTCGGTGCCAAATATCAACCCTGCGTGGCTGAATATACCATCCTGCATCGCGTTGGGTCCAGCGCACAGGTGGACTTCGAAAATGCCCTCTCCCTGATGAATCAGAAAGGCCTGGATTTTCCTGTAGTGGCCAAACCAGATATAGGATGGCAGGGATACGGAGTCCGGTTAATAGAAGACCAAACCAGTCTGAATCAATATATTTCAAGTTTTCCAATTGGGGAAAAATTAATGCTTCAACGACCAGTTAACCAGGATGGTGAAGCGGGCATCTTTTATGTAAGAATGCCAGGAGAAGACCATGGAGAGGTTTTATCGGTCACACTTCGTTATTTCCCCTATGTGTATGGAGATGGTGTATCTTCCCTGTTGGAATTAATAAAAAACAACCCGCGCACTAAATTAAGGGCCGATTTTCATCTTGGAGCCAAGTCAGAACACCTGGGATTTGACAAAGAATTCCTTAAGATGATCCCTCTTAAAGGGGAACTCGTTCGATTGTCATTTATCGGAAGTATTCGCGTTGGCGGCCTTTATCGGGATGCCAGCCACCTTATCACGGCAGAAATGACCCGTAAGTTCGACGAGATTGCCTGCAGCATGCCTGAATTTTATTTTGGGCGGTTTGATGTCCGTTTTGAATCCACCGAATTGCTTCAGGCAGGTCAGGGATTTTCAATCATTGAAATCAATGGCGCAGGCTCCGAAGCAATCAATGCCTGGGATCCTGAAGTGCCGATTTTAAAACTCTACCGCGAGCTGTTTAAAACACAAAGTTTGTTGTTCAAGGTATCTGCCATTAACCGGTCGCGCGGATTCAAGTCCATGGGCGTGATTGAATTTCTCAAAGCAGCCAATCGACAGACCCAACTCATTAAAAGATATCCTCCGGCAGGTTAATTCCTCGCTTTTACCGTTCCCCAGTTTTCAGTGGTTAGGAAACTCTCAGGAAGCAGGACGGCCAGCTTTTTCAGAAACGCATAAGGCATGGCAAAGGACAACAGGTCTTTGGGCGTCCTGGTCCGGGCTGAAATGTCGAACAGCCCCATCACGGCTTTCTGTTCACCACTGCGGGCCCATTTTAGCGGAAGGGTCACCAGGGCCATACAGGCCGATGCAAAGGGCGCCACCACCCGGTCCATGCTTCCAGGGGCATCGAAATGGGTCAGAAAGACCAAGGCGCTCAGCTGGTCTGCATTGACGAAAAACAGCACCGATTCAGGTTCTTCCTCCGGCTTAAAGTCTTCCAGGGGCTTGATGACCATGTATTTTTTATCCGGCTTTACCGCCTGTACATTGTCCACAAAAGCCTTGGCCAACGCCGGATTCTGGATAAACCGTTCGCAGGGCCTCCAGAAATCATCCTTGTTGGACAGGAAATATTCAATGCCTTCGAAAATCGTATCCTGAAAGCCCAGGTAAAAGGCCGAGCAGGGCCAGCCGGTCGATTCCTCTGACACCACCAGCGCCACCCCGGTGGAGGCCTTCAGGATCAGGGGCACGATGCATCCGTTCCCTTTCTTCTTCAGTTCCAGCGCATGGTCAGGCTTTTCATTGCTGAAAAACACCCCGCACAATTTGTATT
>DMFR01000309.1:4994-5256 GCA_003450125.1 Prolixibacteraceae bacterium | reverse complement strand
CATTTTCACTTATTTTTTTCTTTGCTGTCACTATCGCCCGTTCCTCTGGATATACCATAGGCGACAAAGCGACTGATTTTAAATTGAAAAACGTTGATCAGAAGTATGTTTCCCTGAGCAATTATCCCGATGCCAAAGGCTTTGTAGTGATCTTTACCTGTAATGGATGTCCTTACGCCCAGGCCTACCAGGATCGTATCATTGAAATCGATAAGAAGTATAAACCCCTGGGCTATCCCGTCATTGCCATTAATCCCAATGA
>DMFR01000309.1:3714-4806 GCA_003450125.1 Prolixibacteraceae bacterium | reverse complement strand
GTCATTGCCATTAATCCCAATGATCCTAAAATGGCTCCCGATGATTCATTTGATCAGATGGTTGTAGTAGCAAAAAAGAAGGGCTTTACTTTTCCCTACCTGGTGGATGCAACACAAGAAGTTTATAAGGATTATGGTGCAGCACGAACTCCTCATGTTTACGTACTCCAGAAAAAAGGAAATGACCTTGTGGTTCAATATATTGGGGCCATAGATGACAATTACCAGGATGCCACTAAGGTCAATTCGCCCTTTTTAGCCAATGCACTCGATGCATTGATTGCCGGTAAAACCCCTGAACCATCCACTACAAAGGCCATTGGATGTGGAATTAAGGACAAAAATAAGAAATAACCTCTTACGTTACTGGCTACTAGCCAGTAGCCAGTAACCAGAAGCCAGTAGTAATTAAAAACGCTTCACATACTTGTGGCAGTAAGGAGTTCCGTTTTCCTTAGCATAGTATTTCTGGTGATATTCCTCTGCCTTCCAGAATTTAGTGGCAGGTACAATTTGGGTAGTCACATTGAGCCCTTTCAACTTTAATAAATCTACCAGCTTTTCCGCTGTTTCTTTCTGCTGCATGTTCAGGTAAAAGACCGCTGAACGGTAATTATCCCCAATATCTGGTCCCTGACGGTTAAGTTCAGTGGGGTCATGAATTTCAAAAAACAGTTTAGCCACGTTCTCATAACTGGTCTTTTGGGGATCAAATACTATTCTTACCGCTTCGGCGTATCCGGTGGTGTGGCTGCTAACCTGCTCATAAGTGGGCTTGTTTCCATTACCTCCAATATAACCCACCTCAGTTGAAATTACCCCGGGTGCCTTTTGCATGTAATATTCAACGCCCCAAAAGCAACCGCCTGCAAAGATAGCTGTGTCTGGCTGGTTCATTTTAGCCGCTGCCGGAATAAAATTCAACGATACCGAATTCACACAATGCCTGGTATCTTTTGGGGTGAACCCTTCGCCCTGAAACACATGGCCCAGATGAGCCCCGCAATTGGCGCAGATGATTTCTGTGCGCAAACCATCAGGAACACGCTTAACTGCTCCCGGAATCTCGTCATCAAAACTTGGCCATCCGCA
>DMFR01000309.1:0-3589 GCA_003450125.1 Prolixibacteraceae bacterium | reverse complement strand
TCATCAAAACTTGGCCATCCGCAATCTGACTTGAACTTATCTTTCGAGCGATATAAAGGAGCATTACAACGCTTGCATACATAGGTACCTTCTTCAGAAAAATCATTGTATTTCCCTGTAAAAGGCCGCTCTGTATGCTTATTGACAATCACTGCTTCTTCTTCGGGAGTCAATGGATTGTATGGAGAATTATTTCCCGTTTTCATTTTATTGGAAACATTTTGTGAACATCCCTGTAACCCCAGTGTGAGGATTGTAAGAATTAAAAGAATCGTTTTCATGTTTTCTTGATTTTCTACATTATAACTGAATTTCCTTACCTGTTTTCTTTCAAATTTAATGCCATTGGCATTGATTATCCAGAAAATCAGACTGTACGCTAACTTTTCCAATGTTTTATATTAACGATATAACATTGGAAAAGTCTAATTCTAACAAAGGGGAAGTAAATCACAACATCCATTCGATGAATGATTCCGCTGCTCGGTTGCAGGATCAGTAACATTTTAAAAGCTGGAATTGTTGTACAGGATAATTATACTTTAACTTTTCTAATACTTTAACTTTTCCAATGTTTTATAATGTATAAAACATTGGAAAAGTTTAGTTTTAAACCACTGGAATCGTAACATGAAATACGGAACCCTTACCCAGCTCACTTTCGACGCCTATTTGTCCACCATGNNCTCTTTACAGAGAATCAACCCAAGGCCCGTTCCTTTTTCTCCCAAAATATCGGGAGTAGAACAATTTGAATCCAGATGAAATAGCTTTTCAATCATTGATGCTGATATTCCAACCCCGGTATCACATACTGAAATCTTTACTTCATTTTGCATGATTTCTGCTGAAATTCGGATCTTTCCTGCCGACCTGGTATATTTAATTGCATTTGAAACCAGGTTTCTAACGATGGTACTCAACATGTCCTTGTCGGCAAAAATAACTATATCAGGGGGAAAGTCAGTGGTAATACTGATGGACCTTTGCAGGGCGATATCCATTGATAACTGGACGATTTCATAAATGATATCAATGGGATTAAAATATTCAGGTTTGAAACTCATCCGGCCTGTTTGCGATTGAGACCATTGCATCAGGTTGGTGAGTAAATTCATGGCCCTTTGTGATGAATTGTTAATGATTTGGGCATAATTCTTTATGTTCTCCATATCTTCTTTTTCAACCCTTTCCAGAAGAATATTACTAAATCCCATGATGGAATTAAAAGGGCTTTTTAGATCGTGAGAAATGATCGAGAAGAACTTGTCTTTTTCGGCATTGAGCTTCTGTAACTGTAGGTTTTTAATATTCAGTTCCTCTTCTGCTCCTTTCCGTTCTGTGATATCGTTTAAGATACCTGTCCACAAAATATCCTCGTTTTCCAATACCCTGGGAATTGATTCAAAATGACCCCAAATCAATTCGCCCTTTACGATGAATCGTCCTTCCCAAATGAATGGAATCTTATGTAAGTTTGCCTCCACGTTCTTTTGGAAAAATTCTTCCTTGTCTTCTTCAAAAATAAGAGGGTTGATGATGCCGGGAGTCTTTTCAAAAGCCTGTTTGTTGAGGTTCAGTATTTCACCGAAACGGTCATTGACAAATTCAATCCTATAAGGTGCATCATCTGTACTATGCCACTTTTCTTCCAAGATTCCTCCCTCATGAAATACCCTCAGGCGGTAGATTCCCGATGGAATAGCATTGGCCAAATCTAAATATAACCTTCTTTCCTTGCTAATTGCCCTGGAAAGCTTTGTTTGGTTGCCATTGAGATTAGTGAGATCGCTCATTTCATTTTTTATCAGTGACTATTAACCTTTACAAAGTTTTATACTCAGTATTAACCTTTGTAAAAGTTTAACCAATTGAATATACATTGAGGGATAAATATACTAAAATTCTTTGTAAATAAGAAAGTTAGTAGAATTAAAGTGATAGCACATACAAAGAAGTCGTGTAGCTTATGATTCCACTTTTAGATGATAGAAAGAAGAAAGATGAAACAACCCATCAATGCTGATAAATACGGCCACTATTACCACCCAACCATCCAACCCTTAAACCATTCAACCATCCAACCCTTTAACCATTCAACCATCCAACCATCCAACCCTTTAACCATTCAACCATCCAACCCTTTAACCCTTTAACCATTTAACCATTTAACCATTTAACCATCCAACCATCCAACCATCCAACCCTTCAACCATCCAACCGTAAATGAGCCTGTTGCATCTTTCTAATGATTTTTGTATATTTACATGACAGTTCATTTTAATCACCTTACTTCCAGACCAATTATGGCCAGAACATCAAAAAGAGTAAGAGATGCAGGAACAGGTCGATTAGAATCTTAACCTTTTCCAAAGTTCTATACTATTTATAAAACTTTGGAAAAGATAGATGTTAAAACTATCCAATTGTAGCCACCATCACCGCTTTTATGGTGTGCATCCTGTTTTCGGCCTGGTCAAATACGATGGAAGCGGGGCTTTCAAATACTTCTTCCGTTACCTCCAGTCCGTCCAGTCCGTATTTCTGATACAATTCTTCACCTACCTTGGTGTCGCGGTTGTGGAATGCAGGCAGGCAATGCAGGAATTTTACGTTTGGATTACCCGTTAGGTCCATCGCCTTTTGGTTAACCTGGTAGGGTAGGAGCAATTGAATCCTGTCAGCCCATACCGATTCAGCTTCGCCCATGGATACCCAAATGTCGGTATATAAAAAGTCGCAATCTTTCACCGCTGCGGCCAAATCTTCTGTTATTAACAACTTTGCTCCTGTCATGGAAGCAATTTCCCGGCACGTCTGCTGTAATTCTGCTGTTGGCTGACAACTTACAGGGGCGGCTGCCCTGAAATCCATCCCCAGTTTGGCAGCACCTACCATCAATGAATTGCCCATGTTATTCCGTGCATCGCCCAAATAGCAAAACTTAATCTCTGAAAGTGGCTTATCTGAATGTTCCTTCATGGTCAAAAAGTCGGCCAGTATCTGGGTAGGGTGAAATTCATCGGTCAGGCCGTTCCATACAGGAACGCCTGCATATTTACCCAGTTCTTCCACGATGCTTTGTCCATATCCCCGGTATTCAATGCCGTCATACATCCGGCCCAACACCCTGGCTGTATCTTTCATCGATTCCTTATGACCGATCTGTGATCCACTCGGACCCAAATAAGTAGCATGCGCGCCCTGATCAAAAGCGGCCACCTCAAAGGCGCATCTTGTGCGTGTTGAAGTCTTTTCAAAGATCAAGGCAACATTTTTACCACTGAGCATTTGCTCTTCCAGGCCTGATGCCTTTGCTTTTTTCAATTTGGTAGCCAGATCAAGCAAATAATGAATTTCTTCACCATTATAATCAAGCAGTTTTAAGAAGTTCCTGTTTTTTAAATCTATCGTCATATCGTTGTTTGTTGAATAATAAATATAAGCATTTTTCATGAAATTATAGATGTTGGATGGTTGGATGGTTGGATGGTTAAAGGGTTAAAGGGTTAAATGGTTGGATGGTTGGATGGTTGGATGGTTAGATGGCTTGATGGTTAATGGTTAATGGTTAGATGGTTGGATGGTT
>DMFR01000407.1:1707-19201 GCA_003450125.1 Prolixibacteraceae bacterium | reverse complement strand
GTATCAGAAAGGTATCAGAAAGGTATCAGATGATAGTACCCAGGTGGGTTCCGTCCACAGGCTTTTGTACTTGATCCATTAAATCCTTCTCTTTCAAAAATCATCCTCAAGCTGGTTGTTTTAGATATTCAGCAGTTTCTCCAAATACAAGATAATCAATAGTTCACTGTCTACTAAGGTGGAAAAGATCGTAACAATATATTTTATATTTAAACAATCTTTATTTCAGGATTGTTATTGTTCTATGATTGATCTTTAACAGTAGCTTTACCAAAATATTATTTGAATATAAAAAACCAACCGCTATGAAAACGAAAATCTTCGCTCTATCCATTTTTACCCTCTTTCTATTACTATACTCCTGTAGCAAGAAAAATGATACAGCAGTTCCACCGGTTGCGCCAATAGCCACAGCTACGCCAACCGACCAAACCATTGATTCGGGGACGGTAACTGCCATTGCTCTTTCGAGTTCAATAGAAGGCACTTCATTTTCATGGACAGTAGTCCAATCCGGGGTTTCAGGGGCATCTGCAGGAAGCGGCACCAGCATCCACCAAACCTTGTCTTCAGTAAGCGCTGTTGCAGGTACAGCAACTTATTCCATAACTCCCTCTTCTAATGGAACTTTTGGAAGTGTTGTTTCGGTAACCATTACGGTAAATCCACCAACGGGGCCTGTTCTGCCTGTTGCTATAGTTACCCCCTCATCGCAAACAATCGAAACAGGTACAGCAACTTCTCTAGCCCTTTCCAGTTCGCTGGTTGGAACAACTTTCTCCTGGACGGTAGTTCAGACAGGTGTTACCGGCGCTGCTTCCGGAACTGGCAGCAGCATCAGTCAAACACTATCTGTTACAGGGACTGTAGCAGGGACAGCCACCTATTCGATCACTCCGTCTGCGAACGGAACTTCTGGAAGTTTGGTCTCTGTAACTGTTACAGTAAATCCAGTAGCAGTGGTTTCCAAGGTAACCTATACGACCAATATTAAGCCACTTCTTACAACTTCCTGCAAGCCCTGCCACGTTGCAGGTGGTCCCAATCCCAAATGGGACAATTATGCCACCACAAAGTCAGAAATCACCAATATTCTTGACAGGGTTCAACGCCAGCCTTCTGCCTCCGGATTTATGCCTCAGGGCGGATCGAAATTGTCGGCTGACAATATCGCTCTTTTAAAAAAATGGGTAAGTGATGGATTACTTGAAAATTAAAAATACTATCTTTATAAGATATATTTTAAGACATAAGCAATGAGATCAATCTTCAAACCACAAATTAGATTATATTCAGCCAAGCTAATTATTATGCTTGGCTGTTTGTTAATAATAAGTTCCTGTAAGCATGATGCCATTCCAGCGGATCAAATGACCCCCGTTCCTTTTTCCCAGGTGAAAGTTATTTTTACAAGTTATTGTGCAAAATGTCATGACGCTAATGGCGGAGGTGAAAGTAGATATTCCTTCACCGATTATGAAGGTATTATGCAGGCAATAGTTCCATTCAACGCTTCTAAAAGCAAAGCCTACCAGTCAATGACCAGCACCCTGCAGTTGATGCCTCCAGACGGCGCTGTACCTACCAGCCAAAGGACACTGATCAGGTTATGGATTGAACAAGGCGCCAAGCCATAAAACCGCTGCATTGTGACTTATAAATTCTAATATAAATTCCAGGAACCCATTAATATTATCTGAATGAAACCAATCATAAAATTAACCCTTGTACTACTTTTGGCCTTCACAGCCAGCTGCTATTATGACTCTGAAGAAAGGTTATATCCAAAGCTTTCAGACCCCTGCAAAGACAAAGATGTTACTTTTTCAGGTACCGTGACCCAAATCTTACAGCCTTGCCTTTCATGTCATTCAAATTCTGCTGTAAGCGGTGGTGAAGGAGGTGGCATTAAACTGGAAAATTATGCAGATGTTGTAGCTGTGATCCAAAGTGGTAGATTAATGGGAGGAATCAAACATGAAAGCGGATATATACCTATGCCTCAGGGTGGAGGAATCCTTCCGGAATGCCAAATAAGTCAGTTACAAAAATGGATCGACAACCAAACTCCCAATAACTAAAATCTGCTTCATGAAAAAAGTAATCTTTCTATTTCTTTCTGTATTTCTTCTTTTCTCTGGATCTGTCTTAAGCCAGGATTTGGATGCACTAATGAATGCAGAAACAAAGCCAACCGTTGACTACACCACTGCAACGTTTAAATCAACGAGGATCATCAATGGGCACTCCGTTCAGCAGATGAAGAAAAAACAACTCGAATTCCGTATTTCACATCGTTTTGGAACCTTAAATAACGGAGCCTATGGTTTATGGGGACTTGACCAATCGGTCATTCATTTCAGCCTGGAATACGGATTAAATGACCGATTGATGGTTGGATTGGGTCGTGGTAGCCTCAACAAAACCTACGATGGATTTGCCAAGTACAGGCTTCTACGGCAATCCACCGGAGCGGCCACAATGCCTATTTCGGTAAGTTATTTTACTTCCATTGAAGTAAATTCCTTAAAGTTCGTAACTACGCCCATCCAGTTGGATTCTACCCATTTTGCACCGAGAGTCAATTATTTTTCATCAAGACTCACATTTGTAAATCAGATACTGATAGCCAGAAAGTTCAATGAAAAATTCTCTCTTCAGTTAACACCCACTTATATTCATCGCAATCTGGTACCGACAGAACTTGACCAGAACGATATTTTTGCTTTGGGAGCCGGAGCCCGTTACAAACTGACAAAAAGGGTATCAGTGAATGCTGAATATTATTACACTTACAATCCAAATGCTAAATTTCTCGATACCAGGTACTATAATGCCCTTGCCGTAGGGGTTGACATTGAAACAGGAGGACATGTCTTCCAGATTATGCTGACCAATTCAGAAGGAATGCGTGAAGGTACCTTCATTCCTGCAACCACTGGGAGCTGGGCAAAAGGAGATATTCATCTCGGGTTCAACATTTCAAGGGTTTTTACGTTATAGACAAAAACATAAAGCCATGTTAAGAAAATTATTCATCCTCGTTTTTGTTGTTGCATCAGCAACCGCCTTTGGACAAGGCAAGTTCATTTCTAAAAATGCGTATATCTCGTTTTATTCTCTCACTCCATTGGAGGACATCCTTGGTGAAAGCAATGAAGCCGTTTCTATTCTGAATGGAGAAACAGGTGAAGTTGGATTCCAGGCCATTATGACTACCTTTCATTTCAGACGTGCTTTGATGGAAGAGCACTTCAATGAAAACTACATGGAAAGCAGCAAATATCCCAAATCCAAGTTTAACGGTAAAATTGAAAACTTCAACAAAGATATGCTCACGGCACCTGTTGCCGATATCAAGATTACTGGACAGCTAACAGTGCATGGGGTAGAAAAAACCATTACTGTTCCCGGCACTCTTGGAATGCAAGACGGCAAACTGGTAGGAACCTCCAAATTCCAGGTAGCTCCTGAAGATTATGGCATTACCATTCCTTCTGTCGTGCGTGATAAAATTGGCAAACAAATGGATATCACGGTAAAGGTAAATTATCTACCTTACGGCAAGTAAAGGGATTTAATTTCATGTTCCCGCCACAATTCTCTTTTTCTAAGGGATTAATTCCCCATTTTGCTTTGAAGTTATCTATTAAGGAAAACCAAACAAATCAATGTAGCCATGAAAATCAGATACATCCTGATCATTGTTCTTATTTTATTCATCATTGGGGCTGGTGTTGGTCTTAGAATGTTTTTCAAGCCTCATGCCGATATCAATAGATTGAAGCCTGACTTTAAAGTGGAAGCTGCCCCTTTAATCGATGAATTTCAGAAGGCTGAAGATGCTGCAACTGCCAAGTACAGTGAAAAGGTTCTTGAGATAACGGGCAAACTGGCCACGAAGAGCCAACTTCCAAATGGAACTACGTTATTGATCCTTGAAGATGAAATGCAGGGTATCAGTTGCCAGCTTGACAGCAATTGGGTCACTGCCAACCAGGCCGTCATTCAGTCCTTAGAACCGGGTAAACCTGTTACTGTAAAGGGCGTCTGCAAAGGTTACCTGATGGAAATCAAAGTTAGCCCTGCTGTAGTGGTGAAATAGCATATCAACCCTTTAAGAAGGAAACCCCTGTTTCAATAGTTGCAGACAAACACTCTACATAAGCCGATAAAGGGTACAGCTCTTCGTCGTACCACAAAGAGGCAAAGTACAATCCGATGGGTGAAGCAATTAACCCTTCGGATTTTATTTTTTCATCCAGCCAGTCAAGTCCTGAAATACATTCATCCCTGTAGCCATTCTTGACCAATGCGGTGATTGCTAGTGAAGTCTCTTCTATGCTCCCTTCAATATCCTTAGCTCCGCCCCAACTGTTGTCCTGGTTTTGAACAGAAGCCAGGTAACTGCATCCCCGTTCAATCATCAATTTCAGGATCACCTCATATTCATTCCCCAGTGGTGTTGCCAAGGTCTCATTCAGGTAGGAAAGCACACGGGCAGTGCCATATACCGGGTTGTTGTGATCCGGTGTATGTTGGTTGCCAAACCACAAAGGCAACCAATATCCCGATAGATGCTGGTACTTTTTTAGGTATAGGATTGCTCTTATAAACGATTTCCTTAACTTAGATTGCTGATTGGAATTCATCCTTGAATGAAATGCCTTATCGCCTTTCGCCATTGCCACAAGGGCGTGACCGGTAAGGTCGGCACAACTCTGATCAAAGGGAAGCCTGCCCCATCCCTTTGAAAAGGTAGGAAACCCGCCATCGCTGTTCTGAAGATCGAACAGCCATTGACAAGCTGCCCATACAGGTTCATAGACCATTTCAGGCGTTTGCTCGTTTAAGGCCAGCAATGCAAGGATTACCCCCGGAGTATCATCCCCGTCAGGAACAGATCCTGAATGGGAGGTCCATCCCCATCCTCCGGGCTGTGTGCCATTGAAGGGATGGACTGTTTTGTTTTGGATGGATAAAAAATGAGCTGTGATCTTTTGCTGATCTGCAGCCGGCATCTCCTTACCCAATTCATGGCGCAGTGATTTTACAGCCAAAGTGCTTACCCAGGTAGAAAGGTCAATATCTATGGGCCAGCTTCCATCTTCTCGCTGCGACTGCTTGAGAAAAGCAATTCCGTCACGAACGACTTCAAGGTTTCTGTACCCTGATTCAATCAAGCACAAGCTGACAAATGCGGTAAGCGGAATGGCTTCCAGGTATCCCCCGCTTGCAGGCTGTATTTTCCGAAGTAAAGCCAAAGATCTTTTGACAGATGCCTGACGAAGGATACGCATCAGTGGATTCTTTCTTTGCTTGAACTTAAAAATAGCGATGCCCACTGCTACCAGGGCAGGAATGGCATAACTTACCACGCTCAGGTTCAGCATCCGGTAGAGTGATCTTGGCAGCAACGAGAGTTCAAAGGGCAGTTGGGGAATGGATTCAAAGGCCTCATGTCCAGGAACCCCACACAAGGCGCACATGGTCAGGATGGGTACTGAAAAGGTGCGGTCGGTCTGGTAGAAATCCAAGATAGCTGGAATAAGCTGTTCAGAATGAACATCAATTTTCTGCAAAAGCAAGTAGAGCCCGATTTGTCGGAGTAACTGTTGATCATTTTCTTTCGTTGAACAAACCTTTACTGCCGCATAACACAGCAGGCTGGTGCTGACATTGCTGACACTTTTTGGGGAATCGCCAAAACCATTATCCGCATTCACATTCTCCCTTAACCAATCAAGTCCTTGGGATATTCGATCCTCGTTCTCTTTTTTATCGTAAAAATGAAGCGCTGTGAGGGCTACCGCTACACCCAAAGCACTGGATGACAATCTTCCATCCCAATATCCTTGAGCATTTCGCTTCTGGAGTAAAAGATGACTGTATATTTCAAACTGTTGCTCAAGGTGCAAGGGTGAAAAGGTCATGGGTGTATAATGTGAATAAAGATGCAAGATATGAGAATTCACCAACACTTCAGATGGAAGGTGAATAAATTATACTGTCACTGACGGGGTGACTTTGAGTCACCCCGTCAGTACTAGCTATGGATATCTCCGGTAGATTTTATAATTTATTGTAATTCTTTAACTTACCATCCTTAACTTTAAATCGGGATGTTTGTTCACTTACATCAGATGCTGATTTCAAAACCGAAGAATCATGAAAGGCTTTGCGTTGACTGTTTTTTGGATCCTATTTATAATTTCTGAAGGATATGCTCAAACCTATAATCGACATTCTGATCCCAAATACATGTGGACTTCGCTGGATGAAAACTTCAATGGATCAAGTATAAATCCCAAGCTCTGGAAGCCGACCACCCGGTTCAAACGGCAATTGGGATTCCTGATCGACAGCCCTAAAACCATACGCGTTAAAAAGGGGAACCTGTGGTTAACCATGCGAAATGCTCATGCCTACCTCGACAGCCTTTGGTCCTCCAAAGGATGGAAACGTGATAATCCCAAATATGTGGGAGGTGAGATTGTATCCATGAACAAATACTGCTACGGGGTTTTTGAGTGCAGGGCAAAGTATGCCCGTAAGAGTGGCTCATGGCCTGCCTTTTGGTTAATTGGAAACGATGGACTGCCTTGCCCTCTCGGCCCCCATGGAAGCGAAATTGACATTGCCGAAATGTCAAGTGCCGGTGACTTTCCTACCATGATGCATGTCATTCACCGCTATTATCCTACGGGCAACTGTGCCGTATCCAACCAGGTCGCCAAGGATAGAAAGAGTTATCAAGTATCGGCAATACGCGCCTATTCAACCTATAAATGCATCTGGACACCCGATAAAATCCAGTTTTTCATCAATGACAAACTGAAGCATGAGGTGATTAATCACAATTACGAATGGTTTCCATCGTTCCCATTAACATTGATATTAAGCCAGCAGATTACTCAAGGCCAGGATGCTGAAGGATTACTCAACCCCGTTACTCCACAAACTTCCAAATTTGATTGGGTAAAGGTCAGGCAATTCTTCCTCGCCCCTGAAATCACCTGTCCCGATGTAATCCCTTCGGAAGGCGCCGCCCTTTTGGATGTTGATCCCCTGGCCTCTCACATCACCTGGAAGCTTACCCCCGCTGAACGCTTTTCTACTTCCGAAGGCACAGGTAAATCAGCACCTATCATAAGGGCCAACAATACCAACGGCCAAGGCAAAATCACCTACACCTTCCAAATGCCCAGCGGGGAAACATTCACTGCTGAAAAAACATTTAACTAGCAACCATATTAGGGTTTGAATAGGGTTTTCTTATTGATTGCTCTTTCCTTTCTGTAAGCTTTCTGTATTGTATCTGTAATGTATCTGTAATAAATAATACAGATACATTACAGATACAATACAGAAAGCTTACAGAAAGGAAAGAGCAAACCATACTGAAAGGCGAACCGGAATAGAATCAATTATAGACTTATAGAATTGTTGTAAAACATATCATATTATACGCAACCTTTTTCAGAACTTTACAATCTCTACAATCTATTTATTTAACTTTGATTTTGTCTTCGTTCAAAATTATTGAAAGGATATATAAAGGAATGAAACGTCCATGTCATTCCAATTTTGATACACAGAAGAATGATTATTAACAAAATGAAAAATAAACACATAGACACATAGGACACATAGAAAATTTATGCTATGTGTCTAAAAAAATAAAGGAATGAAAAAATTCAAATTATTGTTATTGACTTTAATGTGTATAGTACATCTACATGCACAGGAAAAAAGAAGTATCTGGAGTGTAAATGCCTTGATGTCACATTATGAGCCTCAGAAAGATAATAACTCCTATTCGGAAAAACCTGGATACAATGTGAATCCAGGAATAGAGGTTTTATATGGTTTCCCGATGGACAGCTTTACCTTTTTAAGTTCGGGAATCTCTTACCAGTATGTTAGTATAGAATCCCATCGTGAGGGTGCCGACTTGTTTACCTTGGGTGAACTGAGCATTCCCTTGTTATTTACCGCTATTCAAAGATCGGGACACTTTTCCTTCACTACGGGGTTTTATGCGGGACAATTTGTACATTTTTCCTGGTATCATGACCAATACCATCAATGGGTGCTGGCTAACTTGAAAGATCAGAAAAGATATTCAGATCAAAGCTTGTTCGTGGACGGCTATCTGGATTTGGCCTATTCAAATTCCAGCTGGTTCAAAAACGATCATGTCATTAAGATTGTCCCCTTTATTCGATACCGGTTTAGTGATAACTGGATGGAATATTACCGTACAAGCTTTTATTATGGATTGAAATTCAGCATGACTTTCAAGTCGAAAGGCAAATAGCAGTCTATAGTTTCGTATCTCAGCTAAATAGGTCGCTACTGGCTACTGGCAGAGATATGACATCAGAGTTCTCCCAATGCGAGCAAGCCATAGAAGGTATATTCCACATCGGCCGTTGGGTCGCCATCGCCCGAAAGGAAAGCTCCTTCAAAGTAGTTTTGCTGTATAAAACTAAGGCAGGAAGGCTTAAACAATCTTATATCATATTCCGAATAGATAAGGGCAAAAAGGGCAACAGCTGTTGAAAGCATATCGGCATGACCGAGATGGGAAAAGGCTTTAAATCCCCCTGTTTTGCAGGAAAAAGAGACCAAGAGTTCCTGCTCTTTCGATCCATCCTGGTTCAACATCTTCAGGAGAAAAACCTTGGCTGCAATTTCAGAACACGGGGAATGGGAATCAAGGCTTGTTTGGGCAAGCATTCTTTTTGAAAGTACTTTAAACAGGAAGGGAAAAGGAAAAACAGCTTCAAGAGTCAGGAATAAAACAAAACTTCGGTAGGACAGATTGATGGAATGACGCTCTTTCATAAATGAGCGGCCCAGTGACCAAAGTGTTTGGATACGTGAAACCCGGTGTGACTTTAATTCTTTCTGAAGCAAGACAAGGCAACAGCGTTCTATAAATCCAGGCACAGTGGAAGTGGTCTGGCTGTCAATAAATTGTTTTAATTTCAATATGGCTTCATCAACAAGTTTTGGATTGGACTCTTTTATCCATGCCCCTTGCTCCTTGCCCCCTGCTCCTTTCAGCATCAACATTCCAAAGAGTGAGTAATACAAATCAGACCTTCCTCCCCTATCACGAAAGCCACCATCGGTATTCTGATTGCTCAAAAGAAATTGTAATACCTCTTCCCTTCCTTGATCATCAAGCAAAGCAATGGCATTGCTTAGAAGAGAAATCATTTGCCGGTAAATAGGAATGGAGGTGGATGGAGTCACGGTGATAGGATCAGAAAATTTTACCCAACATGGTGTACAAACTCAGCTTCATTTTCAGGTTTTCAAGCTTGTCAAGTTCACGGTAGGCTTTGCCGGTAAATTCCTGAAGAAGGTGATCGGCTTTCTGATCTATTTCCTTTTCACGAATCAGGACATCAAGTTGCTCTCTATTGTTTTCAAGATAGAGCCGGAGAATGTTTTCATGCGAAATGCCTTCCGAATGTTGAAAAAGAAGGGAAAGCAACAAGGGATAGTCCCCAGGATGGGTATGTTCATTTGCTTCACGGAATTCATCCAGATCGTCTTTGATTTGATAAGCCATTCCAAAGACTCCTGAAAAGGTTTTAAGGATGGCCAAATCATTTGCAGGAGCATCAGCAGCAACAGCTCCAAGAAGCAATGCTACACGAATGGCAGAACCTGTTTTACGTTCAAAGATTTCGAGCTGATGATCGAGAGAAAGAATGGTCTTGTGGGAACTTGCCAGTAAATCAGAGCCCTGTCCAAGGGACAAAGCCACATGACCAGCAGCTACCAATTGATAACAGGCAGCTAGTTTTGACGGGGCAAGGGGTAGTTGTCCGAGTAACTCGTATCCCTTTCCCAAAAGGAAATCACCTGTATTGATGGCAACAGCTGTTCCATTTAGCTTATGGATGGTCTCGGTATTGTATCTAAAATCATCGTTGTCTTCCACATCATCGTGTATCAGGGATGCTTTGTGAAAGCATTCAACCACCACAGAAAGAGAAGCCATCAACTCATCAGACACCTTTTCCGAGTAAGCAGAATAAGCCAATGCAGTGAGTAATGGACGGATACGCTGGCCACCGGTAAGCATAGACTGAATGGCCATCTGGCAAGTCTGGTCATTGGAATTCCCCAATGCTTTATATAGAATTTCTTCTGAAAAGAAATGCTTTACACTTTCCTTCATGGCTGATACGGACAAAGTACGTAAGGTTTCATTTTCATGGAAGGCTATCATTTCTTCATTGAGCCAGAAATTATCGACATCTGTTTCGGCGCAACCTTCAAAGAGTAAGGGGATACCAATCACAGGAACAGCTGCCCTTGAAACAGGCTCGAATGACTTTTGAAGCACCGACATGCAGCTTACCCCAATCACAGCATCAATGGCCCCTTCCTGAACAAGGCTGACAGCAACAGTAGTACCTTCGGCTACCAATGTGGCATAGCCCAATGATTCGGCTTTCTGAAGGATAGAATCGATCTGGCAGCTTTGACATCCGGCACAAATCAATCCAAGCTGATCGACTACAGCACTGCAATTAGAGTCGCTTTTCAAACATTGAGGGATAAGAAGCAAACGCCGGTTATAAGGTGTTGCAGCCACCACAGGGCGCCATATCTCGTTTCCACAGACCACCATGGCAAATTCAGTAAATCGGATGTCGGTATTGGTAAGAGCAATGACCTCTCCGGCAAGCTGGCTAATGAGTGAGAAGCTTGCGGGAGGCAGGAGTCCCCTTTGGGCAACCAGTTCACGGGCTACTTTCCTCAAAGAATTCCGAACCAATGCTTTCTCCGGAACTTCCAATATGTTTTCCTTAATCTTCATTTTTTAAAAAGTTCGAAGTGACTAGAGTACTTAAAGTGCCTAAAGTACTTTGGGCTTCTTTCAATATCGTATAATATCTTCTACAATTACTTTAGGCACTCTAGGCACTTTAAGTATTTTAGGCACTTCTTCAACTTCAACCGTATGCGCCTAGGCCGAAGAAGGCTCTGCGTTTGGCAAAGCGGTAAATCCAGCTTTTCTCAGGAATCACTTCACAGGAGCCATGGCTACAAATTACGGTAGCTACTTCCAGACGTTCGGCCTCTCCTCTTCTTCCTGAGGTATTGAGCGCTTTATGCTTTTGAACAAAACCTGCCAACCACTGGGGATCTTCCATTAGGATACAGCCATTCGTTTTATTTTGAATCTCATTCCTGAAATCAGATAAAAAAACAGATTGAGCGTACAATTCAGACAAAGGCTTTTCATCGATATGATCGGTTGCAAACTGAATAATCGGGCACGGTTCAACAAAGCCGGAAGCATTGATATGGTGGCTTAGACCAGATGCTGCGGGACAAATACCCTTTCCATCCGCATCCCAATAAGTATCGATGATAGCAATACTGTACTTGGTGCGGGCATCCACCATGTGTTGACGAAGCTGTCGGATTTCATCACTGCTAAGGGCCAGTTCATATTCGGGATGAAGGCCGACAGGCCGGTAAATGTAATACCAAAGGTATGCCACCCCCCGATCAATCAATGATTGGATAAACTCGGGAGACATGGCCATTTGAAGGTTCGATTTGCAAACACTGATGGCAACGCCTGTTACCAATCCTGCCTTGGTACAGTTTTCAATTCCCTTATTGGCCGATTGATAGACATTCTTTCCTCCTCTACGAACATCAGCTACCTGTTCATCGCCTTCAAAACTGATAAGGGGAGTCACATTAGCGCACTGACGAAGCGTTTCAGCCACTTCAGGAGTGATTAGGGTGCCGTTGGTAAACAATTGGAAGTAACAATCCGAATGCTTCTGAAAGATCTCAGGAAGGGGCTTATACAACAAAGGTTCGCCACCCAGAATTCCAAAGAAATAGGAACCTGCCTTTTTGGTTTGATCAATGATGCGATCAACTTGTTCAGGCTTTAGGCGGCTGTTCTTTTCCTTACCAACGACCCAGCATCCCTGACAACTGAGGTTACAATCGTCGGTAACTGATATAAAATTAAAAGCAGGGAAGAATTCCCCCTTCTTCTGCCTTTTCTGAAAACGTGCAAACGACAGGGAACCTTTGATGCCCATGTTAACCACGAATTTATAGAGGCATTTTTTGTCAGTGCGAAAAAGTATGTTTTTTAAAAGTCCCATTCAAAAAAGTTCAAAGTTTCAGGTTCAAAGTTTCAAGTTGTCGGTTAATCAAGGATTTCGGGTTATAGATTATTCTATCCTATTCCTTGTTCATATTCTTCAGTTCATCTAAGGCTTTCTGGCGTTCGGCTTCTGCCTGTTCCATCAATCCTGCTCTGAAGATATTCCTTCGCAAGGCTGAACGCTGGTTCAGGGTTGAGATCAAACTGCTATCCATGGCAAATTCCTTAACCGGAGCTCCAGTCCCTGGTTCAGCGCCTGAAAGGACACCCCCTTCTTTCAATCTTGGAAAGATAATGGCTGAACTGGGACAATTACGTCCACAGGCAGGACAGTTATTTTTACAGGCCAATGAATTCACAACATTCAGTTGTTTGTCCTTAAAAGAATAAACGCCAAATAAACAGAATTTGAAGCACTTTCCACAATGGGTACAAAGGGGCTGATCGATTACCGGATACCAGGCAGGGACGTCTAACCCGCTTTCTATTGTAGTTTCGGTAGTTTCTCCTTCAACCAATAGAAAATCTTTCCTGAGCCCCCCTTCAATTTCATTGACTGAAAGCTCCCTGAAATTGAGTACTTTCAAGCCTGAAAGCTCCAGATCATTCTGAGCCAGCAGGCTTTTAATTGCACGTGGATAACAGGCCACCATTATCTTGCGGTCATACTTAAGATCGATGGCCTTGATGAAATCTTTACGGCCAAGTACAATACCACAGAAATCGTCCAGTTGAAACACATCAGCATCAAACAAATGAAGCATTGTTTTGATCTGTTCCGACTTTTCAGAAGTTATAATACCTGCGCCGCATTGGCAGAAAAGAATGCACGATTTACCCATTACAAGAGGTGGATTAGGAATTCAGTATAAATAAACCAAAAATAGTTTCACCAGAAAAGCAGAACACTGCTTAAAATGATCCTGTTAACAAACATTGGGTAAATTAGCCCATTATCTGCCACAAAGATAAATATTTGTGAATGAAATTTCAGAAATGATTATCTTTGAAGTAATAGTTCCAGGTTTCAAATTCCAAGTTCCAAGTAATGCTCGGACACTTAACAGGAATATGTCCGCGCCTGAAATACGTTGACCATTAAAAAGGTTAACACAATGCAAAGTAATGGATTATTTGATGAAGGACAAAAGCTAAAACATTGCCGATACTTCAGTTCAGATTTCAAGAAGAAAAGAGTTCAGGAGTTGGAGCATAATCTGGTTTCAGTTTCAGATATTTGCAAGACCCATAAAGTAAGCAGGACATCGGTTTACAGGTGGGTTTACAAATACTCCAATATGGCTAGAAAGCAGGTAAGACAAGTGGTTGAAGCCAAAAGCGACACCAAAAAGATTGAGCTTTTGGAACAGAGGATCAAGGAGCTTGAGCGCATCGTAGGTCAAAAGCAGCTGCTGATTGATTTCCAGGACAAGATGATTGAAATTGCTGAAAGTACCTATGAAGTGGACATTAAAAAAAAATTAGGTTTGAAACCCTCCTCTGGTACTGGCACAACAGGGATAAGCAAGGGGTCAAAATGAGCCGGCTCTACCGTGCAGTGAATGTACAGAAGCAGTCGTTCTTTCAGATGTTAAAACGCAGGGAAAGGCAGCTGGATGAAGGGGAACAGGTTTTAATGCTCGTTGACAGGATACGTAAGGATCACCCTTCCATGGCCGTTCGTGAGATCTACTTCAAGCTGGATCCCCAGGGCATGGGAAGGGACCGATTTGAGCAATTCTGTTTTGAACATGGTTACCGGGTCAAGAAACAAAAGAACTTCCGGGTGACGACTGACAGCAGGGGGGTGACCCGTTTCCCGAACCTGATTAAGGAGTATGAAGTTACAGCTGTAAACCAGGTTTTGGTGAGTGACATCACCTACTATGAAATGCTTGGAAAGTTCTATTATATCACCCTGATCATGGATCTGTTCAACCGGGAAATAGTGGGTTTTTCGGCAAGCAGGAGCTTACGGACCCAAGACACAACGCTGCCAGCCCTGAAGATGGCCATCAGGTATTGTGGACGATCTGCCCTGAAAGGGGCCATCATCCATTCCGATGGAGGGGGCCAGTATTACAGTGGGGAGTTTAAAAAACTTACTAAGGAGCTAAAGATGAACAATTCAATGACCGAAGAAACAGTATATGAAAACGCTCATGCCGAGCGGTTGAACGGGACCATTAAAAACAGTTATCTTTATTGCTATGCTCCAGGAACGTTTGAAGAATTGGAAAAAGAATTAAAAAAGGCAGTTAAAATGTATAATTGTGACAAACCACATAAGGCTTTAAACAAAATGACCCCGGTTCAATACCGTCATGCTCATTCTGTTGATTTCGAGAATAACTCTTCACAAGTTCCGAGTTATTTCCCGAAGTCAACAGAACAACATCATCATCATTTAAATGATGGGATTCAAAATAAGAAGAAAATAATGTCTAATTCGGTCAACGTTATTTAGGCATGGACAATATGGAATTTGGAACTTGAAACTTGGAACTTTAAACACTCACTCTATGAAACCACGATTAAATGTAGTGACCATTGGGGTTGCAGATCTTCAGAAATCACGTCAGTTCTATATGGATGCTTTTGGTTGGATGCCTGCAAAGGGAAGCAGTGACGAGATTGTATTTTTCTCGCACGGAGGCATCATCTTTAGTCTCTATCCCATGGATCTTCTGGCTGAAGATGCAGGATTGCCTGCTGCCCGTTCAGGTTTCTCAGGTATTTCATTGGGCATGATGCAAGCAACCAGGGAGGATGTGGATGCTACTTTCAGGAAAGCACTTGAATGTGGAGGTAAGTCGCTGATTGAACCAAGGGATACCTTCTGGGGAGGTTACGACTGTTACTTTACCGATCCTGATGGTCATCACTGGGAAATCGCATGGGCTTCCATCTGTGAATATGACGCACAGGGAAGTTTGATCATGGAGGAGTAGGAAAAGAAGTTTCAAATCCAAAGTTTCAAGTTCCAAGTTACGTGCCGATCTGGATGCAACCTCGAAGTTTAAATTAATAAATGGGTAGCCTTTGAGCGGCACGCAACTTTAAACTTTAAACTCCGAACTTTAAACTCCGAACTTTAAACTTTTAATGTTGTATTTGTGTTAAAACATGCTAAATAACAGGGTTGAAAAATTCAAGCTTCTTGTTTTCAGAAAATTAAATTACCTTTGCGCCCAATAGTTTAGGGGTCGGTTAATTTCCTTTTTGCCTGGTTTATGGCAGGAGCATCTAACTGTCTCCTATCATTAACAAGGTTCAGCGTTTTGCTGATTCTCAATTAAAAAGGAAATAATATGACATTTGAAGAAACTGGCCTGAAGCCAGAAATCTTAAAGGCGATCGCTGAAATGGGATTCGAAAACCCTACGCCTATTCAGGAGCAAACTATCTCGCACCTGATCTCATCCAAACAAGACTTAGTGGCATTGGCTCAAACAGGAACAGGCAAGACTGCCGCATTTGGACTCCCTGTGATCAACAATACCTCGATGGAAATCAGGGAAGTTCAGACCTTGATTTTATGTCCTACCCGTGAGTTGTGTTTACAAATCACCAGGGACATGGATAAATACTCGAAATTCATTCTGGGTTTCAGAACCATTCCTGTATATGGTGGGGCTGACATTACCAAACAGATCAGAGAACTTAAATCAGGAGGCCAGGTTGTTGTAGGTACTCCCGGACGTGTTCATGATTTAATCCGTCGCAAATTACTCAACATTTCGGCTATTAGATGGCTGATATTGGATGAAGCCGATGAAATGCTTACCATGGGGTTCAAGGAAGAATTGGACGCTATTTTGTCCACTACACCCAAGGAAAAACAAACGTTGCTGTTCTCAGCTACTATGCCAACTGAAATTGCGTCAATGAAGGCCAACTACCTACATGATGCCATTGAAATTTCAGTAGGAAAAAGAAATGCAGGAGCTGAAAACGTGGATCACCATTATTACATGGTTCATGCAAAAGACAAATACGAAACACTGAAACGTATTGCGGATAATTATCCTGACTGTTACGCCATTGTATTCTGTCGTACAAGGATGGAAACCCGCGAGGTAGCTGAACAGTTCATGGCTGACGGATACAATGCCGATGCTTTGCATGGCGACCTTTCACAGGCTCAGCGTGATTACGTAATGGGCCGTTTTCGCAACAAACAACTACAGATGTTGATTGCTACTGATGTTGCTGCACGCGGATTAGATGTAACCGAACTCACCCATGTGATCAATTACTCGATGCCTGACGATCCTGAAGTATACATACACCGTAGTGGACGTACAGGTAGGGCCGGGAAAAGCGGTATTTCAGTTACCATTATCAACCTTAAGGAAATGGGACGTCTGAAGCAGATTGAAAAGATTTCACGCAAGAAATTCGAACGTAAGATGGTTCCCGGAGGCGATGAAATCTGTGAGAAACAATTGTTTCACCTCATTGACCGCGTAAAAAATGTAGAAATCAATGCTACACAGATAGAAAAATATATTCCTCAAATTCTTGAGAAATTTGAAGGAATGTCTCAGGATGATATCATCAAACATTTTGTATCGCTAGAATTCAACCAGTTGCTGGATTACTATAAGAATGCTCGCGATTTGAATGTAAGAACAGAGGGTGGACGAGATTCATTCTCACGCAACGACCGTGACCGTGGTAGTGACCGTGGAGGCGACCGTTTGAATTTCACCAAACTGTTTATCAATGCCGGAAAGAAACAAAACCTGAATGCTTCAGGATTGATCGGACTGATCAACCAATATTCGAGCCGCAGGAACGTTGAGATCGGCAAGATCGATATTCAACGTAAGTTCTCCTTCTTTGAAGTAGACAGTAACTTCGAAAAAGACCTGGTAAATGCACTGAACAACGTCGTCATTGAAGGCCATGTAATCAGTATCGGCAAGGTTGAATCAACTGCTGCTGAAGCACAACCACGTGAAAACACCTTTCGCAGAGAAGGTGGTGGTGGATACAATGGTGGTGGTGGAGGTGGTTATGCCGGCGGACGTAGAGAAGGCCGCAGGGAACCTTCATTCAGCGATCGTGGTGGTGACCGTGGAGGCGATAGAGGCGTTGACAGAGGTGATCGTCCAAGACGCAGAAGAAACTAAACTTTGTTTAAAGTTACTGGTTCAAAGTTTAAAGTTAAGACTTACATCCATTGAACCGGAACTTATATATCCTATAAAAAAGCCCCAAATTCAAAGATAGAATTTGGGGCTTTTTGATGAATATTAAGAGCAGTCAAATGGCAATTTATTGTTTAAAATTAATTGCCGTTTACGCCATTTACGTGATTTA
>DMFR01000407.1:0-1590 GCA_003450125.1 Prolixibacteraceae bacterium | reverse complement strand
TAAATCACGTAAATGGCGTAAACTCATTGTCTCCGTTCCAAATTCTTACAAGCTGAGATTGGGATACATCTGATTGGTAAGACTCCTTTCGATGCGTCAATCCAGAAACATCCAATTAGCTGTAACACAATATCTTTGCCATGTTACGGTTAATGTAACGTTCTGACTTGGTCTCCCTTTCGAAGCGTCATCCTGAACTTGTTTCAGGATGACGGCTCCCATGATGGTTTCGGACGACATTGAATCTTTGAGCACAATATGAGAATCGGCAGTAATGATATAACTTTTTCATGGCATTGATAGTGTTATTGATCATTCAAAATTTGGATTGATCAGGCGGTCTTCTATGGGGATCTTATAAAAATACCAATCATCCGTAAGGTTTTCCAGTGGCACTTCCCAAAGTATATCCTGCCCGTAGCTGGATATCTTGTCTTTTAGTTCCAGGCGAACAATATCAAACCATCGGCCTTCAGGCTCAAAGCTCAATTCCCAGGCACGTTCCCATACTACTGCATCAAGGAATTGGTCAGTGGTGAGATCTTTGGGCAAATCAAATTTAGAAGGTGTATGGATATCCAGCTTGTTGGCCCGCCTGCGAACCATGTTAACGGCCTCGTAGGCCGATTCATCCAGTTTTCCCGATCGTGCGCTGGCCTCTGCATAGGTTAAAAGGGTTTGGGCGTACCTTAACAGATACAAAGTTGCCTGCGATCCACTATAGTTGGGTAAACTTCGTTCTTTTTTGTACAATTCCAGATCGATCCATTTTAACGATACAACTGTATTAGTGAACGTACATGGATAAATTAAAGGATCATGGTTGATAGGAACATATTTCTTTGTTTCATAATCATATGTTAAGTTTGTCGATATGGTAGGATAAGAGCACTGCTTTCTGTAATTATTGGGGAAATTATTATAGAACCTGAATTCGGGTATATATGGAGTTGTATAACCGCCTTCACTAGCAAGATTTCTGGCATTGATATTATTTTCATCTTCTGAGAGCACAAGATTAAAAGGATCTTTTTTTTTCTTCTTCTCAGGGTTAAAAAACAGGCCGAATATATTTTCCTGGTTATGCCTGTATTTCCCATTCCACAAATCGGCTATATCGGGCAGCAATGCAAAGTTGTAATACCCGGCCCGTTCAATTACTTCCCCCGACAGAAGGGCAGCCTGGGCATATTTACTTTGATCGTTTACCGGGAAACCGGCCCATGAAAGATATACCTCGGCCAGTAATGCCTTGGCCGTTCCCCTATGGGGTGTCTCGCCGGGTATACGTGCATTTGTATAGTCGTCAGGAAGTAACTCAAGGGCCATAAGCAGGTCTTTTTCAATCAGTTCATACACCTCTTTAAACCCGGGCTTTTGAATGGTAAATTTCACATCAGGATCGGTTACCAAAGGAGGGGTTCCAAAAAGTCTTGCCAGTTTAAAATAAGAATAGGCCCTTAAAAAGTGCAGCTCACCTTTCAGCGCTTGGTCTTCATCACCGGTAAGCTTGGGTAAAAGACTGTTGGCAGTTATAATTAAAGAATACAGGTTCAAATAAATGTTGCCAACCACTTGATGAAAATCAAC
>DMFR01000078.1:1239-2775 GCA_003450125.1 Prolixibacteraceae bacterium | reverse complement strand
CTTAGTATTGAGTCAGTATTGATCTAATATTGAGTTAATTTATACAAAATAAGATTCAATGCTTTCAGTAAGCACAGGAAAAGTGATAAGTAAACTGTTAAAGGATCTTAGATGAAATATAACACTAGAAGGGATAACCGATGGCAAATGAAAGGTTTAACTGATCTGTTGAAAACCGATAATTCCCGGGGATAAACCGTTTGCCTGCCTCCAATGAGGGGTCGCGCATTTTCATACCCAGATCGAGACGGAAAAGGAAGAAGGTAAAATCGAAACGCAAGCCCATACCTGTACCGACGGCAATCTGCTTGTAAAATTCATTAACCTTGAAGACAGCCCCTTCGCGGTTGTCTCTGCTGTTGATGGCCCAGATATTTCCTGCATCCAGAAAGAATGCCCCTTCCATTAACCAAAAAAGCTTGAAACGGTACTCCAGGTTGGCTTCCAGCTTGATATCAGAGGATTGATTGGGGTAAGTGGGCTTGCCATCAATCAATGGAGGCTTGTAGGAACCCGGTCCAAGAGAGCGGACCTGCCAGGCGCGGATACCATTGGCCCCGCCGGTAAAATATTTCTTTTCAAAAGGCAGTACATCAAAGTTTCCAAAAGGAACCCCAATACCTACAAAAGTTCTTCCCACGACAGAACTCATTTTATTAATCATGTGTCCATAACGGTATTCAAAATCGCTTTTTACATATTGAGCAAACCGAACTTTCAAAATCTCGTAATAGTTGATATTATTAATTGTATCAGCGGTTTTCTTTTTATTGACCAGCATGGAATAAAGAGACAAAAGATTGCCTGCCGATTCGAGATTAACCCTAAAATACTTGTAATCTTCCCGCTTATTCACATCCTGTGTATTGTACATCCAGGTGTAATTGGAGGCAGAAATGAGGTGGTCCGTAAAACTGCTTTTTATGTATAGGTTCTTGATGGAATTAATGAAAACTGAATCAGGATTGGAAAGGATCACATAATTTAGATCAATCAAATTCAAAGTATGAAAATGGTAAGCAGATGTTTTCCAGTTATACCCAAATTTAATGTTGGTAATGCTTCTGGTGTAATCAGGGCGGTGTTGATAGTTAAATCCCCCGCTCAGCTTGGTTTCTGGAATCTGGAAGTTGAACATCTTTTTCCATTTGATAAAACTTAGGAATTTGGGGAAAGTAAGACTGGTTTCAAAACCCAGCTCACTGGTGTTAAAATTCTTGCTGTTGTTGTTGATCAATGCCAGCTGACGTTCACGGGCCCCCCTGATTTGGAAGTCAAACACTTCTGCCCCCCTGAACACATTACGGTGCTGAAAGTTAAAATTACCTGCAACGCCCAGGTTACCCGAGGAGTTCGTACCCTCCACATCTACTGAAAAATTCTTTCGCGGCAAGGGCGATAACTGCATCTTGCAATCCAGCAAGGGAATTGAATCACTTGTAATTGAATTGGTTTCAACAAAACCGATATTGATGGCCTTGAATTGTTTCAAACGGTTCAATGCCCGGTAAGTCTTTTCCACATTGCGCAAACAGT
>DMFR01000078.1:0-1077 GCA_003450125.1 Prolixibacteraceae bacterium | reverse complement strand
CTTTTCCACATTGCGCAAACAGTAATAAGTGCTGTCTCTCATCCGGTTCACGTCTGAAAACAGACTTGGCTTATATTGAAGTTTTCCGGAATAGGTAATGATGTAGTCATTCATCACTAAGGTATCCAACTTTTGGTCCGTCTGGTCACCTGAAAGACTAGCAGCCTGAAAGGTTGGATTGATCAGGAAATCGCGGATCATATATTTCTGATGGGGCACTACCTTCTTTTCATCCTCTCCAAACGATGCGTCATCGATATTTACAGTTAGGTCAACCCTATGGCTATAGAAACTCGTGTCTGCGGAGAAAGAGATATAATCCTCGGAGAATTTGTAATAACCTGCATTTTTCATGTTGGTTGAAATCCGCTGCCGTTCAGCATTGAGTATATCCAAATCAAATATATCGCCGGTCTTCAATAGCTGATTGACTGAATCCTTCAGTATAAGGGCTCCTACATGCTCATCTTTGATGGAATAGAAGTAATGGCGGATAAGATACGGCTCACCAGCTTTAACATTAAAAACAAGGTTCAATTTCCTTTTATTCGGCTTATAAATGACCGAATCATGGATGACCGCATTGTAATAGCCCTTGTTGTTCATGTATGTCCTAAATTGCTCGATGCTGCGTTCTGACTGACCCTCTTCAAAGATCACAGGCGCTTCCCCTATCCTTTTAAACCAACCGTCCTGCTTGCTTTTAGACGATAAATTGTAAAGCCACAAATGAAATTTCAGAGACCCCAGTATGCGTAAGTTTTCCTTCTGCCGTACCTTGGTCTTTAAATCTTGTCTTTTAATCCTTTTATCATCCACCCTGACGGAGACTTTATTGAGAAGATACTTACCTTCGGGCACAAATTTGGCTGAGTTACATGCACCAAGAAGCAAGATTCCCATGATAAGCATGACAATTCGGGCTTTATAAAATGGGACACTAATCTTCAAGAGCATGAAATAGAATTTTTACAAAAATAAACACTGCATTGGGTTAACAATTCATTCGAACCTTTTTATTTTTATATTTTTAGAACGAAAAATCAGATTGTATGTTGAGTAAGAACAAGATTAAGT
>DMFR01000146.1:22373-22606 GCA_003450125.1 Prolixibacteraceae bacterium | reverse complement strand
GCCATTATTGAATATTTTTAAGTTATACAAATATACTTGAAATAATGATACGTACCCAAACGAACTTGCTGCATTAGTAAAATAAACTATCTGTTACAGGTACAGTCCGTGGTACAATTTTTGTATTTTTATACCCGAATTAATTCGTTATGAAAATGTTATTTCAATTTAAAAACAACATAAAAACAAACTGCCTTGTCTTATTGTTTTTAACGGCAGGAACTTATTTACTT
>DMFR01000146.1:0-22276 GCA_003450125.1 Prolixibacteraceae bacterium | reverse complement strand
ACGGCAGGAACTTATTTACTTGCCGCCAATGTGCCCTTGCATGAAAGCGGAAAAGAGAGCCTCCTTAACCTCGAAAACACTGAAGGACATAATCATTACACGGGTAATGCTGTCGATTGTTATTCTTCCAAAGATACCATTTTAACCGGACAAAGTGCTGCTGAAAAGACTGCACCCACCCAAAATGAACATTTTTCCGTTTCACCAGAACTGGAGAAAATCCCCATCAATTTCAGAATCAATTCTACCATTACTTATTATAGCTTTAAACACTTCAAATACGATCAGTCCAAGAAACTGTTCTTTCAGGCCTGGTTAAAGGAAAATGAATTGCAGAAGCTTTCAGAAAAAACCGATAGTTTACGAAAATCCTATTCCCTGGCTCCTGATTCGCAAAAAGAAGCAATTGCTACTCAAATCATCAATTCTGAAAAACAAATCATTGCCCTTAATGATGAAATACCCGATATGTATCAGAAGGCCCGCGAAGAAGAAGACCGATACTGGCTGGCCGCTTCCCCTGAGGACATCAATAAGTTCCAGGAGAAAATCAAACTTTATAATGACAGTCTTTGGCAAATAGCCGATAAACAGGGTAAGCAGGAAGCCCTCCAGTCTGAAATCCCGGATACCATCACCCTGTATAAACCCGCGCCAAAGGCTGAAGAAAAGAAAGCCGTAGTGCCGGGTGGAATTATTTATAAAATCCAGATTGGTGCCTTTAAAGGCAAAATACCCGAAGCGTCCAACAAACTGATTAAAAAGATTTCGGTCATCCGGAAAGTAGAAAATTATGTGGATGATAAAGGCCTTAAGGTGTATACTACTGGAAATCTCAGGTCATATTCCGATGCTGAAAGAATGCTTAGCCAGGTGAAACAGGAAGGCATAAAAAATGCAGTCATTAATGCCTACCAAAGCGGCAAAAAAATAACTGTTGTTGAAGCCAAAAAATTAAACAGTGAATTATGAAAGCAAAAGAACTCCCCCATAAAGAAGTCCACGAGGAAAACGAAGTGCACAATAAAAAGGAAAGATTCCTTTTGGTGCACAACGATGATTATCACACCTTCGACTATGTGATCGATGCCCTGATGGAAATCTGTGAGCATGATCTGCCCCAGGCCGAACAATGTACCCTGCTGATTCATTTTAAAGGTAAATGTGATGTTAAAAAAGGAAGTTTTTCTTATCTTAGGCCTTTGAAAAACGCCTTGGTACAAAAAGATTTGAAAGCTACCATCGCTTAAGCCTTATTTATGAATATCCTGATCATCCTATTGCTCATCTTTCTGGCCTTCGTATTACTGATGATTGAGTTTACCATCCTCCCGGGAAGCACCATTGCCGGAATCGGCAGTGTTTTGCTCTTTGGATACAGTATCTATATGGCCTTCACCACTTATGGGGCATTGACCGGCTTCCTGACCCTAGGATTCGTGGTCATTGTTGCACCAATTCTGATTGTCAGGTTATTCAAAGGAAAGACTGGAAAAAGGATGGTCCTCAGCACCATTCTTACCGGGGTGGCCAACCTGATTGACCAGGAAAAGGTAAAGGTAGGCGATATCGGGGTTACCATTGGAAGACTGGCCCCCATGGGCAAAATTAGAGTAAACGGCGAAGTGGTAGAAGTGAGATCAACCGGCACTTATGTTGATCCAGGGGAAAGCGTCAGGATCATTCAAATCGAAAAATCACAAATCACAGTTGAACCTTTAAACCTATAAGAATGGAACAAATTCAAGGCCTTGGAGTATTTGGTTTGATCATTGGAATTTTCATCCTTTTGATCATCATTTTGTATTACATCCCTGTTGGACTTTGGTTTTCAGCCCTGGTTTCCGATGTACGGATTTCCCTGCTTCAGTTATTTCTGATGCGATTTCGTAAAGTACCCCCATCGGTGATCGTGCGGGCATTGATTGAAGGAACAAAAGCCGGGTTGATCCTCAACAGGAATGATCTGGAAGCACATTACCTGGCCGGTGGTCATGTTGAGAAAGTCGTTCATGCATTGGTTTCAGCCCAGAAAGCCAACATCGAACTGTCCTTTAAAATGGCTACAGCCATCGACCTTGCCGGTCGCGATGTATTTCAGGCCGTACAGATGTCGGTCAATCCCAAGGTCATTGATACCCCTCCCGTTGCAGCTGTTGCCAAGGACGGCATCCAGCTGATCTGCAGGGCCAGGGTAACTGTTCGTGCCAACATCAAGCAATTGGTTGGTGGTGCAGGTGAAGAAACTGTTCTGGCCCGTGTAGGCGAAGGAATCGTGTCTTCCATCGGATCATCACATACCCACAAAGCCGTACTTGAAAATCCTGATTCCATCTCCAAGGTAGTGCTTGGTAAAGGTCTTGATGCCGGTACTGCCTTTGAAATCCTTTCCATCGACATTGCTGATATTGATATCGGCAAGAACATTGGAGCAGGTTTACAGATGGACCAGGCAGAAGCGGATAAAAACATTGCCCAGGCCAAAGCCGAGGAACGTCGTGCCATGGCGGTTGCCCTTGAGCAGGAAATGAAGGCAAAGGCACAGGAAGCCCGTGCCAAGGTAATTGATGCAGAAGCCCAAATCCCCATGGCCATTGCAGAAGCTTTCAGAAGCGGCAACCTGGGCATCATGGATTACATGAAATACAAAAACATCATGGCCGATACCTCCATGCGTGAAGCCATCTCGACCGAAGAACAGAACAAGAAGAAAAAATAAATAGTCAATTCCTTAAAATACAAAACCTTGTCGTGTAAAACGGCAAGGTTTTTTTTATATTTGATACGTTTTAATATTAGTGAAGAGTCAGTCAAATCTCAGATAAGGTTTTTGTAGAAACAGAACATTATTTTTTTCGATATAACTGCATTTTGACTTTTTCTGAAACACTGTTAAACCGGTCAAATTGTTCAATCCAATCAGGCAGGTCTTTATTAATCCAACCTAGTACCTCGTCCATTTGTTTATGTATTTCCGCCAGTTTAGCTAGGTTCCAGCAAATTGGTTCATTGTGAAATATCCGGTTGCGGAAGTTTCTGAAATTATTAATTGGTGCTGAAATATGTTTGCGTTGCTTTTTTACCTTTGGCATATAAGGAAATGCCCTCCGAAGGTCTTTCCATAATATCAATTCGAATTCGCTATTGAACAATTTGGCCCAAAATCCGAAGGTAAGTTCAGCAACAACCTTCGATGGAGTAACAAGTTCGCGTCTTTTGGTAATTTGATTCTGTGCAATTGAAATTTCCTTCGTTAATTTTGAAAGTCCTGCTGTTGATGGAAAATGATTATACCATTCGTTTGTCCCAAATTTAGTAATCAACTCGCGACTTATCGCATTTCTCAATGATACTTCAAATACTGACAAACATGAATAAAAGGATTCCGAAATTTCGATGTTACATTGGTAATGCATTATTGCCAAAGATTCATCCTTTGGATGTGCATCGAAATACTTTTGCATTCGCTCATCCGAAAAAACCTTGTTGAAAAACTGCTTTTGGTTCATTTTATGTGTATCTTTGTATGGCAGTCCCGGTACTTCCTCTCCCTGATATTAGATACAGGTGATGAAGCCGGGTTTTTTTATTTTAAATCTGTTCCTCCGTTTATTCGCTATAACCTGACTTACCAAACTGGCATTAACCAACTCGTAGTGGGCCGAGAGATAATCCTTATTATCAATGGTCAACAGTTTATCGAAACTGCGATTTCTCAAAATGTCAGTTGTTTCCATGTGTCGAAAGTTTGATCAAATTTCGCTATTTCTTGTTTCATTACAAAATAATAGTAATGGTCTTTCCATAAATGTAAGTTGCTTCTTTCGTATGGATTTTTAGTGTAAATTGTACTGATATCTTGTATCGTTATTCGAAGGTTATTCGAAGGTAGTTCGAAGGTAGTTCGAAGGTAGTTCGAGTGTGTTCTAATAATCATCGAACAACTTTCGAATAACATTCGAATAACTTTCTAATAAGAATAAGCCTTGGCAAACATCGATTCAATCAATTATCAAGTCTTGAGAGATATGATCTATTAACCAGGTAAGGATGATGCCTGGTAGAAGGTTTTTAGCCAATTATTTTTGCTATCTTTACATTTGAGATGGATGATAGGAATGGTAGTGATCAATTGAGTATAAAATTCCTGTTCAGTTCCTATCTATTTTTATCCAAAGCACAAGCAATATTAACTGCAGATTAAAAGAATATAATGGCAACAAAAAACAAAATATTACACCTTCCAATCCTCATTGAGCAGGACGAAGACAATGTTTTCATTGTTAGTTGTCCAGTTTTTAAGGGTTGCCACTCCTACGGCAATACCATTGATGAGGCGTTGGAAAACATTAAAGAGGTGATTGATATTTGCCTGGAGGAAGAAAAAGATAAAGTTTCAGAAATCAATCGTTTCGTGGGTTTCAGGGAAATGCAGATAACAGTTCAGGCGACTGCAGTTTAAATGTTATAAGTGATGCTTCAGTTACAATCAAGCTATCTGAATTCCGTATTTTTGTACTTCACTTAAAAAGTCACCATTATCATTGTCTTTTTCAATGAGTATTGGTTCTATCCTATCATCAATTTGCCTGCGTAGTTTCCAAAGCAAAGGATGGATAGAAAAGTAATCGCCTTCAATATGACTTACCACAATTGCTACATCAATATCACTATCTGCCCCATTGGTCTCTTTGGCATAAGAGCCATATAAATAGACTTGCTCAAATGGAAAATAATTCCTTAGTAAAAGGCTGTATTCTTTGACTTTAGTTATAGCTTCTCCTTTATCCATTGTTGTAGCTCTTTAGTCTTTTTTAGAATCACGTCACATTTCTCTTCAGTTAAACTTTTCATCAAACGTTCTTTATGAGAAGGATAACGGGCCTCAATATTTAAAGGCTCAATTTGGTCAATAAAGTCTTTCTGTTCCTCAGTGAATAACTCATAAAAGTTACCATTTTTTTTGCCAGATAGGATAAACTATGCGAAAAAGGGGCTGTTTCCGATATTATTCTTGTAAAGTAAGCTTTAAATGCTTTTTCAATGGTTTGATGACACATGAAGCCCACATATAAATACCTTTTACTTCGAAGCATGGCCTCAGCTGTCTCAAAATCATAATCGGACATTTCAATCCAGTACTGTACTTTGCCCTCCATAAAACTAACTTTAGTCCAAAGATAGAACAATAAATTGACACTGGAAGTTTTTCTATTTGTAATAAATTCTTCACTCATAACTTTCCGCAGTTAAAAACCGCGGCACCCAATCCATCCCTTACTGATTCATCACGGGCGTGGTTCGTTTGCTTTCTACCGAGCGCGGTTGATAGGCCAAGGTATATTCAGAGTTGTATTCCGGATGGCCTTCCACTTCAAGCACTACTTTAAAACGGTCGGTACTCCATGCAGGCAGTTTGCATCTAACGGTTGGTCCAACTTGATTGACATTGGCTTTCATCGGGTTGTATTCCCAGTTGAGCAAAACAAGTTCTGTAGTTCCGGCTACTAGTTTGATTTTTACTTTTCCAGATGGAAGATCTTTTGGGAGATCACTCAGCATCCATACATCGGCAAAGAAGAGTTCGCCTTCAGACCATTTGAATTTTGAGAGCTGTACGCTGGCCAATACCGGACGGCAGGCATTCTTCACCGCGTAATAGCCTGGTTTGGGAATACTAGGATAGCTGATCAGGCTATTGTTGGCAGCCGTTGGCCATGGTTCGTCATAACACCAGTTGGTCGCCATCGAACAATAGGGTTTCTGGCGGCGGGCTTCTTCATAAATACACTTGTACCCTTCCCCCTGCATCAGTTGTCCATTGGCAACCAACTCTTCCAGCGAGTTGGAAGTACCAAAGTAATCTTCAATAATTTCCTGGCAGAGCCATGTACTTCCAACCCATGCCTTGTATGCATGATGACTTTCCCATGAACCTCCCGGCTTTGGAGGCCAGAGTTCTTCTTTGGGGATAATGGTTTTCAGTATCTCAACCGAAGCAGGTGAAGGCATTCCAAATTCGGTATAGGCCGTGTAATGAGCGCGAGCCATGTTGCTGAACACTTCCTCTTTGGTATTTAAATCACGAAAGACATAATTGCCATGTCCCATACCCATCATGGGAGAGGTGGGGATAAACGGAGTGGAGGGATCCATTTCATAGCATTGACTGTTGAGCAGGCGCAAAGGAAGCGATTGATCGGTCATACCGCCCCAGGCATTGAACAGTTCGTTGCCTCCTCCCCATAGGGCCAGTGAGGGATGCTTTTTTACCCTGTTAATTATTGATGCTGATTCCTGCTTCAGAATCGAAAGGTAATGCGCATCATCGGGGTAATTGTTACAGGCCAGGGGGAATTCCTGCCATACGAGGATGCCCTTTTCATCACACAATTCGAAGAACGATTCTTTGTTTACAATTCCCCCACCCCATATTCTCAAAATATTAAAATTGGCATCCTTTGCAAGGGTGAGTAAATCGTTATACCGTTCGCGGGTCATGATACCGGGAAAGATTTCAGGATTTACCCAATTGGTTCCTTTACAGAAAATCTTACGGCCATTGAGTTCCACCTGGGCTGGTGAAACACTTCTGGACATGGGGAATCCTTTGGGCTCATTCCATGCTCCCTCGTTCATAACCAGTTTAATTCTCCGAAAGCCTATTTTCGACTCAAGGGTTTGAATCACTTTTCCAGAGGCATTCAGAAGCTGAATAGTTGAAGTATAAAGATATGGTTGTCCATGATCGTGGGTCCACCATAGCTGGGGATTGGGAAAAGAAAGGTTTGTTTTTCCTTCCGATTTCAAAACTTCCAATCCCTTATCATCTTTTAAAGTCCATACAAAAGGAAGGCCATTGAGGTTTCGGCCCGCTAGCTGAAGGTTCAGTTCTGCCTTTGTAAAATCTTCATTCAGGGTATAATTTACATGAAAGTCATCGATATGGTTGGCTGGTTGAACTTCCAGGTAAGTATCGTCCCATATACCCAGTGGAATGAGCCTTGGATGCCAGTCCCAGCCATAGCTAACGGCAGGCTTTACAGAATGGGATGCCTGGGAGCGGTCAACTGGTGAAGGATATAATTTGGGAGCCGGGTAAATCTGAATTTTAAGTTCATTGTTTTCTTTCAGATGATCGGTTAAATCAAGCAGAACTGGCGTAAACATTCCTTCCTGGCTGAGCAATTCTTCGCCGTTCAGGTAGATTGTAAACTGGTAGTCGATTCCTTTTGAAACGAATACAAAACGCTCTCCTGAAGTCAATGCAGGTTTTGAGAAGGAAGTACGGTAAGTATAAAACTGATCTTCCATCCAGCGGTAATCTTTCCAGTTTTCAGCATAGCAAAGAGGTCCATATTTTTCAGCCTTTGCAATATCCAGTTGAACGGCTCCGGGAACGATTGAAGGAATCCAGTTCGAAGGAGCTTCAGTAGCTGTTTTGGCATAACCAAGTTCCCATTTGATGGGAATAGGATTTATCGAAGGTTCAGCAGAAACAGTAATCCGCAGAAATAAACAGATCAGGATCAATAGATATGGCTTCATCATAGGTTGTTGGTTGATTCAGATATACAAAGATAGAAAAACTATCTACCTTTGGGAGAGCATGGTTCAGAAACAAAAAACACCAAATTTCATTGAATTTATTTTCTTATTTAACTGATACTTATCAATTGACTGAAATGTTACATAAATAACATGATTTTGTATTCATTTCTTTTTTTAATAATAAGGAACAATGATTATATTTACACATTGTAAAATTGAATGATCTTTATAAAAACCAAACCTAAATATTACGCTATGATCACAAAATCTGTTTTTACAGTTCGAATAGTGGCGATTTTAAGCTTCTTATTGATTGCTTCCTCGGTGTTTTCACAGAAAGAATCACATATCTATATTGGCACAAATGGCAAATTAACGAGTCTTTCAAATGCGATCTATATGCAGACGGTCAATGTCAAATCCGCCAAGGTATCCGTTGTAGAATCCTATATACTAAAAGATTCCAAGTGGGATAAAATCGGTTCTGATCGCTATAAAAAGTTAAATGATTCGACCTTTCAGGTTAAAGGAATGGGAGAAAATTCAAAACGGGTCAATTTACGCACCTTTAAAAAACTGCCAGACGGGTCATTTAGATTCAAAGATGTAGCCAAAGAACAGGTGATCATGGCTGGGTATGCAAAGTCCGTAAAACCACTTTTGCTTCATGGACAAGTAACTGAATACTATTGGGGCGGAAAGAAAAAATCAGTGTCGCAATACAATAACAATGAATTGGTATCGAACGAAAACTGGAATGAAGATGGAACCAAATACATTGATAATATTTTCTATTCAGTTGATGCATTTCCTTTTTTCAATCCCGGGAACACCGTACTTAATGAGCATATCAAAAAAGGATTCAAGGATGCAGGTGTTGATTTTTCACAGATTTCAGGTTCGATGAAAATCGGTTTTGTGGTCATGGAAAACGGCAGTATTGGGGGAATAAAAATCATCAAAGGTTTGGGCCCTGTCATTAACAGTATTGCTGTGGAGTCATTTAGTACCCTCCTGGGATCCTGGACGCCAGCAAAACTGAATAACCAGAACGTACGATATTATCAGGTATTCCCTATCAACTTCAAATCCAATGATAATCGTATTGATTTTGCCGAAATGCGTGGTGGAACCATTCATTTTCAGACTTATTAAAATTATCAAAATCAGATAGAGTCCTTGATTTCTTAACGTGTGATATCCAAATACCGGCTATAGGCTGCTTCCCAATTGAGTTCTTCAGAGGGGACAAATTTCACCAACCCAAAGGAGTTGGCAATGATTTGCCTGATTTCATTCAATGAACCAACGTATCCAAGCGCCTTGGCCTGGATCAGGATATTACCGATGGCTGTGGCTTCTGTAGGGCCTGCAATAACCGTCAGGCCTGTAGCATCAGCGGTGAGCTGGTTTAGGAAATGATTGTTTGCCCCCCCGCCTATAATATGGATCACTTCAATGGATTGATCCGAGACTTCACGAATCTGTTCAAGTGTAAAGCGATATTTCAAGGCAAGGCTGTCATAGATGCAGCGGATGGTCTCTCCATGGGACTGAGGGGTTCCCTGAGCCGTTTGATAGCAATAATCCCTTACAGCCTGGGTCATATCTCTTGGATTGAGAAACATGGGATCATCAGGGTTGATCAGAAATTTAAAAGGATCAGACTGTCGGGCCAATTCAACCATTTCGGGCCAGCTATACTTTGCTCCCTCTGCTTCCCATATTCGCTGGACTTCCTGGATAAGCCACATTCCCATGATGTTCTTCAGAAACCTCGTTGTACCATCTACTCCACCTTCATTGGTAAAATTCAATTGACGTGTTTGTTCAGAAATGATGGGATGAGGGCTTTCAATCCCCATGATCGACCAAGTTCCTGAACTCAGGTAGACAAAATTGTTTTCTGAACTTGGAACTGAAACAATGGCAGATCCGGTATCATGGGCCGCGACGGCAATTACCGGCACAGGTTTACTACCCGTTTCCCGAACCACTTCCTCCAGGATATTTCCCAAAACAGTACCGGGTAAAATGATTTCCTGAAAAATATGGGCAGGGATTCCCGCTTTCTCAATCAGGTCATAATTCCAATTACAGGTTCCGGGAACCATCATCTGACTGGTGCTGGCAATAGAGAATTCACTCTTTTTTATGCCTGTAAACAAGTAATTCAACGCATCGGGCATAAAGAGTATCGTATCAGTGATATCGAGCAGTGAAGATTGGTCCTTGACCATCGAGAACAACTGAAACAAACTATTGAACTGCATAAACTGGATACCAGTCTGGGCATACACTTCGGAGGAAGGAACCAACTGGAACAAATCATCCATGGAAGTATTGGTGCGCTGGTCGCGGTAGGCAAAGGGAAGTGAAAGGATCAAACCCTCCTTGTTCAGATGAACAAAATCAACACCCCAGGTATCTATACCTATGGATTCAGGTTGAATACCAAACTCTTTGACACACTTTTTTAATCCTGTCTTCAATTCATTGAACAAGCTGAATATATTCCAGAAGTAGTGCCCATTGATCAATTGCATCTGATTGACGAAACGGTGAATTTCAGTCAGTTCAAGCTTTCCATCAGCCAGAATACCAAGAATAGCGCGTCCGCTGGATGCGCCAAGATCAAAGGCTAAAAAGTATTTTCTGTTCATCATTTAAATTCATGTCTAATTCAATAAAACAAAGAAAACAAGAAGCAAGAATTAAGGCATCCTGTGCAATCCTGAAGAAAAAGTGACTAGAGTGCCTAGAGTGAGCTAAAGTGTCTAAAGTACTTTGGGCTGTGCTATTGTTAATGCAAATCACTTTTTAAATACTTTAGGCACTTTTTAGTTCACTCTAGGCACTTTAGTCACTTTTTAAAATGTTTATCCGCAAACCCAATATATTGTGTCCAGTCATAGGGGGTCAGATCATGTTTCCCGGTGCGTATATGATAGCCGATTGCGCCCATCACCGGATGATTGACCTGGGGCATCTCTTTCACGGGAAGGCCTTCTTTGCCCAGTAATTCATAGACCGCCGAAGCATATTTGGCAGATAGAAATTCACCTTTTGGATCAGCCCATTGGTCGCCTTCAGCGCTGGCTACGTACAAGGGACGAGGACCAATGAGTGCAAGCAACATATGCTGATCAACCGGCAATAATTCTTCATGATTATCATACTGGAGGAAATTCTCGCAAAACCAATGGGGGAAGCTGGTATTGATGATTTCTACAGTTTCGCCATATATTCTTTTTGAAAGAGCTGCACCGCCACAACCCGACTCATTGGAAATGACCATTGCAAACCGTGGATCGGTAGCTCCAGCCCATAATGCAGCTTTGCCAAGTCGCGAATGTCCCAATACAGCAACCTTTTTTGAATCTACCATGGGATCCTTTTCAAGATAATCCATCGCCCTGGATAATCCCCATGCCCAAGCGGCAATCGAACCCCATTCATTGGATTCAGGCTTCGTTTGACCTTCTTTATAAAAGAACGGATGGATGCCGTCTGAAAAATCATCTTTATCGGGATCAACATCCCCATAATAGATGGTAACGAGTCCATAGCCGGCTTTGATAATCTCTTCCACAGGCCAGCGATCATTGGCACTTGCTCTGGATTGCTCAGTCACTTTATTATTAATGATTCCAACCGAAGGGTTATTGGCTACCCAGGATTCGGTGAGCCGTATAGCCGGATCATTATACACTGCATGGTTTCCAGTAAAATTATAAGCCAGGAACACAGGTACTTTTTGGGTCGTTTTTGGCAAGTACATCAGTACATTTACCTCCAGGTTCAGATTATTTTTTTTGAAGAACAAAGAAAGCTGTTTGCGGCGGGCTAGTCCATTCAATGCATTGTCAGAAGTTTCCCATACTTTCACTTCTGAAATACCCAATACACCCGGAACCTTTCCATAGACCTGATCTGTAAAGATTTTCAGTAATTCAGGTCTTTGCTTTTTAAACCAATCCTTTTCAGACTTGACCTTCTTTCCATTTAATCGGGTCAAGACATCAGGCACCGTATATGCAGGGACTTTGGATTCATCTGAAATGACATTTTCTCGCTGTGCGTGCGCGCTCGTCCATATAAAAGATGAAAGTAGCAGGATAAAAGCAAGTTTTTTCATGGGTTAAAGTTTAGATGGTTTATCCCATAAAGATATAAAATCAATTGGGATATTCCAGCGGTTCAATTTCATGTAGTGCAACGCGCAGGGCATTTGAAGCAAGTGCTTCCAATTCATCTTCACCCGGATAGACATAAACGCCGGAAATAAACTCAACCTTTGAGGTAATGTATTGCGTCAGATATTGATTGAAAGCCAATCCTCCGGTGAGCAAAATAGCATCCACATATCCATTCAGTACTACCGCCATTTCCCCGATAGCCTTTGCAACCTGATACCCGAGGGCATCCTGTACATGGCGGGCAAGTGCATCTCCGTCTTTAGCCCTTTCTTCCACCTCTTTTGAATCATTGGTTCCCAAATAAGCAACATAGCCCCCTTCCCCAATTACCATCCGGCGTATTTCATCTTTCTGGTACTTATGGCTGAAACAAAGATCAATCAACTGACCAGCAGGCAAAGTTCCGCTTCTCTCAGGGCTAAATGGGCCTTCACCATCAAGTGCATTGTTTACATCAATGACCTTCCCTTTTTGGTGGGCTCCCACAGAAATTCCCCCACCCAAATGTACAACGATTAAGTTCATCTTTTCGTAGATGCGCCCTATTTTCTTGGCATGAATCCGGGCAGTGGCCTTTTGGTTCAAGGCATGAAAGATTGACCGGCGTTCAAATTCAGGATGACCTGAGAAACGGGCAATATCTTCCAATTCGTCAACCACTACCGGGTCCGCCACATAGGCATGTGCCCCAGGTATTTGAAGGGCAATATAATCTGCAATCAGGGGCCCGAGGTTACTGGCATGTTGACCATAAATACCGGCACGGGCATGTTCAAGCATCCGGTTATTAACCAGGTATACTCCCGATTTTAAAGGATACGTCAATCCCCCACGGCCAATAATATATTTGATTTTATCCACATCGTATCCTTCTTCAACCAGCGAATCAATGATCAACCCTTTTCTGAATTCAAACTGATCGATAATATCGTTGTATAGGGACAGCTCCTCAATTGAGTGCCTCAATGTTTTTTTTAGTTTGCATTCGCTTCCAAAATAAACGGCAAATTTTGTGGACGTAGAGCCCGGATTGATAGCCAGTATTCGAATATCGGTCATGAATAATAATTTATCGACTCAACAACGCTGCAAGCGCTATTGAATTTAATTTGGTTTGCTTACTGTCGCCCCTGGATGACAAAACTACAGGAACATTTGCTCCCATTACCACTGCAGCCTGATGGGCCCCACATAGTTTTGTATTGGTCTTATAAAAAACATTTCCTGCATCGATGTTGGGAAACATCAAGCAATCGGCATCTCCGGCAACTTCAGAAGTTATATTCTTTATCTGTGCAGATTCCTTATCGATTGCCACATCCAAAGCCATGGGCCCAAAAACAATTGCCGGCTGAAATAGCCCATCCTCAACACTCTTCATAATTTCTGCGGCATCAGTACATGACACAAGTGAAGGAAGTACCTTTTCGGTTGGGGCAATTAAGGCAATTTTAGGTGCAGGTATTCCAATCTTTATGGCCATTTCTTTTAAATAGTGAACCATTTGAATCTTTTGTTGAATGGTTGGATATGGAATAACAGCCACATCACTAACTATCAAAAGTTTGTGATAATTTGGGTTGTCAATAATTGAAACGTGGCTCAATACACTGCCAGGAAGCAATAATGCGGCTTCTTTTTTAAGTATTGCCTGCATATATTTATCGCTGCTGATCAATCCTTTCATTAAAATACCACCAGGAACTGCCTTGACAAGTCTTACCGCAAACAGAGCAGCTTCCTCCTCCGTATTGGCATGAACGATCTCAAAAGAGGAAGAATCAATTCCAAATATTTCACACTGCTTTATTATTTCATCCCTGCTCCCTGTAACAATGGCATTAACCATACCAATTTGAACGGCATCTGCAATGGCTTCAAGACTATGTCCGTCAACAGCATTTACCGCAATCAAGGTCTTTTTACTCAACGGCTTGACCAATTCCATAAGGTTAATTAACCTTTTCAACATCATAATTTAGCTTTTCTGGAAATGTAAAATTACTAATTCGCATTCGATAAATACGTAATTAATGTCAGCAATAGAAATGTTTTTAAACTGTTGAGAAACAAAACGTCCGATGTTGTTTAACACCGGACGTTTCAATATGTTGACGTAAAATAATATTTACTTCCAAATTGTATATTCGTTACAAATATTTGCTTACGATTTCTTTAAGGCTTTCACGATTTCTTCGGTATCAAGGGCAATCACCAATTCCTCGTCAGTAGGAACTACCATAATTTTCACTTTAGAATCAGGAGTGCTGATAATTCCTTCGCTCCGGAATCCCTTATTCTTCACTTTATCAAGTGATATGCCCAGGAAATCAAGATCAGAACAAACACCCAAACGGGTAGTGTCAGCATTTTCGCCAATACCTCCAGTCATGATGAGTATATCAAGTCCGCCCATTGCCGCAATATAGGATCCGATGTATTTTTTAACCCGGTAATTGTAAATATCAAGCGCCAATGCTGCCCGGTCATTGCCCCCGGCTTTGGCCATTTCAACTTCGCGCATGTCAGATGAAACTCCGGAAACGCCCAATATGCCTGCATGTTTATTAAACAGGATATTGGCTGTCCGACTACCGATTTCTTCCTTTTCCATGATATACTGCACCACACCCACATCCAAATCACCACACCGGGTTCCCATCATTAAACCTTCAAGGGGTGTAAATCCCATTGATGTATCGAATGATTTTCCATTTTTAACGGCCGCTACAGAAGCTCCATTCCCCAAATGGCAGGAAATGATTCTCTGTGTCTGGTAATCGACACCCAACAATTCACAGGCACGTTTTGTCACATACCGATGGCTGGTTCCATGAAATCCATAGCGCCTGATTCCATATTTTTTATATAGAACATAGGGTATTCCATACATATATGCTTTAGGCTCCATGGTTTGATGAAAAGCGGTATCAAAGACTCCTACCTGAGGTATTCCGGGAATCAACTCTTCCATGGCACTAATACCCTTTAAATTAGGCGGATTATGCAACGGTGCTATATCGATGCATTTTGTCACTTCGCCAAGTACATCTTCTGTTAAAAGTACAGATGAATTAAAGCGCTCCCCGCCATGAACCACCCTGTGACCAATGGCCTCCAATTCATCCAGGCTTTTCAGGCAGCCATACTTTTCGCTGGTCAGCACTCCCAAAATATATTCGATACCAGTTTTGTGGTCCATGATTTCACCTTCAAAAACAACCACCTGGCCATCCTGACGGACATGCTTCAGGAAGCTGCCTTTCATGCCCAGTTTTTCAATGCCTCCTTTGGCAATGACTGACTTGTCGGTCATGGTAAAAAGCTGATATTTTATTGAACTGCTTCCGCAATTTAAAACCAGAATCTTCATTCTATTTCAATTTATTGATTAAAGTATGCTGGGAATCAGCAATTAGACTTGACAATTATTCGTTTCCCCTTTTCATCATACTGATAGAACCCTTCGCCTGATTCGATCCCCAAATGTTTGGCACGCACCAATTTACGAAGATAGGGATTGGGCTTGTAACGAATATCCCCAAATTCATTGTAAATGTTTTCCATCCATCGGACAACCTTGTCCAGACCCATTTTATCAGCGACTTCAAATATCCCAAGGCGCATCCCCAAACCGATTTTCATCGTCTGATCAATATCTTCAACCGTAGAGATTCCTTCCATCAGTATTTCACAAGCTTCATTGAGCGAAACCACAAACATACGGATACTTACCAACCCAGCTGATTCCTGCACAGGGACAATTTTTCGATTGATCAGGGTAACAAATTTGCAGACTTTCTGATACGATTCTTCTGTGGTGTAAAGTCCTCTGACCACTTCCACAATCCGGGCTTCCTGTGAATTGACAAAGAAATGTAAACTGACACAACGATCCCGATATTGAAGATCGGAAGACAGTTCCGTAATCACAATTGTGGTTGAATTGGTCGATATGATACAATCCCTGTCAACGACGGCCTCTATTTTGTGAAAAATCTCTTTTCGCTCTTTGATTTTTCCACCCCGGTCGACCGCTCTAATGGCTTCAATCACAAAATCGCATCCCCGAAGGTCATTATAATCAAGCGTACCTTTTATTCTCGACAGACTAGCACGTTTTTCCCCTTGTGTGATTCCCCAGTGTTCAATGCGTTCGTCCAGTAACTTTTCTATATTCGTATAGGCTTCTTTAATTTTTTCATCACTTACTTCGATAAAAACAACTTCAATTCCATAAAAACTGGCAACACGTGCAATGTTTTGACCAACCAATCCACATCCCACCACTCCAATTTTGGAAAAAAGTGATTTACTTCTATCTTTTTTACTTAAACCAAATTCTTCAATTGGTTCATAAATAACTTCTTCAGGCATGATATTCTTTTTTAATTAATCGAAAAGGGCAGCGGCCTGGTTGGCTGTAATGGCTACCATATTTACAATGTCGCTCACCGAACAACCTCTTGAAAGATCATTAATCGGAGCTGCCATTCCTTGAAGTACCGGACCCACCGCTTCAGCTTTCCCCAAACGCTGTACCAGTTTATAGCCGATATTGGCAGCTTCCAGGCTGGGGAAAACCAGAATATTTGCACGGCCAGCCACCTCACTATGGGGTGCTTTTAAACGTCCAACTTCAGGGATCAAAGCTGCATCCAGTTGCATTTCACCGTCAATTTTTAACCCGGGATCCATTTCACGGGCAATACGGGTAGCATTTACCACTTTATCAACCAGTGGATGCTGGGCGCTTCCCATGGTCGAAAAACTCAGCATGGCAACCCTTGGGTCCATCCCTACAATTGCTTTGGCTGTTTTCGCCGTTGAGACTGCTATTTCAGCCAACTGACGTTCATCAGGTTCGGGTAATACAGCACAATCCGCAAAAACCAAGATACCGTCATGTCCAAAATGAGGATCGTTTACAAACATCAAAATTGCTCCAGAAACGACACTTACTCCCGGTAAGGTTTTGATATATTGGAATGCCGGACGAAGAACATCGCCTGTTGCATTGATCGCTCCAGCCAATTCACCGTCAGCATCACCGCTTTTTATCATTAAAGTAGCAAAGTACAGCGGATCGTTCAGTAATCCAAGTGCAGCCTCATAGGTTAAGCCTTTTCCTTTGCGGATCGAAAGCATTATTTCAGCATAAGCTTCACGTCTTGAATCTGTTTTGGGGTCAACAATTGTGGCTCCCTCTATATTAACGCCAATCTCAGCTGCCACATGATGTATTTCTTCGGGATTACCCAAAAGAATGATTTGAGCCAGTTTCTGATTTAGTACAATTTCTGTTGCACGTAGGGTTCTGGGTTCAGCGCCTTCTGGTAAAACAATCTTTTTCTGGTACTTCTGAGCATTTTGATAGACACGTTTTAAGATTTCCATCGTTGATTAAAAGTTTAAACTTTGTAGTAAAAAATTCGAGACAAAAGTACTTAAAATAAACCGAGGTGTACCTTCTGTTTGAAAAATTATTGGGTTTCTGATAAAAATCAATTCAAATGCTTAATCGAATAAACAACTTTTAAATTATGAATCAATTCAATGACATATATTTCAAAGATTGGTTTTAATTGGCTATTTTTGAACAAATTATTCAGATGAAACGAGCCCTGGGATAATCCTCTTAATTAAAGAGATGATTATCGGCGAGTTCCAGGTGGCAATTAAAAAACAAATTACAATCACATGAAACCAACCGATCTGTTTTTTCCGCTCAAACAATCACTCCAAGGTGATGTGTTTACTGATCAGGTGCAGAAAGTGATTTATGCCACCGATGCTTCCTCTTACCGCGAAATTCCTCAGGCAGTTACACGCCCCAGGAACAAGGAAGACATCCGTAAAATCATCCATTTCGCCCGCCAGACAGGCACTTCTGTGATCCCTCGTGCCGGTGGAACTTCTTTGGCCGGTCAGGTGGTAGGTCCTGGAATTGTCGTTGACATTTCCAAATATATGAATAAAATCGGTGAATTAAACCTTGCTGAACGTTGGATTGAGGTAGAGCCAGGTATTGTTTTAGCCGAACTGAATCAATTTTTAGTTCCACATGGATTACAATTCGCTCCTGAAACTTCGACAGCCAATCGCTGCTGTATCGGTGGAATGCTGGGAAACAATTCCTGCGGGTTGCATTCACTCATTTATGGAAGTACCCGCGAACACATCCTGGAAGTTGAAGGCATTCTGTCGGATGGTTCGGACGTAACTTTCAAAGCATTGACCACTGAGGAATTTGAAGCCAAATGTGCAGGTGATGCAATCCTTCTGGAAACAAAAATCTACCGCAATATCCAGGAAACTCTTGCCGATTCCATCAATCAAAAGGAAATAAGAAACGAATATCCTGATCCGAAGGTAACCCGCCGAAACAATGGATATGCCCTTGATATGCTGCTTGAAACTGATCCGTTTACCTCCAATGGCCAACCATTCAATTTTTGCAAGCTATTGGCAGGATCTGAAGGAACGCTGTTGTTTATCACCAAAATAAAACTGAACTTAATTGCACTTCCTCCCAAATACCAGGGATTGGTTTGTGCACATTTCAATTCGCTGGAAGATTCTTTTTACGGCAACATCGTTGCCCTCAGGCACAAACCTGATGCCATTGAACTGACCGATGAAATCATTCTCAATTGCACTTTGGAAAACATTGACCAGCGTAAAAACCGGTTCTTTATCCAAGGTAATCCAAAAGCCATTCTGACGATTGAGTTTTCATCAGAATCCGAAGATGAAATTCAGAAGAAGGCCAAAGCTCTGGAAGAAGATCTTCGCAAGGAAGGTTACGGTTATCACTTCCCCCTGTTTACCGATAAGGAAAGTATCAAGAAAATATGGGAACTCCGTAAGGCAGGGTTGGGATTGCTCTCCAATATTCCAGGCGACAAACGCAGTGTGACTGTGGTTGAAGACACGGCTGTTGCCCCTGACTATCTACCCAGCTACATCAGCGAATTTAATCAGATACTTGCCCATCACGGACTAAAGTGCGTGTATTACGGCCATATTGCTACCGGAGAATTGCACCTTCGGCCTCTTTTAAATTTAAAAGATCCAGATGATGTGAAGATTTACCATTCTCTGGGCCGTGAAATGGCTCTACTTGTGAAGAAATACCGGGGCTCATTGAGTGGAGAACACGGTGATGGTCGTCTGCGTGGTGAGTTTATTCCTCTCATGCTTGGAAAGCATAATTACGAACTGATCCGCAAACTGAAATACACCTGGGACCCGAACAATATCTTGAACCCCGGAAAGATTGTAGACACCCCACCCATTACCAAAGACTTGCGTCTACTGATGGGACAGCCAGCATTTAAAGGTAACACCTTATTTGATTATGCGCCCCATGGCGATTTGCTGCGCTCTGTGGAAATGTGCAATGGTTCGGGTGACTGTCGCAAAAGCAACCTGATTGGAGGAACTATGTGCCCCTCCTACATGGCTACCCGCGATGAAGATAAAACCACCCGTGCCCGTGCCAATGCCTTGCGCGAATACCTGACCAGATCACAAAAAGCAAACGTCTTCGATTCCCCGGAAGTACTTCAGGTACTCGACCAATGCCTGATGTGCAAGGCCTGTAAATCGGAATGTCCCTCCAATGTGGACATGGCAAAGTTCAAGTCTGAATTCTTGCAGCAATACTACGATATTCACGGCTTCCCGATCCGATCGCTTCTGATTGCCTACCTGCCGCAGATCAACCGTCTTGGCATGAAGTTAAGGCCCTTTGCCAACCTGATTATTTCCAGTAAGCTTTTCAAAAAGGCCATCGGCTTTGCACCAGATCGCAACCTTCCTGAATTATCCCCTATGACACTTCAGGACTGGAAACGAAAGCAACCTGAATCGGTTGAAAGAAAACCCAATGGTAAAGTGTATTTGTTCTCAGATGAGTTTACCAATTACAACGAAAGCCACATCGGAATCAAAACCATTTTACTGCTCAATAAATTGGGTTATGAAGTAAGCCTTCCAAGACATCAGGAAAGCGGGAGAACCTACCTTTCAAAAGGGCTAGTGCGTAAAGCCCGCAAGATTGCCGCTTACAACGTGTTATGGTTTTCAAATAGAGTATCCGATGAAACACCTCTTATCGGCATTGAGCCATCTACCATTCTGACTTTCCGGGACGAATATCCTGAACTGGTTGAAAAGCCCCTTCAGGAGAAAGCAAAGGCTTTGGCAAAGAATGCTTTAATGCTGGAGGAATTTATCGTCCGTGAGATGGAAAAGGGGAATATCAGAAGCGATCAATTTTGTGCCGATAAAAAGACCATCCACCTACACGGTCATTGTCAGCAAAAAGCGGTAGCCTCTACCCTACCCACTCGCCAGATGCTCCAATTGCCTGTTAACTATACCGTTCAGGAGATAAAAAGCGGCTGTTGTGGAATGGCCGGCTCTTTTGGATATGAAAAAGAGCATTATGCCCTGAGCATGAAAATTGGAGAACTCGATTTATTTCCTGCTGTCCGCAAATCCCTTCAGGATGAAATCATTGCTGCCCCCGGTACCTCTTGCCGTCACCATATCGAAGAAGGAACTGGAAGAAAAGTACTGCATCCGGTTGAGGTCTTGTGGGAGGCATTGTTAAAATAGGAATCTGTTGAGGATCAAGCTACCGCAATTTCTTATTGTGCCAATTGATAATCGTTTATCAGAAGGCCGGGGGATAGATTCAAGCGGATAGTTAGCTTGCGGATCATTTCAATTGTCAATTTACGCTTCTTGCTCAAAACCTCAGAGGCCCTATTTTTATCGCCCAGTTCATTTACTAAATCAACCTGTCTCAAATGCATTTCCTTCATGCGAATTTTAATTGCCTCGATTGGATCAGGAGCATCGATTGGATAATACTTCTTTTCATACTCATCCACCAACAAACCAAGGATATCAGCCTCGTCACTGTCAGGGCTAACAGACACTGCATCAAATACCTCCTCAAGACGATTTAAGCTGTTCGATAATCTGCTTCCGTTCTTATTGGTTTGATATTCATAGCGCATTTAAAATCAGAGTACTATTGATTTATATTTAATAAAATCAATCTATCTTCCCTTGATATAAATCCCATATAGGAAAAATCAAATCGTAATCATTCCAGTTTAAATTTCCATCTACAATCAGAAAGTTGGAGAAATGTTTCTCATCGAGATATTTTTTAATAGATGGGTGAACTGATTTTGTTAAAAAAGGTTTGAAATCAACTAATCTGTCAGTTCCATCATTGAATTGAAGACGAACAGCATAATCGCCCAGATAAAGAGCAGAATCTATTCTAATATTCTGAACTTCTTCCATATTATAATCAACCACTATTCTCATTTTATCTTTTTTGAAATGCGTTCAAAATTCACATCCTTATGGTACACAAAATAGCTGACCCATTTTTCAATTATCTTTTCGGCATATTGCTCAAGAAATTCTTCAAAATCTTTCAAATCCCTTCCAGTTAATGGTTATATTCCTTTAACGTTTGAAATCTTAATTTCCGAAACAATTCCATTTATGATATAAAATTCAGCTTTACTTTCACATCCAGCTTTCTTCCCATGCACATGAATTGGCTCATGCTCATTCGAGTAAAAGAATATAAGTATCCCTAAATATTCAAAAATATTTGGCATTTCTATTTCTGTTTCCTACAAAAATATAAAAACTATAACACAAGTTTTGATACGTTCTATTTTAATCATTGCTTCAGATTATCTCAAAAGTAGATTGAAGAATTCAATTTCGTTATAAACAACACCCCTTACTGTAAAATATTCTATTAACTTGCAACCTCGTTTAGCAACTCTTATCTCCATTTCGGTATCACAGGAATTCGTTCTCCATCTGCGGTGGTATGTTCTTCAAGCGAATTCTCTTTGGACTGAACCACCATATAAACCATTGTTTCATCAGAGGCATTACGAATACCGCGTTTCCCTTGTGGAGCCACCCGTATTACTGATCCTGCTTTTATATTAAAACAATCTTCATCTACCTGGAAAAAACCGGATCCGCTTAATATGATATAGGTTTCTTCATTTTTCCTATGGATATGAAAATAAGGCTGCTCCGATTGTGGAGGCAGGGAATTAAAAGAGATTTGAGTCCCTGAGGCTTTGGTAATATCCTTTAAAAATACTTTGCCTTCTATCAGCTTTTGACTTACCGGATGAATGAGCGAATATTCCATCAAATCCTTAAAATCGCCTAAATCCACTGCCGTATAATGAGCATCTTCCGATATCTTCTCAATTTTTTTCATATCTTTAAATAATGGTTGATTTTGCTTTTTTAAAGGTAGACTTTTCTGTTAAACAATCAAAGATATAGGGCTATTTTTTTACCCTAAATTCATAAATAGATGAGGTCTCCGGACGTAGGGGCTGCATTTTCCCACCTGAAGAAAAGATCTCTTCCAAATGGCTACTAAGTATTTCAATACAAATGAATGCTGATAAAACAAGTTTAATTCATGCTAAAAAATAGAACGCGGATACAATATGATT
>DMFR01000351.1:17617-20265 GCA_003450125.1 Prolixibacteraceae bacterium | reverse complement strand
ACGCATTTCTGGGATGAACCATTATTTTAAAACATAAAATATCCAATCTGCGATTCTTATGTGAATAATGTCTATATTAGCACTTTTAATGTTCAATATAGACCTAACTATTCACTATAGAAAACCAAAAGATGAGAACCAACCTACTACTGCTCTCTATCCTATTTTGCTTTGTCTTTCAGTTTCAACAGGCTCAGTCAAAGGATAAAAGTGAGCCCCATAACTTTAAAATTGTAGGAAGTACCCAGGTGCAGACTTCAAACAGCAAGAAGACAGTTGAGTATGATCCGAACCATCCTGACCACCTGTATATTTCTGATTATTACGCTGATGGAAAGTTGTTGGGAAAAAGGTCATTTCTGTTTACAGGGAAAAAATTTGATCTTTCAGAGGATTTCCTCACCTACATCAACAAAAAGCAAATAATGGTTGATGGTCCTGAAACTTATTACAATAAGGATGGCTCCATTGGTAAAACATGGATCTATTCGAAGGACAAAATGATCACCCAAATCTTATTTTACCCCAATGGTCAGAAGCAATCCATGATTCCTGGTGATAAAGAGTTGAACGGGGAATATACACTGTGGTATCCAAGCGGGCAAATCAGCTTTTCGGGTATCTACAAAGACAACCTGAAAGAGGGAGATTTTGTGCTGTTTGACGAATCAGGAGCTACGATTAAAAAGGGGACCTACAAGCTAGGCAAACTCATTTCGGGTGAAGCAGTCGTTCAGGATGTCATCTACGAGAATCCGGAGGTTCCGGCCAGGTATGCAAAAGGCGAAGAAGCTTTCAATGACTACCTGACTCAAAAAGCTGATGGCCTGAATGATTCGATCATCGTTTATACCGATAAAAAGTTTTACCTGCAACTCACTTTTGACAAGACCGGAAAGTTGACCACCAGCAACATCAACACCATGGCCAATCACTCAGAGCAGCAATGTATCAATGCTCTTTTAAAAGATTTCCCGGCTTTTAGTCCTGCTCTGGTTGAAGGAATTGCGGTTCAGAGTAAACAAGCCTTGACCCTTTTGCTCCACAGGGAAGGGATCAAGCTCATGGTGGAAGAGAAAATCTATACCCAGGTGGATGAAATGCCTGAATTCCCCGGAGGAGCGATGGCTTTGCGCAATTATCTTTTTGAGCAAACAAAATATCCAGAGAGAGCAGTGGCCTCCAAAATTGAAGGAAAGGTTTTTGTCGGTTTTGTAGTCGATCAAGATGGAAACATAAGTGATGCATACGTAGTTCGGGGATGCCATCCGCTATTGGATGCAGAGGCGGTGAGAGTGGTTACGGTGATGCCTCAATGGAAAGCCGGACGGTTAAAGGGAAAACCAGTTAAAGTATCCTACACTCTGCCTGTTAATTTCAATTTAGTCGCTCCGTCCATTGCACCAAAGAAGTCAATAGGCTTCGGTGTAAAAGAAGTCCGGTATCCGAATCATGATTGAAGCCGTCATGCCGAACTTGTTTCGGCATCCCCTCTAATATGGGGAGATGCCGAAACAAGTTCGGCATAACGGCTCTGATCATGATTCGGGCAGTCATATAGGAAAGTCTTATTTCCCTTCCATTAAATTGATGCCCACAAAGGATTTGATCCAGATCATGGAGCCGTAATCCTTCTGCATGGACAATAGGAAGGCATTGGCTTCAGCGGTTTGGTTGGTTTCGTACAAACACTTCAGGATAAAAGCCCGCAACAGCATTTGTTGCCAGTCGCATTTCAGGGTATTGTGGGATTGCATCAGTTGAAGGGCCTTGCGGTATAGATTCAGGGCTTCCCTTTTATCGCCTCCCAAGGCTGCAGGACGATAGAGCAGGGAGTTGCCCTTTTCAATATAGCCCATGGGTTCATTGGGATCAAGGTCAATGGCTTTTCCGATATGGTAAAGGCTTTTAGGCCCAAAAAAAGGAGCCTTGTAAAAGGCAAAACTGATTTTATAGCCGTAGAAAGCGCCAGCCAGACTATGAAGCCGGGCATCGTTTGGATACTCGTCCAATAACTGATCCAGATAAACATCTGCTTTGTTGACATACACCTTGGCCAGTTCTTTTTGCCTGGCTCCAATCTGGTAACCAACATATCCATAAAGGGCTTTGACCATTTCAGTCTGCCAGGCAAGGTCTGTAGATTTGGCTTTCTCCATTTCACCAATCAATCCAGGCCAGGGGGACATGTCTCCGGCCTTATAGCTATCAAAGAAGGCACATTGGTAATAGGACAGGTCTTTTTTCTGAGCTGTTGCCATTAGCACAGGGAACAGCATTAAAACAATCAAGCCTATAAACTTATTTTTCGTCCCTTCCATGTAGTGTCCTTCTTTATTCTTCGGAAAATATTGTAAGAAATGATTATTGCAAAACTAATCATCTGAAACGGATGCAGCAGAATGGAGTATAAAATATTCTGACGACAGGCCAGTGAGACAAACAATCGGTTGGCAACCACCAAGGCTAAAAACAGGAACAAATAGGTCCAACCTAATACTGCCCAAACGATAAAAGGCCCTGTAAAAACAATAAGGAAGAAGACAATCATCACGACCCTATTGCCTCCAAAATACTCGTGTATGTTTCGGGAAAATCCAAGGACAGCTTCATCAAAACGACGGTACATACGGCAGTAAATATCATTA
>DMFR01000351.1:17148-17492 GCA_003450125.1 Prolixibacteraceae bacterium | reverse complement strand
ACATACGGCAGTAAATATCATTATTGCCCAACAGGACAGCCATTTTAAGGCCTTCAGATTTAACCATTCGAGCCAAACGAATATCCTCTACATTCTGGTTCCTGACTTTGGAATGCCATTGGTACCTAAGGTAACTCTCCGATTCAAACATCATCAGTTGCCCGTTGGCTGCTGACAGGGAGGGAAATGAAGTTTTACTGACCAGGATCATGGGCAGAAGGCTTTGTAAAATCCAGTTCATCACAGGAACGATGATCCACTCGGAAAAAGTTTCCATTTTCTGCTGAGGGAATATGGATAAAAGCGATAATTTCTTTTGCTGAAAGTAAGCAACGGCTTTAGAA
>DMFR01000351.1:15839-17034 GCA_003450125.1 Prolixibacteraceae bacterium | reverse complement strand
TTAGAAATTGTATCAGGACTCAGCTCAACATCGGCATCGAGAAATATAAGATATTTTCCAATGGCCTTTTGTGCTAGCTGATGACAGGCAAAGTTCTTGCCCAACCAATCATCCGGCAACTTCTCTCCAAGGAACCAATGGACGCGATCATCTTCACCAGAGAACCAATTCAGGATTTCTTCGGTATTGTCGGATGAATGATCATCACAAACAATAATTTCCAACTCAGGATACTGCACCTGTTGAAGTCCGGTGAGCAAGACACCAAGGGCAACCTCCTCATTCCTGGCTGGTATAAGAACTGATACTTTGGGAAAAGCAGCAGGTTTATTATCAGCAAGATGCAGTCCTGATAATAAATTTACCAGCGAGATCATTACCCGAAGGCCAAGAAAGAGGACGATGAAAATGGCCAGGACTTCCATTATTCGGTTTGCTTTGAAATACAGGATTGATAAAATACAAGATACGCATTTTCAATGGCTTTGGCTGTCTTTTCACCAGAATAATTTTGGACATAAATACGTATTTCAGGACGGACAAAGCTGAAATAATCAATCAGTACCACTGCCAGTACAATGGCAAATGGACCAGATACTCCTTTTAATACCATATCAATCCCTCTCAGAAAGGGAACGTTTTGCTGATGTTGGGACAAAAGAGCCCCAGATGGATAGATCGTTACCAGGTTCTTCGGATTGTCAAGCAATTCAGTGGTATAGGCTAGTGAATCCAAAAAATCGCGGTTATTCTTCCGGACAGAATAGATGCCACAGCGGTTTAGAAACATACGCTTCCGAAGCTGTTCTTCGAGCATCATCACGTGAAATTTCCGCTTGAAAACATTCCTGCACAAGGCATAAGACCAATATCCATCCCACCAGCTAAAGTGGTTTTGAAACAATAGGATGGACTCATGTTCAGGAATAGGGACCGCTGACCTTATGGACATCTTCCTGAAATGTATTTTTCGCATCCAATTGAAATAGGACCAAAAAAACCAGATATAGAACCTGTTATGCCGGGCTTTAATCATTTTAGAGGAATATTATTTAATCAGGCCATTCTATTATTTGATCCATCGGGTTTCATATTTTGATTCTGATTAAAATATTCATTGCCAGGAAAAACACTAGCTGCAGGACAAACAACAATCCGGCAATCCGGTTATGGAATTCAACTTTCAGTATCCGGA
>DMFR01000351.1:5411-15729 GCA_003450125.1 Prolixibacteraceae bacterium | reverse complement strand
CAGTATCCGGATCATCAGAAACAGGAATCCTGAAACAAGAAACCAGTCCATGTAGTTTTTAAGGGGAATTGTTCCGCCTTCCCAATTCCACATTCCTGTAGCATTGGCAACGGGTTCCATCACCCAGTCGAAGGCCACCATGGCAGAAGCTCCTACAAGGGGAAAATACCAACGGTCACGAATTGTTTTTGTAAACAGGGCAATGCAATAAATCAGGATCAGCCAATTGAGCCCAATGACCAGGGGGGTATTCCAAAGCTTGAATCCAAGAGCAAGGCCGTACTGATAGTTTCCAAACAGAAGTTGAGTGTTTACCCCGATAAGCTCTACAACAAAGCAAGCTACGATAACACCTGCAAAAAAAAGACCGCTTTTCAGGTTCTTGGGTTCATGATAGAATAAGAGCAAAGCGGTTGCAAGGACCATTCCAACTGGAGTCAATAGTTGAAAAAGTGGCTTAGTCGCAGGAATGAGGAATCCAACAATCCCTCCAAGATACCAAAGTACCATCAAAATAGTCAAGATCCTATCTTTCATCTACTTCATTTTAAATAATAGAACTTTTCCAAAGTTTTAAACTTTGTAAAAGTTGTTCACCAAATCGGCTACAATGGAGGCAGAGGAAAGGCAGAGGGGAATGCCTCCACCAGGATGCACACTTCCTCCCACAAAATACAATCCTTCAATGTCCTTTCGGAAGTTGGCATGACGGTTAAAAGAAGCATAACGGCTGTTCGAACTGCTCCCGTATATAGAACCGTTCACAGAACCTGTTTGCCTGGCAATTCCGGGAGGCGATAAGACTTCTTCGTTGACAATACAATAGCGCAATTCCTTACCCAATATCCGCTCCAGTTTTTCAAGTATCCTATAACGTGCATGGTCTACCAACTCTTCCCAGTCCTGACCAACATCAGCAGGTGCATTGATCATCACAAACCAGTTTTCACACCCTTCAGGAGCATCCTCCTTCCGGTATTTGCTGCTAATGTAAATATAAACAGTCGGATCGTCATATATGTCCTTCTGAAGAAACAGATGATCAAATTCCTCCTTGTAAGCGGCGCTGAAAAAGATATTGTGGATGTCCAGTTCCGTAAAGGTACCCTTCATTCCCCAATAAAAGATCAGGGCAGAGGAAGAGCGTTCCTCTTTCATGATTTTTGCAAGACGGCGGGCATCAGGTAAAAGTGAAGAATAAAAGCGAAGGATATCCACATCGCTTACCACAATTTGGGCAGGGATAAATTGTTGATTGGCCCAAACACCTTGAACCCGGCCATCTTTGGTTTGTACCCTTTGAACAGGCTCATTAAAATGAAACTTTACTCCCAGCCGTTCAGCTTGCAGCACCAGAGATTCAGTCACTTTGATCATCCCTTCTTCGGGAATAAAAGCGCCCATATTGTGCTCCAGATGTGAAATAACACTCAAGGTGGCAGGGGTCTTGTAGGGGTTGCTGCCATTGTAGGTAGCATAACGGTCGAACAATTGGACCAATCTTTTCTCGCCCAGCTGGTGCTCATTGAACTTGTGCAGACTGCTAAAAGCATGAAGCTTCCTGAAGTTGATAAGGGTCTTTAGGGATTTTAATTTCAAAAGGTTCTTCATACGGTGAAAAGATCCGAAGATGAAAAGATCAGCCGTAAGATCGTAAATGGTGGCCGCCTTTTCAAGGTATCTAGTCACCCTGACTTGTGGAACCTGAAGCTTCTCACTGATCTCTGAAGCCAATTTCTGAGCATCGCTGTAAGCGGTAAGGCGGGTACCATCTTCGTAAAAGTATTGGGTGATAATTTCAAGCTTTTTAAGGGGAAACTGAAGGTCATCATCCAGCAATTCCATCACCAGGGAAGGTAAGGTGAGCAACGATGGACCAGCATCAAAGCGGAATCCGCGGATTGTTCGCTGCGAAATCTTACCTCCCGGCTTATCAGATGACTCATACACTTCTACACTAACTCCCTGACGGGCAAGCCTAATAGCCGTTGCCAGTCCTCCAATTCCCGATCCAATGATGATTGCCTGTACCATAGTCCACAAAATTTATGAAAAACAACCACTGTTCCAAAAATAATCTCGTAATTCACAAAACATTTTACGCTTACTTTGTTTAGGTATAGAATGGATAAATTAAACAGATGTCGACAAAGGTATTGATAATAGGGACAGGATTAGGGGGCTTGAGTACTGCATTGAGACTTTCAAGCAAAGGATACGAAGTGGAAATGGTCGAAAAATATCACCAGGCAGGTGGCCGGCTGAACCTGTTGGAGAAAGATGGGTTCAAATTCGATATGGCGCCTACCTTTTTCTCCATGAGTTACGAGTTTGAGGAACTGATCAAAGATTGCAAGATAGACATGCCCTTCGAATTTGTTGAACTTGATCCGCTTTATTCGGTTCACTTTGAAGGTGACAAAAGAAGTTACCTGATATACAAAAACTTGAAGAAACTGGCCATTGAATTCCAGCAAATTGAACCTGATTTTGAAAAGAAGATAGAGAAGTTTTTGAAAGCGGCAGGAGAAATCTTTCACGACACCGAAGACATTGTGATCCGCCGCAATTTCGATTCATTGACACAATATCTGTTCAAACTTTCAACTGTTCCGATCAAACATGCCCCCAAGATGTTCCGTTCGATGTGGGCTGAAATGGAGCGCAACTTTGAATCCTTTGAAGTAAAAGTAATTTTTTCATTGGTGGGCTTCTTCCTGGGAGCAACTCCTTTTGATACCCCGGCAGTATATACTTTGTTGAATTATACAGAAATGGTTCACGATGGTTACCACAACGTCAAAGGCGGAATGTATAAAATCGTGGAAGGTATTCTGAAGGAATTGGATAAACAGCAGGTCAAAATTCACTACAACACAGAGATTACAAGCTTTTCAAGTGAAGATGGAAAAGTCAGTTCTTTTTCCGATAGCTGTGGGAAAGAATGGAAAGCAGACCAGTTTGTAGTCAACGCCGATGCGGCATGGTTCCGGGGAGCCATTATGAAACGAGCTGCATTTTCAGAAAGGAAACTGGATGCTAAAAAATGGACACTGGCCCCGCTGACTATTTATCTTGGTCTGGATATCAAGGTTCCGGATATGTACCATCACAACTATTTCCTGAGAAGGAACTTCAAAGAATACGCTGAAAAGATATTCAAGAACAAAATTAAGCTGGATAAACCCTACTATTACGTCAACATACAGTCGATGCACAACCCAGATTATGCACCACCGGGAAAGGAAAGCATTTTCATTTTATGTCCTGTACCCGATTTGCGCTACAAGCCAGATTGGAGCGATGACCATCAGATAGCCGATGGAATCATCCAGGATTTAAGCGAACGAACGGGCTTCGATTTTCGTAAGCATACGGAAACAAGGGTTATTTTAAATCCTGAACAGTGGCAGAAGATGTTTGGACTGTACAGGGGTTCTGGTCTTGGATTAGCCCATGACCTGAACCAGGTGGGCGGGTTCAGACCTAAAAATAAAGATGAGACATTCAAAAATTTATACTATGTTGGTGCTTCAACTGTACCAGGGACCGGTTTGCCGATGACAGTCATCAGTTCAAGATTAGTAACCGAAAGAATACAAAAAGACAATGGAACTTTATCACAAAAATAACCTCGATTGCAGCAAGATAACTACGCACAATTACAGCACGACCTTCTCTTTGGGACTGCGTGTGATGAATCGTACATACAGTGAAGGGATTTACTGTCTATACGGTTTTCTACGTTATGCGGATGAAATTGTAGATACTTTTTTTGATCAGGATCAACGTCTCATCTTTGAAGAATTCAGGCAGGAAACCTTCAAAGCCATCGACCGCAAGTTCAGCATCAACCCGATTATCGACAGCTTTCAAATGGCGGTCCACAAATACAAGATCGACCGTGAACTGGTTGAAGCATTTCTTTTAAGCATGGAATTGGACCTGACTCATGATATTTATTCCGCCGAATTACTGAAAACATATATTTATGGGTCTGCTGAAGTGGTTGGACTGATGTGTCTTCGGGTATTCTATTACAATGAACCTGAAAAATATGAAGAGTTAAAAGATCCGATACGCAAATTGGGTATGGCCCTTCAAAAAGTGAACTTCCTGCGCGATGCCAGCGACGATTATAAAGAAAAAGGAAGGGTTTATTTTAAGAACATTGATTTTTCGAATTTCACATCCGAGACAAAGAAGCAACTTGAAGATGAAATTGAACAAGATTTCCTGGATTCAATGGTTGGAATAAGAAAGTTGAAAAAGCCAGTCAGGCTGGGAGTTTACCTGGTTTACAATTACTACATGCACTTGCTGAAAGAAATCAAAAAAGCACGCCCTGAAGATATACTGAACAAAAGATACAGACTTACCAAGACGAAAAAGAGTGTCCTTCTGGTGAATGCTTACCTGAAAAACACGCTCAACTTGCTGTAAGTAAATGGGGGAATTAATAATTCGTTCAACTGCTCAAATTTTCCTACTTTCGCCCTCAGAATTTATTCTGAAAAATCAAAGATGTTCAAACTACTTTTATACCCTTTCTCAGCTATTTATGGGTTGATTGTTTCGATACGGAATTTCCTGTACGACTATAAAATATTTAAATCAACGGAATTCGAGATTCCCGTTATTTCCATTGGCAATATTACCGTTGGGGGAACAGGAAAGACTCCGCATACAGAATACATGGTTGAACTTTTAAGGAAGCAATTTATCGTCACTACCATTAGCCGGGGGTACAAGCGAAAGACCAAAGGCTTTCATGAAGTGAAGGTTGATTCACTGGCTGCCAATGTGGGGGACGAACCGCTTCAGATCAAGTCAAAATTCAACGATATTCAGGTGATTGTGGATGAAAGAAGGGTTCATGCCATCGAGATCATCCAGAAGCAGGAAATCAGCCAACTACCTGATATTATCATCCTTGATGACGCCTTTCAACATCGAAGTGTAAGTGCGGGGATCAATATCCTGTTAATCGACTTTAACCGCCCTATTGACAAAGACACCCTGATGCCTGCCGGAAGGCTTAGAGAATCCAAATGGCAGATGAGGCGTGCCAATGTAATTATATATACCAAATGCCCTCAGGAGATTTCACCCATCACACGTCGTATCCTGATGAAAGATGTGAACCTTCGCCCCTATCAGAACCTGTTTTTTACCACCATGGTGTACCAGCCTCTAACTCCGGTTTTTCCTGAGGAGGCCATCCCTACTCCAGGACTGGCATCTGATAAAGTAAGCGTATTGTTGGTAACCGGAATAGCCAATCCGGAGCATCTACACAAATATGTGGGTAACTTTTCAGAAAACATTACCCTTTTGAAATTCCCCGATCACCACAATTTCAATGCCTCCAATATCCAGCAGATCGAGCAAAAGTTTAACGCCATTGAAGCAGAAAATAAAATCATCATTACCACCGAGAAGGATTCCATGCGGCTAAAGGACATGGACTTATCGACTTCGTTGAAAACTCATTTATTTTATATACCCCTGAAGATAAAATTTCTTCACAGTGAAGGAAAAAACTTCGATGAAAAAATTGTCACCTATGTTAGAGAAAATAAAAGCAACCGCGACCTTCATAAACGAAAAAGCAAAAAGGCCCATTGATGCAGCCATCATATTGGGATCAGGACTTGGCGGATTGGTGAAGGAAATTGAAATTGAACTAACCATACCTTACTGCGAAATACCAGATTTTCCCTTATCCACCATTGATGGACATTCAGGAAACCTGATCATCGGCAGGCTTGGCGGAAAAACAGTATTGGCCATGCAGGGCCGTTTCCATTATTATGAAGGCTATTCCATGAAGGAAGTCACCTTTCCGGTTCGGGTGATGAAAATGATGGGCATCAATACCTTGTTTGTTTCCAATGCTTCGGGAGGCTTGAATCCTGATTATAAAGTAGGTGATATAGTGATTATTACAGACCATATTAACTTTTTTCCTGAACATCCGCTTCGGGGAAAGAACATGGAGGAATTAGGCCCCCGTTTTCCAGACATGAGCAAATCATACGATCTGCACTTACGCAATAAGGCCAAGGCCATTGCCCTGAAAAAGGGGATCAATGTAAGGGAAGGCGTTTATGTAGGTGTGTCAGGTCCAACGTTTGAGACCCCTGCCGAATACCTGATGTTCCGTCATCTGGGTGCCGATGTGGTGGGAATGTCAACCGTTCCTGAGGTGATTGTTGCCCGTCACATGGACATGACTGTCTTCGGTATCTCGATTGTCACCGATAGCGGTGTTCCCGGACAGATTGTTGAAATCTCGCATGAAGAAGTACAGGAAGTTGCCATGAAGGCGGAACCCCATATGACATTGATCATGAAGGAATTGATTGAAGGGCTGTAAGAGATTAAAGTTCCAGGTTCAAAGTTTAGTCCCCGGCTTTTATATTTTGGTTATTCGTTATTGATTATTGGATATTTTATCTTCACATTCAAACCTATTGATCTATGACCAGTTTGCCTACCTTTTCAGACATAGAAAAAGCGCACGAGCGCATTCGTCCGTTTATACACCATACACCGGTATTAACGTCTAAAAGTATCAATGAGATCGTAGGCGCAGAGTTGTTTTTTAAGTGCGAGAATCTCCAAAAGGTAGGTGCATTCAAGTTCAGGGGAGCTTGTAACTCGGTCTTTGCTTTGACTGAAGAGCAGGCCAAAAATGGCGTCTGTACCCATTCTTCCGGGAACCATGCAGCTGCATTGGCCCTTGCTGCAAGGATGAGGGGCATTCCGGCCTACATTGTGATGCCAGATAATGCGCCTGAGATCAAAAAGAAGGCTGTTGCTGGTTATGGTGCCCAAATTACTTTTTGTGAACCCACACTTGCTGCCCGCGAATCAACGCTAAAGATTGTAGCAACCCAAACCGGGGCCACGGAAATACATCCTTACAACTATTTCAATGTCATTTGCGGACAGGGAACAGCTGCCAAGGAATTGATTGAAGAAATAGGTCTCTTTGACCTTGTGATGGCCCCTGTTGGCGGTGGTGGTTTACTCAGCGGAACGGCCCTTTCATCCAAAGCTTTGTTGCCAAACGTTCAGGTGATCGCCGCCGAACCTGCTGGAGCAGATGATGCCTTCCGATCATTTTATTCAAAAACACTGCTGCCCTCAATTGCCCCCAAAACCATGGCTGATGGATTGCTCACCTCACTTGGTAGCCTTACATTCCCCCTTATCATGAACAATGTGGATCAGATTGTAACTGTTTCAGAAGAAAAGATAGTGGAAGCCATGCGCATGATTTGGGAACGGATGAAAATCATCATCGAACCTTCATCGGCTGTCCCCCTTGCTGCCATTCTTGAAAATAAAGTAGATGTAAAAGGAAAGAAGGTGGGGATTATCCTGAGTGGAGGCAACGTGGATCTGGGAAAGCTACCGTTTTAATTACAGCAAATGGGACTTAGACTTTTTAGTCATACCAGCTGTTCCTTTCATTTATCGAAGTTATTGCAGTTATTGCAGTTTGCAATAACTGCAATAACTGCAATAACTGCAATAACTTCGATAAACATTATATTCCCATTTCAATTATACTGTTGCCAGAAAGTGACAGGTCTTGTTTCCCCGACGCACGGATTCCAATATTTTAACCTCTACAGGCCTTCCCAGAGCGGTTTCAAAGATGGTTTGATGGGTAGCACGGGTACATTCACAGTGCAGGTCATTGGGTTTGGCAGGACGGTATTTAGCTGCCGGACAGTAACATCCCTGAGAGACTTCTCCATACCGGATATGAACCTGGTTGCCTTCTTTCCACACTTCAAAATTGGTCTTATAGGCTTCAATCAGCTTATCCAGATCCCCTTTTCCTTTTTCCGCAATGTCGCTTTTGAATTTGAAGCGGTTGAAACATCCACGCCCGCACCCTGCCAGTAGTTTTACACGGGTGGGTTCATCCAGTTCAGTTTCGATGGTTGAAATCAGATCGGTTAACCAATTCTGAATAAACTCCTTTTCCTGTAAAAGCTGTTGGTATTTATCATCTTCGCCTGTAGCACCTGGTGAGGCTATGAGAGAGGTTGCAGGCAATAAGAAACAACCGGCACATGCACTGGCCGCCAGTGAACTACGGAAGAAATCTTTTCTGTTCATGAGTTTGATTTTTTGGTTTATGCAAAAAAGACAATTCTCCGGCAATTTACCCTATGAGAAAAAGGTGAATGACTGAAATCAATGGATGAATAGAGAGTACAGCTATAACATGGGGCTTAAAATGCGGGCAAAGGATTCTTTTATTTTATTGATCCTGGGCCTTTTCATCCATTCCCTGAGTACAATTTCATCGCTTCTAGACTGATCTTCCAGAAACTGGGCAGTCAGCGTTTCAGCGATTTCTTCATCATAAATCATGGCATTGACTTCAAAGTTGGTCTCCAGGCTTCTAAAATCAAGGTTTGCAGTTCCTACAGAAGAGAAAACACTGTCGACCACGATGATTTTACTGTGAATAAACCCGCCTTTGTAAAAATATATTTTAACGCCCGCTTCAAGCAGTTCCTGGATAAACGAATTGGTACCCCATTTGGCGGTGATCGCATCCGAAAGCCCGGGCACAATAATGCGGACATCCACCCCACCCAGCGCTGAAGTCTTGAGAGCTGTCATAATATCTGGCGTGGGCATCAGGTAAGGCGTCGAGAGATACACACAATCGTTGGCTGTAGCGATGGCCAAAAAATAAGCCTGACCAATGCTTTCCCAATCCGAATCTGGACCACTGGCAGTCACCTGCACTAACTTCCCGCTTCCTGCCACAAAGGGTTTAAAATAATTCTCACCCCTCAATATTTCTTTTGAGACAAAATACCAGTCAGCCATAAAAATAATCTGAAGTGCTGTTGCTCCTCCTCCTACTAATTTGAGGTGGGTATCTCTCCAGGGACCAATACCGGGAACTCCATTCTGGTAGCGGTCCGCAAAGTTCAGGCCTCCCACAAATGCTGTATCACCGTCTACTACAAGTATCTTGCGGTGGTTGCGGTAGTTCACTCTTGAAGTCAGATTGGGAAACCTCACCCGCATGAAGCAATCTACCTTGACACCGGCCTCGGACATTGAACGGATGAATTTTTTCTTCAATTGCCAGCTGCCCACATCGTCGTAGATAAAACGAACTTCCACCCCTTCAAGGGCTTTTTGTATTAACAGCTCGCGCAGGTAATTTCCAATCACATCATCTTCTACAATGTAGAATTCAAGGTGGATGTGGTGCCTGGCTTGCTGGATGGCCCTGAATATCTCCGGAAAAGTTTCTTCCCCGTTGCGTAAAACCTTTACCTCATTGTCATTGGTCAAAATGGAATTTGAATTGGAAAGCAACAGGTTGATCAACCTCTTTTTTGAATAAAGCCGGTCGTTGATCTGAAAATGATTCTTTGGAAGATTGTCCAGTTGCACCAAAGTGAGCTTTCGCAATTTCTCAAGATTCTTCAAACCTTTGCGGGAATACATCTTCGTTTTCCGGTATTCTTGCCCAAAAAACAGGTAGATTACAATTCCGATAAAGGGAAGCAATACCAAGACCAGGATCCAGCTGATGGTCTTTACCGGATTACGGTTTTCCAGAATGATAAGTACCGCAATAAAAATGACTGTAAGAAAATACAGAACAGTCACCAAATTGGGCATAGCACCCCATATACCGAATAAAATTCCCATGCAGTTAGTGTTTTTTTGGTTCCACGAAATTTCGTCAATTTTACCTACAAAAACAAACGAAATAGCATTTATGTTGATAATTGGAATTGAAACAATGTTTCCTTATCGGTTCCGTAAAACATGCAATTTACAATCATCCAGCTTTTCGAACCCAATGGTCTTTCCTGAAATGTGAGGCGCCTGAACGCCTTTGCCGAAAAACTGGTTTCCGGTATATACAAAAGCCTCATCCCACAACCCGGCTTCCAGAAAACTGTTCAGCAAGATGCTTCCACCTTCTACGATGACAGAAAGGATGTCGCGTTCATGCAAAGCGGTCAGCAACTGCGGTAAGATGTCCCGGTTAAAATCCGGCTGGATAAATTTCAGGCCTTCCAAATCGGGCTTTTCTTCCGCGGTAAAAACCCAGGTTGGTGCCTTTGAATCGAAAATCCGCAATCTTGAATCCAATCGTAGGGTTCGGTCAATGACCATCCTGACAGGTTGATTGCCTGTCCATTCGCGCACGGTAAGTGCAGGGTTATCAAATTCTGCGGTATTGGTGCCAATCAGAATAGCTGACTCTTCGGATCTTTGCTTATGAACCAGTCTTTTGCAAAGATCATTGGTTATC
>DMFR01000351.1:3389-5254 GCA_003450125.1 Prolixibacteraceae bacterium | reverse complement strand
TTATCCACGTGGGGTGTTGCCTTTCGGTGCGGTCGGTATCGATAAAGCCATCGAGTGTCTGGGCCCATTTCAGTAAAATATAGGGCCTCTTTTTCTCATGAAAGGTAAAGAACCTGCGGTTCAGGTGACGGCATTCCCTTTCGAGCACTCCCACCTCTACTTCAATACCTGCCTTTTTCATGCGTTCTATGCCTTTTCCTGAAACTTTGGCAAAGGGATCAACTGTTCCTATTACCACACGGGGAATCCGGCTTTTAATGATCAAATCAGAGCAGGGAGGTGTCTTTCCAAAATGAGCACAGGGTTCAAGGGATACATACAAGGTGGATTGAGCCAGCAATTCAGGATGGTGTAACGATTTAATGGCATTCACCTCTGCATGTGGCTGTCCGAATTTCTCATGGTATCCTTCCCCGATAATGGCTCCCTGGTGCACAATTACGCATCCTACCATTGGATTGGGAGCTACATCGCCCATTCCCAGAAGCGCCAGATCAAGACAACGTTGCATAAAAGTTTCAGGAAGATTCATCGATGAAATAAATTAACTTTGCCAAAAATAACAATAAATGAAGGCCGCTCTAACATCCATCCGAAAAGAATTAGCAGGTATTTTCCCCAAAGCGGAAATTGATAGCCTGGTGTTCCTGATCTTCGAAAAGATGAAAGGATACTCCCGTACCCAATTTTTGCTTTCAACGGAAGAGATACTTTCGGAAGATGAGCGGATCGAATTGGAGAAAATGGTCACCCGACTTAAAAACCATGAGCCTATCCAATATATTCTCGGACAAACCGAGTTTTACGGATTGCCCTTTTATTCCCTACCTGGGGTTCTAATTCCACGTCCTGAAACCGAAGAGCTGGTGCAATGGATCATACAGGAGAACAGTCTCTTGCAACCTTGCATTCTGGATATGGGAACAGGAACCGGATGTATTGCCATTTCACTGCAGAAAAACATAGAACATGCCACAACCCTCGCCTGCGACATTTCACCCCTTTGCATTGAAACAGCTCAACGCAATGCGAAGTTAAATGGTATAGAAATATCCGTTTTTGAGTATGATATTTTAAACAATACCCCGAATATCACATTTCCCCATCTGGATGTGATCGTGAGCAATCCCCCCTATGTGAGGGAAAGTGAAAAACTATTGATGGAAAGGAATGTACTGGAACATGAACCTGAACTGGCCCTTTTTGTTGCGGATGAAAAGCCATTGATTTTTTATGAGCGCATTGCTGATTTTGCCCATCTCCATCTTAAATCCCAGGGGCGCCTTTACTTTGAAATCAATGAAGCTTTCGGTGAGCAATGCGTGGAAATGCTTCAGGCCAAGGGCTTTTCTGATATTATAATAAGAAAAGACATCCATGGGAAAGACCGTATGATCCGTTCAGTTGTTGGGCGTTCCTGAAATTCTCCCCGTACCATTCAATAAATTCCTATATTTGTAATAACTGCACCCCCATAAAGAAAGGTGTGAACATAAACTGCCGACCTTTGAAACACGTATTTATCTATACATGCCTTCTTTTAAATATCGTTGCCGCGGTTGCAATCGGTATTGCTTCCTTGTCGGTATTTATTAGTCCAGCAGCATTTTGGATGATCGTCCTTTTTGGAATGGCTTACCCCTACCTGTTGGTCATTAACCTGGCCTTTATTGTTTTCTGGATCTTTATCAAACCAAAATTTACCCTCCTTTCGCTGCTGGTCATTCTTGCCGGGTACAACCACATCGGCAATTACCTTCAATTCTCAGGCAAACATACCTTTGAAAAAGGGGTCAGGATTACCACCTACAACGTGCGGTATTTTATGGGAAATTCTGAAATACCGGTCAAGGAGAATGCAGATC
>DMFR01000351.1:2812-3329 GCA_003450125.1 Prolixibacteraceae bacterium | reverse complement strand
GGAGAATGCAGATCACATCCTTCGCTTCTTGCGCCAGGACAATGCCGATATCATTTGCCTGCAGGAAGTAAGGCTGAACAAACGGCAAATCTTCGACATCAAGGATACCCAACTGCCGCAAATCAGCCACATGCAGCTTGCTCACAACGGAGACGCCGGTGGATTGCTCACCATGACCCGTTATCCGATTTTGAAGATGGATGAAATCAGGTTTGAGAATTCAGGAAACATGATCATGTACGCTGACATACTGATGAATACGGATACGGTCAGGGTTTACAACTGTCATCTGCAATCCTACCGTTTGGGAGAGGCCGAAATCCAGAGCATCGATTCCATGGAATTTAACACCCAGCCCAAAACCAAAAGAAAGGTGATGGAATTAAGCCTTAAATTTAGAGATGCGGTCATCAAACGGGCAGGACAGTCTGAAACCCTTCGCAGATCCATCAATAAGAGCCCTTACCCGGTGATTGTTTGCGGCGATTTCAACGATACCCCTGTCTCTTATACACAT
>DMFR01000351.1:0-2717 GCA_003450125.1 Prolixibacteraceae bacterium | reverse complement strand
CTCTTATACTTACCACACCGTAAAAGGCGACCTGAAAGATTCATTTACAGAATCAGGAAAGGGCACGGCCAATACCTACAATGGGAAATTGCCCTCTTTCCGCATTGACTATATTTTGTACAGCCCCAGATTCACCAGCTATAACTTCGAGGTTTCCTCCCTAAACCATTCCGATCATTTCCCCATCAGCTGCGATTTGTTCCCTGCCGGAAAATAGGCCTTATAATTTAAGCAATAGAAAATCCAGCAAATTAATTTGCTTAATGCCTTGATAATCACCACCAATGATCAAATCATTCAATGTAACCACATATTTAGGATAATTGTCCTCTATTAATAACAGATTTCCAAATTCACGCTCCTGAACTGTTTGATCTGTAATTTGTAAACACACCTGTACATAAATTTTCAGGCCATTTCGGTCAGCCACAAAATCAATTTCCTTGTGATCAATTTTCCCTACATAAATGCGGTAACCACATTGTAAAAGATGCAGATATACTGCATTCTCCAGAAGTTTATGAATATCTGTTATCTGATTGAAACCTTTTAAAGCATTTCGAAGACCTAAATCTTCGAAGTAATATTTCTCGCCAATCTCAAATATTTTTAATCCGCCAACTTCTGAGCGTACTACTCTGTAAACAAAATAGGCGTTTGAAAGTGCTTTTAAATAATGAAGTGTGAGTTGGGTGGAAATTTCAACTCTCTGTGATTTGAGAAATTTGCTGATATTGCTGGCTGAAAAAAGGCTTCCAATATTATCTGAAAGATAGAACACCAAATTCTCAAGAAAGTGAATATTTCGAATATTTTCCCTTGCAACAACATCTTTTAGCAGTATGGTCGAGTATACATTTCTGAGATATTCAAAAGGCAAATCATCCTGAAGTCCGATATTCGGAAGATAGGGCATTCCTCCATAGGTAAGATATTTCATTAAACTTGCGTTTTCTTTCTCTAAATGATGAAATATGAGAAACTCGGAAAAACTTAGACTATGAATTTTAAACTCAATATATCTCCCTGATAGATAGGTAGCTAATTCTCCAGAAAGCATATTTGCATTGCTGCCAGTGCAGAATATGTCACATTTATTTTCAGCGAACAAACTACGAATAGTTAACTGAAATGATTCTATTTCCTGAATTTCATCGATAAATAAGAAGTTGGCTTTATCCTCCGGAAACTTATCCTCCAGGTATTCATTCAAATCTATATTCGTATTGATGTGACTGAATTTTTCCAATTCACGGTTAATATAAATAATATTGGCAGAAGGATTGTTCTCTTTAATATGGTCCATCAATTGAAGCATAATATAACTTTTACCAACCCTTCGCTGTCCGGTTAGAACTTTAATGATTTGTTTACCGATAAATGGTTGAATTTTTTCACTATAAGTTGGCCGGGCTATGTAATTCATCTTCTTTATTTAATGTACAATACAAATATAATCAAAATTCCATGTACAGTTTCATGTATACCGTAAACTTTTGAAATATTTCAAATAGTTTCATGTATATCGTAAACTTATGCGTAAAATTGAAATAGTTTCATGTATACCGTAAGGTTGTCATAACCATACAGGCCTTTACCCTGGAGCAAACAGGTATAAATCCTGCCACTGAATTCAATGCTTGCACCCCGGTAGTTCTATCTACCGGTGTCTTACCTGTGTCTTACCAATGTCTGTATATATTCGTAACTAATGCGAATTAAGGGTTGAAATTTTTCAGGTATTATATAACACCCCAGGGATCAATGTGTTATTATATATCAACCAAAACATACAATACCATGATCCCCGAGGTAAAAAAAATAAAATTAGTAGCTCTTTATTTTTATATCTGCCATATGTATGATTCCGAGCTCAAATATATTTGTAAGCGGTTCAGTAGTAATGACCTTCCAGCCTTTACCGATCAGGAAGTTCTCACTATTTATCTTTTCGTGATGCATGCAGAACAACGATTTAATGTGAAACAAATTTACAACTTTGCAAGCGAATATCTTCGTTCCTGGTTTCCTTTATTACCCAGTTATGAAGCTTTTGATATGAGGATAAACCGTTTGGGGGAAGCTCTTAAGCATTTGGCAACTCAAATCCTCTCAAACAACTGTCCCAGTAGCTGCAATTTTGAGGTCAGCCTGCTGGATTCTTTACCTATCATTACTTGTTCGGGCAAACGGACTGCCCGCGTGGCAAAAGAAATAACCGATAAAGGATATTGTTCCACTAAATCCATGTATTACTATGGGTTGAAACTCCATGCCCTGGCTTATCATCACCCTCATCATTTGCCTTTTCCTGAAAGCATTGTGGTAACCCCTGCCTCTGAAAATGATTTAAACGTTTATAAACAAAACTGGAGCCATATTGCAAACAGGTTTTTTTATGGGGATAAGATTTACAATGACAACGAGTTCTTTAACCAGGTTGTGGAAAGCAAAAACTCGGTCATGTTAACCCCCGTCAAAGCTGTTAAAAACCAGGAAGAATGCATAAAACAGAGAGATAAAGCTGCCAATGATTTATTCTCTACTGCTGTTTCCACAGTCAGGCAACCGATTGAATCTTTGTTCAATTGGTTAATCGAAAAAACAGATATTCAAACAGCTTCTAAGGTACGTTCCACTAAAGGACTGCTGGTACATGTCTTTGGACGAATTGCAGCAGCCTATTTATTTTTAATTTTTAACTCTTAATTCGCATA
>DMFR01000348.1:12715-12906 GCA_003450125.1 Prolixibacteraceae bacterium | reverse complement strand
TATTTTCAGATTATGAATGATGAAGATGAGTCGATCAAAAAAGCGGTTGAAGTGTTCAACCAAAAGGGAGTTTATGAAAATATTTTAAGCGGAAAATAATTAAAAGTTCAAAGTTTCAAGTTGCCGCTCTAAACAACTGAGCAGTGGTCAGGGGCTAGGAGCAAGGAAGACCTGGAACTTTAAACTTTAAA
>DMFR01000348.1:10194-12539 GCA_003450125.1 Prolixibacteraceae bacterium | reverse complement strand
ACCTGGAACTTTAAACTTTAAACTTTGAACTTTAAACTTTTAGATGGAAATAATAATCAAATGGCTTTCAGGAAATTATATAGAGCTCCTGGGAGCCATTTTAGGGTTTGCCTATATCTTTTTCTCCATTCGCCAAAATATACTTACCTGGCCTGTTGGACTTTTAACTTCGGTACTATACATCTGGGTATTCTTTGATTCAAAGCTTTATGCAGATATGGGGCTGCAGATGTATTACGTAGTTGTCAGCATTTATGGTTGGGTTGAATGGGTGAAAGGGAATCCCACTTCCACAGAAAGCAAAGAGGAATTGAAAGTTAGTCGTTTATCCATGAACATGGGACTTGTACTTGCCTTTGCCAGCATTGCCATTTTCATGTTGATGTGGTATGTACTGAAGAACTACACGGATTCACCGGTTCCATTTGGCGATTCATTGGCTACTTCATTAAGCATTGTGGCCACCTGGATGCTTGCAAGAAAGATTTTGGAACACTGGCTGGTATGGATCTTTGTAGATGGCTTTTCCTGTGTCTTGTTCTGGTATAAGGGCCTTCAGCCAACCGTTGTTTTGTTTGTGGTTTACACATTTATGGCTGTCCTGGGATACATTGAATGGAAGAAGTCGATGGTTACTGAAAGGATAGAAGAGTAAAAAAGTTTTCAGTAATCATTCGTAGTAACCAGGAAACAGTAATTTTCAGTTACAGCCAACAGTTCTGTTGGTATTCTCATTTACAACCCTATTTTTGTATCCATGATTCAAACTGATCAACAAATTCGTATTGCTGTAACGGGGCCCGAATCGACCGGTAAAACTACCTTGGCGCATCAATTGGCTGACAGGTACAAAGGACAATATATTCCTGAATTTGCACGCGAATATGTTGAAAAACTGCCCCTTCATTATACCTATGCAGATGTAGAAGCGATCGCCAAAATTCAGGTTCAACAATATCAGGCAACCACCACGGATACGGGGCAATTGTTTATCTTTGATACCTGGCTCATTATTACGAAAGTATGGTTCAACTGGGTTTTCGGAAAGACACCCAACTGGCTTGAGGATGAAATTCTGAATTGTCCCATTGATTTGTTCCTGTTGTGCCTGCCTGATTTGCCCTGGGAACCTGATCCTGTTAGGGAAAATGGAGGTGAAAACCGTTTGAAATTGTTTGATCTGTATAAAAATGAGTTGCAACATTATGGTTTTAATTTTGTTGAAATTGGGGGAATAGGAGAGGCAAGGCTTCATGCTGGAATTGATGCGATGAATAAAATTATGTGCCTGTGAAACTTTCCTGCAATTAAGTTTGAGATTTCTGTCAATTGTTTGATTTTTGTAGATCATTAAAATTCGAGTAAAAATGTACACAGAAAAGGATATTGAGCACAAAATGAGCCGTTCTGTTGAACAACTGGCCAATCCAAACTCGTACAATCTGGTTTGTCACGAGCACCGCATGGGTGAACCCTTACCTTCGATTGAAAAACTGGGCAAAATAGTGGGCCTGGTTCGTGAGCTTTTGTTCCCAGGTTATTTTGGGAATACAAGTCTGAGGTCGAATACCATCGGTCATTATGTGGGAGTCAACATTGATGAGTTGTTTGAATTGCTTTCTGAACAGATTCTGGCCGGATTGTGCTTTACCTGTGAAAATCCTGAAGAGGTAGATATGCAGGAACGTCAAAAAGCTGCGCAGGGAATTGCCTCGGATTTTATATCCTTTCTTCCTGAAATAAGGCGCTTGCTCATTACAGATGTGGAAGCTGCTTATTTGGGCGATCCTGCTGCCAACAGTCGCAGTGAAGTGATTTTCTGTTATCCGACCATCAGGGCCATCATCAATCACAGGGTTGCTCACCAGTTGCTCAAGCTGGACGTTCCGCTTATTCCACGGATTATATCTGAAATGGGTCATTCTGAAACGGGCATCGATATCAATCCGGGTGCCATGATCGGCGAATCTTTTACCATTGATCACGGAACGGGCGTAGTAATTGGTTCAACCTGTATTATCGGCAACAACGTGAAACTTTACCAGGGAGTTACCCTGGGAGCCAAAAGTTTTCCCTTAGATAAAGATGGGAACCCCATTAAAGGCACTCCACGCCACCCCATTGTTGAGGACAATGTGATTATTTATGCCCAGGCAACCATTTTGGGCCGTATTCGAATTGGCAAGAATTCAGTAATCGGCGGAAACGTTTGGGTGACCAATAGCCTGCCTCCAAATTCAAAAGTAATTCAGTTTAAAGCCAAAGGGGTTGATTTTTACGACGGAGGAGGGATATAATACCCTGTTGTATTAAGATTGTAGCATCCAGGTAGGGTGTTTGTGTAT
>DMFR01000348.1:4066-9903 GCA_003450125.1 Prolixibacteraceae bacterium | reverse complement strand
ATACACAAACACCCTACCTGGATACAATACAGTGTGACAATAAGAGCCAGAAATCAAGACCCTTGAAGTGGAAATACTTTTAGATTGAACCTTTATTATTTGATTGAAAAGTACCTCATGAATTGAGACCGTTCATACATTACCGGATCTGTAATGGTCTTGTAGGACAAACGACCACGGAATTCTTCAATTGTTTGGAAGTTATTTTTCTTCATGAATGTAGTCAAGTCACTCAGCATCCCGGCAATGATCTGGGAACCGTTGATGTAAATACTTGAACAGATCTGCGTTACCTGTGCCCCTGCCAAAAGGAGTTTAATCACTGCCTCCCCGTCATGGATACCCGTACTTGCCGCAATTTCAATTTTCGTCAATTGAGATGAAACGAGGCCAATCCAACGCAGTGACCGGCGGATATCAGAGGGCGAGCTGAATACTTCGGAACTGATCAACTCCATCTTTTCAATATCGATGTCAGGTTCATAAAACCGGTTGAATAGTACCAGAGCACTGGCACCATTGGCCTTTAGCCTGTCGGCCATGGAAACCAGGTTGGTGAAGTAAAATCCAATCTTTACAGAAACGGGTATTTTAACGTGTTTTTTTATTTCTGAAACGATTTGAAGATAGATCTGCTCAATTTCTTCTGAACTTTTAAGTCGATCAGTAGGCACTAAAAAAAGATTGATTTCAAGGGCATCGGCTCCTGCATTTTCAAAATCCTTGGCAAAGACTGTCCATTCAGAGGCTGTGATACAATTGAGACTGGCAATAATGGGGATATCGGTTTCTTTCTTGGCTTCACTCAGTAAGTTCAAATGTCGGGTAATGGAATTGTTGCGGGTATAATTCCAGATATAATCCTCATCGTCGGGATAAAGGTTTTGCGGTTCATGGTTGATCAGATGATTGACCTCGTTATTGATCTGTTCCTCAAAAATTGATTTGAGAACTATTGCACCCGCTCCTGCAATTTCAAGGTCCCTGATCCTTTCAATCGAGTTGGTAAGACCAGAATTTGCAACGATAATGGGATTTCTTAATTTCAATCCCATGTATTGAGTTTCTAAGTTTGTCATATCGATTAGTTTTTAAGGTAATTCCGCTCACCAAATATATTACTTCCAATACGAACCATCGTACTTCCTTCTTCCAGGGCAATTGGGTAATCGCCCGACATACCCATAGAAATCTCTTTGAATTCAGGCTTTTCAGCAAAGTAACTCCTTTTCAGAAGGTCGAACCAGGATTTTAAACAGGCAAATTCTTTCCTGATCTGATGTTCATCCTCGGTATAGGTTGCCATTCCCATCACCCCACGAACCTGGATGTTCTTAAGTAATTTAAACTCTTCAGAATTCAATAAGTCTGTCGCCTCATCAATGGAAAGGCCAAACTTGGTTTCCTCTTCAGCAATGTGAAACTGAAACAAAACGGGAATTACCCGTCCTGCTTTTCTGGCTTCCATATCAATGGCTTTAAGTAACTTGAAGGAATCGACTCCGTGAATCAAATGAACAAAAGGGGCAATGTATTTTATCTTGTTGGATTGTAAATGGCCAATAAAATGCCATTCGATGTCTTTGGGCAAGCCTTCATATTTAAGGGACATCTCCTGCACCTTATTCTCACCAAAAGCCCTTTGTCCATGACGATACGCCTCCAGAATCAGTTCTTTGGCCTTGGTCTTGGAAACAGCTACCAGTTTCACCTGTTCCGGCAAAATTGATTTTATCTGATCTATGTTTTCAGCAATACTCATCAATCAAAAATACTATAGAAAAAGCGAATTAACCCACATTCTTGAAATCATTTTGCAGAATTGCCCAAAGTTTTTCTTTGGCCTGGTATAATTTTCCTCTTGATGAAATTGATATAAAATCAATGGTGTCAAATCTTTATCTATCTTTGATCTCAGCTATGAATGAGATAAAAAAAAATACTGTTGAACGAATGAATCAAATGGGGGCAGAGGGAAAACCCTTTGTTTTTATCATTGATTTCGACTTTGAAAAACCATTGTTCTTTGATTGTAGTGACACCTCCACTTTACTTTGGAAAACCCCTGAATTCAGTAACATAAATTCACAACACATAGATCTTCCATCTGAAATACTTTGGAACATTCACCCCGTTGATTTTAAGGAATATGAAAGGGCCTTCTCTGTTGTGCAGGATCACATTCACAAGGGCGATACATATTTACTTAACCTGACCATGCCTACCAGGGTGGAAACAAACCTGAGTTTAGGAGAAATGTTTCATCTCAGCGATGCCCCCTACAAAATCTGGCTAAAGGATCAATTTGTATGCTTCTCTCCCGAAATATTTATCCGCATCCATGATGGAATTATTTCTTCATTTCCGATGAAGGGAACCATTGATGCCAAAATCAGGGATGCAGAACAACAATTGTTGAATGACAAAAAGGAAGTAGCTGAACACCATACGATTGTTGATTTGATCCGCAATGACCTGAGTATAGTTGCCACTGATGTTAAAGTGAAAGAGTTAATGTATATTGATCGGATTCATACCAACACGGGCGATTTGTTGCAAATGAGTTCACAAATTTGTGGCAATCTTCCACATAATTACCCCAGCTCCATTGGATCCATTGTCAGTAAATTACTTCCTGCAGGATCTATCTGCGGGGCTCCAAAAGCGAAAACGGTTGAAATTATTAAGAATACCGAAGCACATGACAGGGGTTATTATACCGGAATCTTTGGTATTTTTGACGGGATCAACCTCGACAGCTGCGTAATGATCAGGTATGTGGAACAAGAGGCCGACCATCTGACTTTTAAAAGCGGGGGTGGTGTTACCTTTCTAAGTGATTGTTTGTCTGAATATAACGAACTAATACAGAAAGTATATGTACCCATTGGTTGAATCCATGAAATTGAAAGATGGGATTATTCAGAACCTTGAATTTCACCAAATAAGGCTGAACCGTTCAATGGATGAATTATTTCCTGAAGCTGAAAAGATTGATCTGATCCATCAGATTTCTATCCCACAGAATTTCACCGGTGGAATTTTTAAGGTAAGGGTTGTATATAGCCAGACGATTGATCAAATTGAAATTGAACCTTACCAGTACCGTTCTATTCAAAGCCTGAAAGTAGTTTACCATGAAAGCATTGATTACCATTTGAAATACACCGACCGTCAAATCCTTCAGGAACTCTATGCTCAAAGGGCTGATTGCGATGATATCATCATTGTGAAAAATGGACTTGTGACCGATTCCTTTGCAGCCAACCTATTGTTTTTCGATGGTAGGGGATGGTTTACTCCTTCTACTCCTTTGTTAAGAGGAACCAAGCGGCAATTACTGCTTGATCAAGGTATTGTTGTTGAGAAAGAAATTAGGGAAGAGGATATTAAAAGCTATCAGAAAGTCGCATTGATCAATGCAATGATTGATTTTGAGGAAATGCCGGTGGTTGATATTGATGGGATAATCTTATTTTAATTATAAGGTTGCGTTCTGATAGATACTTTTTTGTTAGAATTATATTTGTTGAAGGAATTGTTCAGCTGTAAGTACTGGTATTTTTGATCTTTGAAAATCTTTCAGGTTACGTGTAATAATAACATTATCCTCATTTTCCAGAGCAGAATAATATTGCAAGGCGTCTTCATAATCTTTAAAGTCGTTGTCATTGAGCGATAAACCAATAATTTTATCGTCCAGACTAACCACTTTGACAAGTAATTTTAACCTACGAAGAATTAACTTTGCCTCTTCTGGTTTTCTTTCTTTTAAAAGAATATAGTTAGTGTTTGCAAAGGTCAGCGCTGAAACGCACAATTGAAACTTTCCTTTATCTGCTAAAGAAAATAGTTGAGCTGCCGACCTGTAAAACGGTTCTCTTTTTGCAAGCAAATCAATTACAATGTTGGTGTCAAGAAATAAACTTTTCATTTATATTTCTCTGTCAGGTAGTCAGAATATTCTTTCTTAAAATCAAAGTCTTCCGATAGATGAATGACACCGCTTAAACTTTCAACCAGAGGTGTAATTTCAAGTTCGTCTTTTTTTTGGTCAGTAACAGATTCCAGATAAGATTCAACCATTTTGGAAAGACTAATTTTATGAACTTGCGCATACTCTTTAGCTCTTTCAATTACCTTCTTTTTTAACCGAATGGTAAGTTTTGTTTCCATACTAATTATTTTTGACGTACAAATATAATAAATTCATACGTCAAAGACAATTTTTTGCGCCTTTTACTAATCTGTAAATATCAATCAACTATCAATTGCAGCCCGTCGTAGGCTATAAAAACATTTTCCGGAAGTTCCTCCTGTACCTCATTGTGGAACCCCATCTGGTGCGAGAGATGCGTCAGGTAAGCCTTCTCCGGCTTAACTTCAGCAATGATTTCAAGAGCCTGTTGAAGATTGAAGTGCGAAATATGCTCATCTTTTCGTAAGGCATTGAGAACCAAAATATCCAATCCCCGGAGCTTTTCCAATTCCTCATTGTCCAATCGGTTCACATCTGTGACATAGGCCAATTTCCCGAAACGGAAACCAAAGACCGGTAGTTTATAATGATAGCCACGGATGGGCACTACGTCAAGGTCTCCTATCCTGAAGGGTTTATTTTCAAGTAGATGCAAGTGCATTTGCGGGATTCCTGGATATTGATAAAAGGCAAATACATAGTCAAAAATGCGCCGGATGGCAATCTGAACGCGCTCTTCAGCATATATATCGGTGGGCTGTTTTTGTACCCAGTTGAAGGCACGGATATCATCCAACCCAAAGATATGATCCGTATGCTCGTGAGTCAGCAGTATACCGTTTAAATGTCGTACCTTGTGCGTTAGCATTTGCTGGCGAAAATCAGGTCCCGCATCCACTACCAGGCACTGACTGTCAGTTTCAATCATCACTGAAGCACGCAGTCGTTTATCTTTCGGATTCTCCGATAAACATACAGGGCATTGGCATGCGACCACTGGAACTCCCTGTGAGGTACCTGTTCCTAAGAAAGTAATTTTCACCCTTTGAAGATTGTTTTATGCAAAAATAAGGATTGCCCTCTGGCTACCGCAGTGTTTTTAACTATTTTTGAAAAAAAAAATTACGCATGGCCAAGCTTTACATGATTCCTACCACTTTAGGCGATACCACCATTGAACGGGTTTTACCGCCCGATCTGACATTGTTGATTTCGTCCCTACCCGTATTTATTGTTGAAAATATCCGTACTGCAAGGCGTTTCCTGAAAAAAGTAAATCCGGCTATCGTAATTGATGATCTGGTCTTTTTTGAACTCAACCAGCATACTGAAAAAAAAGACATCATCCGATTCCTGGAACCCAATCAAAAGGGGCTGGATATTGGTATCATCTCTGAGGCCGGCTGTCCCGGAATCGCCGATCCGGGTGCTGAAGTGGTTCGCATTGCACATACCAAAAGTATCCAGGTGGTGCCCCTTGTCGGTCCTTCTTCCATTCTTCTGGCCCTGATGGCTTCGGGAATGAGTGGACAGAATTTTGCCTTTAACGGCTATCTGCCCATTAAAAATCCTGAGAAGTTGCAACAGATTAAACTGTTGGAAAAAAGGATGCAGACTGAAGGCCAAACCCAGATCTTTATTGAAGCTCCCTACCGGAATGCCCAGTTGCTCGACTCGTTGCTCCAATACTGCGAACCGGAAACCATGCTCTGCATTGCAGCTGACATTACCCTCGATACAGAATTTATCCGCGCAAAACCCATTTCTTTCTGGAAGACCAACATACCTGATATTCAAAAAAGACCGACAATCTTTATGATTGGGAAGATATGATAAAAGAAAAAAGGAACACTGATTT
>DMFR01000348.1:0-3894 GCA_003450125.1 Prolixibacteraceae bacterium | reverse complement strand
ACATCAGTCAAATCAGTGTTCCTCTTTCTTTTTTAGCTCATGATGGTGACGACCAACTTACGGCGGCCCCCGGAATTGCGGAACTCACACAGGTAAATGCCCTGCCACGTTCCCAGGTTCAGTTGGTGATGGGTTATGGGTATGTTTACGCTGGCCCCGATCAGTGACGATTTCAGGTGGGCAGGCATATCATCGCTTCCCTCCTGGGTATGGGTCAGGGAGGGATCGTTTTCCGGTACCAGCTTGTTCATAAAAGTCTCAAAATCGTGTCTTACCGAAGGGTCTGCATTCTCATTCAGGCTGATAGCTGCTGAAGTGTGCTGAACCAGGATGTTTAAGAGCCCCGTATCAGGAAGCGGTGGCAACTGCCTTTCGATCAGGTCGGTTACCAGGTGATAGCCCCGTTTAAATGAGGGTAGGGTTATTATAAGTTGCTGAATCATAGTCTAAGTTGCCTGATCTATTTTATCCCTTTAAATTAAACTTCTAAGTATCTGTTGGATTTCCAGGATTTTATCTCTGCGTTCAAACGAATAGTTGGTACTCGTTTCCTGAAGATGCGTGTACATGAAAAGCGATTTCTCAAGGTAACTGATCCTTTCTGGTGACAAGACCGGATGCATTGATTTTCCGGCGAGCATCAACAGTTCAGCCATTTTCTCCATGTGGTTTTCGGTGGTAAGGTGTCCTTTGATCAAATCCCAGAAAGCCTCATTTTCAATCAATATGGCTTCATCAATGTTGAATGACAACTTCTCCTGGATCGAATCATGGAGTGCCGTTGTTATTTCCTGTTCCTTATCATCGTCCTTCAATTTCAGGATACGGCGGATCAGGCTGGCCAGGAAGTAGCCCATTTCTTCTATTTGCTGCATCAGGTAATCGCGTTGTGGCATAAGATTGATCGCTTTAAATGTTCAGAAATAAACATTGAATATACAAAAATAAATAAACATTTTGGCATCTATGGACTCTATCGGCAGGGTTGATCAAATTATACTTCAATCGTGAATAACCTTATCAGGCCGTCTGTTTTTCCATCAGGTTGTCCTTTTATGAAGTCAATACAGAATCAATACCAAATCAATACAGAATCCAGAGTTAATAGGTAGATAATAGGTAGATAATAGGTACATTACGGGTTTATGAACCAATTATGTACCCATAATGTACCTATTATCTACCCTTTGATACTGGAATTAATATTGAGTTAGTATGGATTCTGTATTGATTTAACATTGATTCTGTCTATTGATATTATGGAGAAGGTAAAAGTAGAAGTACGCCCCAAGATCAGTGGAAAGGTTGGAGGATTTGAAAAGTTTCTTTTAAGGAAGAAAAAAAAGAATGTTGACGCAACTTTTTTGCTTCAAACGGTATCTATATCTAGAACAATTATGCAGGATGAACTGTAATATATCCCATGGGAAAATTAACTTATTTATTTGGAATATTACAGCATAACAGTTGAAAACAAAAACAATGAACATTTAAAATTCAAAAAGCATGAAGAAGTTAATATTCTATTTATCAGTTGGGTTCCTATTCAGCTTTTTAGCTGGCTGTGACTGGCTGGATGATACTTTTGACAATCAAAATTCAAGAGACAACGCCTGGATAGGATTTGGTTTGATCCAAAAAGATACTGTTGACAAAGCGTTTACCATCGAACTGGATAACGGGGCAATTCTATTTCCTGAGACCAATGGATGGTATGACATTGTGGCCAATCACCAAAGGGTATTGGCCAATTACACCATTACCGGTACCAAGCAGGATTCTTTAAACCCTATACAATATTACGTGAAAATCAATTCGTTGCGTAATATTTTATACAAGGGTATTTTGGATATCACCCCTGCAATGGAGGACAGCATCGGCCATGACCCCATTCATGTGAAGGATCATTGGCTGAAAGACAACATGCTCAATTTTGAGCTGTCCTACCTGGGGGGAAGCAAAATCCACTATATCAATCTGGTCAGGGAGCCAGGCGCCTCTGCAACGGAGCCCGTTGTTCTACAGTTACGGCACAATGCCAACAGCGACCCCGATATGATACGTCTGTCGGCAGTGGTGACTTTCGACCTCAGTTCTCTGAAAGTTGCAGGGAAAGATTCGGTAACCTTCAAAGTCGTTTCCAAGGATTTTAATGGGGATGAATTTGGATATACGGGTGTTTACAAATATTAAAATTTGGTTTTAATCAATTCGGTTTATTTTGAAAGGAACCTGTTTGAAAAAGCAGGTTCCTTTTTTATGTGGAGGAAGTTCATGGGTCAAGGGAAGAAATAAAAAACCCAAATAATTGATTGGCAATTATTTGGGTTTATGTTTGGGTGGATGATGGGATTTGAACCCACGACCCCTGGAACCACAATCCAGTGCTCTAACCAGCTGAGCTACAACCACCATTTTTGGGTTTTGAGGTTGCAAATATAGTATTTAAATTTTTATTTGTGCAATAGGGAAGGGGCGATTTTGTTGACTTTTATGAATATTTTTTGCCAAATAAATAATTCCAGAGCGTTATTGATTGAAGGCCGTCTTGAGGAGGACGGCTATGTGTTTGAAAGGTGGTTTGTTATAGGAATACGAATGCTGAAGAAAAGAATTGCCCGGGGGATAATTTATTTTTGTTAAAGTTTGTTTTTATGGATCAGTCCGCCCTTTTCATTCAGTAGCAGAGAAAAACGAATCAGGGATTCATCGCGCACGATCAATTCATAGCCCACCACTTCCTCCTCGATTATTTCAATGACATTCATTAATTCGCCATGTTTAGCCGCTTTTTCTTTAATATGTAGCGGAATGGCATGAATGGAGAGGTTTTTCTTCAGGTTAAGGATCTTTCCTGTTGAATCAAAACGTGCGATGTGTTCAATTTCTTCCAGGTAGAAGATGGCTTCATAGAAATCATCAGTTTGAAGCCATTCAACGTTCAATGATTCTCCAAACCTTTCGGCAAATGCGATTTTTACAGGAGCGGGCAAATTGACATTCGTAAACTTGAATATTTTGCTTAAAATGTTTTTCATGAAACGTTATTATTTACTCTGGGATTGTGCCGGCAATAAATATTCAGCTGCTGTGTTGAATAAATAAACGGTCTTCTTTGTACTGTAGACGAAAAGGAAATAAATAGTAACGGTTTTATTTTTTGGTTAATTATTGACGTTGAATTTTTGCTGATACATGTAAATGACCCTTGTTCGGGCCCTTTTTAGCCTCATTTTTACAGCATCTTCACTAATACGGAGGGTTTTTGCGATTTGTTTGATGGGAAGGTTGTCCTGATATTTCATTAACAGCAATACTTTTTCTTCCGGATGGATTAATTCAAGGATGGTCAGTAGATTTTCATAGTTGGCTTCCTCGAAATCGGTTTCCGACTCATCAATAATTTCGGGAATTTCATTGCTGTTGTTCCAGTCCGGATAGTGAAGTTTTTTCTTTTGCCTCAGATAGTCGATGCAATAGTTATAGGTAATGGAATAGAGCCAGGAAGAAAAAGAAGAATTTCCTTTGAAGCCCGATATTTTTTCGTAGGCTTTGGTTAAAATGTCATTGGCAAATTCGTCGGCCTGTTTTTGGTCTTTCAGGAAGCTGTAACATTTGTCCTTTACTTTTTTAAAATAGCGTAAATAAAGCATTTCAAACAGCTCTTGGTTTCCGGCGTTCAAAATTAAATGAACAATTTCTTCATCTGTTTTGTGCTGATATTTAGTTTTTAACGCCATTTAGAAGTCCTGGAAATGAATAAAGTCAAATAAAAAAAAATAAAGATGTGTTACTTCTCCAAAAACCTTCGTCACAATGGTAATTTGGCTGAAATTCCTTTTTGTATTTCGGTGTAAAAATAGAAATTAATAGAAGTTTTAGTTATATTATCAA
>DMFR01000363.1:7727-7911 GCA_003450125.1 Prolixibacteraceae bacterium | reverse complement strand
ATCCATAAGTTAATGTTGATAAGTTTAGTATAAATATATGATATTCAAATACCTTAATCACACAATAGTCACACATTGTAGAGCAATAACATTATATTAAAGTATGTGAATGATATTATTGTAGCACCTTTATTTATTTAAGGGGTCCTATTGAAAATATATCTGAGTATATGTTTCAGGTACC
>DMFR01000363.1:7212-7544 GCA_003450125.1 Prolixibacteraceae bacterium | reverse complement strand
TCTGAGTATATGTTTCAGGTACCGGCCAACAGGATAGGCTACAAAGAAAATGGCGGACCATTCACTTTGATGGAATTAGAGGTCATTCAGAAAGTAATTACTTTGCTCGTTTTCACTGTCTTTTCAGTGCTGTTCTTCAGAAACGAGAACTTCAGGTTCAATCACTTGATTGGGTTCGTATTTTTGATCTTGGCCGTTTACTTTATCTTTAAGAAATAACTTAAAGTTAGTAATGGTTCCAAAGTTGCTTTTGTTTTAGAATCGAATTTCCCTTAAATTTTACACCTATTCCTTCGAAGCTGAACTGGCATCTCCTGCTACCTGAGAGGGTA